>NZ_QUWV01000132.1 GCF_003403295.1 Komagataeibacter melaceti | reverse complement strand
CCGCCACGCCCACGCTCGACCCGCCCGCCACCATCCAGCCCTGAAAGAGAACCCCGCCGGGCCAGAGGAAGCCATACGCCATGCCCTTCAAACATGACGACAGACTGCGGGCGCTGACCCACCAGGATTCGGATTTCTGGGCTGATGTTGTCGATAACGTGCTGATCGTCGCCATAACCGACGCGCGCGGGGTCATAAACTACGTCAATGACCGCTTCTGCGCGATCAGCCATTACAGCCGCGCCGAACTGCTGGGGTCCACGCACCGCATCGTCAATTCCGGGTATCATGACGCGGCGTTCTTCCGGCAGATGTACCGCACCATCCGCGCGGGGCAGGTGTGGCGCGGCAATATCTGCAACCGCGCCAAGGACGGCACGACCTACTGGGTGGCCACCACCATCATGCCCAAGCACGACGCCAGTGGCGCGATAGAGGGGTATGTCTCCACCCGGTTCGAGATCACCGAACTCATGAACACGCGCGACAGGCTGCGCTCACTGGCCGCGACGGACCCGCTGACCGGACTGTTCAACCGTGGCGGCTTCAACACCGTGCTGCAGGCGGCGGTGGATGCCAAGGCGCATGACATCGCCCGCACCATCTGGCTGGTCATGTTCGACCTTGATGGCTTCAAGCAGGTCAATGACATCCACGGCCACCATGCGGGCGACCTGGTGCTCAAGGCCATTGCCCGCCGCCTGCGCGAGATCCTGCACCCCGAGGACGCGGCATGCCGGCTGGGCGGGGATGAATTCGGCCTTGTGATAAGCCATACCCTGTCCGCCATACCGGGGGAGACGCTGCTGGCGCGGCTGCTTGCGGCGCTGGAGGCCCCGATCGCGATTGGCGGCGGGGCGATGGTCAGCGTGTCGGGCAGCCTTGGCGTAACCCCGGTCGAGACCCATGAAACCGCCGAGGCCCTGCAGAAAAACGCCGATGCCGCGCTATACGCCGCCAAGCGCGCGGGCGGCAACCAGGCGCGCCTGTTCGACACCGCGCTGCACCAGCAGGGCATGGAGCGCGCGCAGGTCCTGGCCGATGCCCGGCGCGCGGTGGAGCAGGACCAGTTTGAGCCGTACTACCAGCCCATCCTGAACCTGCGCACGGGCCGGTGTGACCAGGTGGAGGGGCTGCTGCGCTGGCACCACCCGCAGCGCGGCATGCTGGCGGCGGAAAGTTTCCGCGACGTGTTCAGTGATGCCGAACTGGCCCGCGCCATGAGCCCCCGGCTGGTCCGCGCCTTTCGTGACGACATGCGGCTGTGGTCGGGCAGCCTTGCCGCACGGCCGGGGCTGGCCATCAACTTTTCCCGTCTGGACCTGCTCAATGTCGGGTTCCAGCACGCGCTTGAGGCAGAGATACGCGAACAGGGCGGCCGGGCGGGGGATTACGTGCTGGAAATATCGGAATGTGTGCTGGCGGCGGGGCGTTCGGACCGGCTGACCCAGCGGCTGCACGAACTGGCGGCCCATGGCTTTGCGCTGGCGGTGGATGATTTCGGGCAGGCCATGCCGCCGCTGGCGGTGCTGCGTGACGTGCCCTTCACGCTGGCCAAGATTTCACGCACGCTGGTGGCCGACATCGCGCGTGACGCCCGGGCGCGCGCCATGGTGGCCCATCTGTGCGGGCTGGCGCAGGCATTCGGGCTGGGGGTCACGGCCAGCGGGGTGGAAACGCGCCAGCAACTGGACATCCTGCGTGAGATGGGGGTGGACCGGGTGCAGGGCTACCTGATCTCGCCGCCGCTTTCGGCTGCAAATCTTGCCATCTCGCCCCTTATCCTTGAGCCAGATCACACCGAAATCCCGCTAAGGGCGTAAAGTGCGGGCATGCGCCTGACACTTTACACCGATTACTCGCTCCGTGCCCTGATCTACCTGGCCCAGCATCCGGGCAGGCGGGTGCCGCTGCATGAGATCGCGCGGAGCAACCGCATATCCCAAAATCATCTGGCCAAGGTCATGAGCCGCCTGTCCAGCAGCGGCGTGGTCCGCGCGCGGCGGGGGCGGGCAGGGGGGCTGGAACTGGCGGATACGCCCCAGCAGGTCAGCATTGGCCGGATCGTACGGCTGATGGAGGGGGAGATGGACTGCATCGCCCCCTGCGCCCCCACCGGCGCGCGGGGCTGCGTGCTGGCGGGCAAGTGCCGCCTGCGCGGGCTGTTCGCCCGTTCGGTCGCGGCGTTCATGGCGGTGCTGGACCGCGTTTCGCTATCGGACATGGCCGCGGCCACTGCGCGGTAAGGGCGCGCGGGCACCGGTTGTGCCATGATGTAACAAAAGGCAATTTTATGTTGCAATATGTACCGATGGGGGCTTTTTTGGCACAATACCACCCGCTATGGCCCCGACTGGCCCACAGGAGCATCATGCCGGACACCCTACCTTCATTACCGGTACAGGGCAGCATGGCGGGGGGGCGCCCATGCGCCTGACGCTCCATACCGACTTTGCGCTGCGTGTGCTGATCTATCTTGGCCAGAACCCGGACAGGCGGGTCTCGATCCACGAAATTGCCGAGGTTTACGGCATATCCCACAATCATCTCATCAAGGTGGTGAACCATCTCTCGCATGGCGGGGTGGTGCATGCCCGGCGCGGGCGCAGCGGCGGGCTGGAACTGGCGGCGGGGCCGCGCGACATCATCATAGGTGACATCGTGCGGCGGATGGAGACGGACATGCGGCCCATCGCCTCGTGCGAGCCAGCCAACGGGCGGCCGTGCCTGCTGGCGGGCAACTGCCCGCTGCGCGGCCTGCTGGGGCGCGCGGTGGAGGCGTTCCTGACCGTGCTGGACAACACCACCCTGCACGACATCATACCCACCGACCGGATCGGGCCGGACATGGAGCCGGGCGGCGTGCTCATGGCGCATGCGCCGCTGCCCACCGCACCGGCCTGCGTGGAGATGCTGGCCCCCCTGCCGGTCAAGGTGGGGTCGGGCTGAATCCCGTATGTGCGCTGGACAGTGCGCAGGCCGGTCTATATACAGAAAAATATAACGAATACAGGATCGTAAGGCGTTTCCTGATAAGGAGCGATTATAAAAAAATAAGAGTTTCTTATATGGGATGGCACACGGGCATTTTGGCTTGCAAACCCGTCGCGCGGGGTCTTTCCTGCCCGCAGGCCGCCAGCCGGCCAGCGCAGAAAATACGGGAACGCCATGTCCGACAAGCCGGAATTCAAGCCCTATACCCACCCCGCCGGTGGCTGGGGGGCAGCCAACGCCACCGCGCGCGCACTGATGGAACAGAGCGTGCTGGCCAAGGGGTCGCGCGCGCTGCTGGCCATGAACCACCCCGATGGCTTCAAGTGCCCAAGCTGCGCATGGCCCGACCCGGACCGTGAAAAGACGCTGGAATTCTGTGAAAACGGGGCCAAGGCGCTGGCGTTCGAGGCCACGAAGCGCCGCATCGGGGCCGATTTCTTCGCCGCCCATACCGTAACCGAACTTATGGCGCGCAGCGACCACTGGCTGGAAGAACAGGGCCGCCTGACCCAGCCCATGCGCTACGACGCCGCGAGCGACCACTACGTGCCGTGCACGTGGGAGGACGCATTCGCCATGATCGGCCGCCACCTGCGCGCGCTGGACAACCCCGACCAGGCTGAATTCTATACTTCGGGCCGCACGTCCAACGAGGCGGCGTTCCTGTATTCCGTGTTCGTGCGCGCGTTCGGCACCAACAACTTCCCCGACTGTTCAAACATGTGCCACGAGCCGACCAGCCGGGGGCTGGCCATGTCCATCGGCATTGGCAAGGGCACGGTGCGGATGGAGGATTTTGCCGCTGCCGAGGCCATCTTCATCATCGGCCAGAACACCGGCACCAACAGCCCGCGCATGATGACCGAGCTGGTCCATGCCCGCAAGCGCAACGCGCCCATCGTGGCGGTCAACCCCATGCCCGAACGCGCGCTGATCCGCTTTACCGAACCGCAGGACGCCATAAAGATGGCGACCTTCGGCTCCACCCCCATCGCCAGCGAATTCTGCCATGTGCGCATTGGCGGTGACGCCGCCTTCCTCAAGGGCGTGATGAAAACCCTGTTCGAGATGGATGCGGCGGCCGAAGCGGCGGGCGAGGCCCCGGTGCTCGACCATGCCTTCATTGCCGAACACACCCACGGCTTTGCGGAACTGAAGGCCGATATCGAGGCCACGCAATGGCCCGACATCGTGGCCATGTCCGGCATTGCGGAGGAGCAGATACGTCACGTGGCCGGGATCTATGCCCGCTCCAACGCCACCATCATCTGCTACGGCATGGGCGTGACCCAGCACCAGCAGGGCGCGCGCGTGATCCACCAGATTGCCAACCTGCTGATGCTGCGCGGCAATTTTGGCAAGAAGGGGGCCGGTATCTGCCCCGTGCGCGGCCATTCCAACGTGCAGGGTGACCGCACGGTGGGCATTGATGAAAAACCGGCCCCTGCCTATCTGGACCGGCTGCAGGCGGTGTTCGGCTTCAACCCGCCGCGCGCGCATGGCCACCACGTGGTTGAATCCGTGCAGGCCATGATTGATGGCACGGCGAAGGTGTTCATCGGCATGGGGGGCAACTTCATCCACGCCATACCCGATACGCCCGTGGCGTATGAGGCGATGTCGCGGCTGGAACTGACGGTGGGCATTGCCACCAAGCTCAACCGGGGGCACCTGGTGCATGGGCGTGACGCGCTGATCCTGCCGGTCATTGCGCGTTCGGAAATCGACCACCAGAAAACCGGGCCGCAGTTCGTCACCATCGAGGATGCGATGGCCAACGTCACCTCCTCACGCGGGGTGCTGCACCCCGCCAGTGCCGACCTGCGTTCGGAAGTGGAGATCGTGTGCCGCATGGCGCGCGCCGCCATGCCCGACAGCCCCATTGCGTGGGAAAGCTTCATCGAGGATTACGACCGCATCCGCGACCTGATCGCGCAGGTCTATCCCGACCTGTACCACGACTTCAACACCCGCATCCGCAACAAAAAGGGTTTCGCCCTGCCGGTCCCCCCGCGGGAGCGGAAGTGGAACACCCCCACGGGGCGGGCCAACTTCCTGCTGATCGAGGGGCTGGACGAGGATACGCCCATTGGCGGGCCGGACATGCTGCGCCTGTCCACCATCCGCTCGCACGATCAGTACAACACCACCATCTACACCAATAACGACCGCTACCGTGGGGTGTACAACACCCGCACCGTCCTGTTCATGAACGCGGAAGACATGCGCGCACGCGGGCTAGAAGAAGGCGCGCTGGCGGATATCGAGACCATCAGCGCCGATGGGACCGAGCGGCGTGTCACGGGCTTCATGGTGGTGCCCTATCCGATGCCGCGTGGCTCGATCGCGGGGTATTACCCCGAACTCAACCCGCTGCTGCCGCTGTCGCATTTTGACGAGATCAGCGGCACCCCCGCCGCCAAGTCCATTCCCGTGCGGGTCATGGCCCAGACCGCACCCGTTGCGGCCCGGCCCGAGCCGCAACCGGCCTGAACGCCGGGAGCATGGCGGCATGAGCGGAAATGACTTTGCCGGGCAGGTGGACCACCCCACCGCGCTGCGGCTGGTGCTGGCGCATGCCCGCGCGGCCCCGCCCGCCACCACGCGCGTGCCGCTGGCGCAGGCGGCGGGGCGCGTGGCCGGGGCGGATGTGCGGGCCACCACCTGCCGCCCGCCGGCTGATATTTCGGCCATGGATGGCTATGCCTTTGCCCATGCGGCCATGGCGGCGCGGGGCTGCCTGCCGGTTGATGGCCGCACCGTGGCGGGCGACCGGCCCGAACCGCTGGTGGCGGGCCATGCGCGCGCGATCCTGACGGGCGCGCGTATTCCCGCCGGGGCGGACTGCGTTATGGCGGCCGAGCGCATGACCATGACCGAAGGCGGCATTGCCCCGGCCACCGCGCTTGCGGCCCATGGCGCGAACATACGCAACCGGGGCGAGGAATTCGCCACCGGCACGGTGCTGGTCCCGCGCGGGCAGGTGGTGGACTGGCGGCATGTCGCGCTGCTGGCCAGCCAGGGGGTGCGTGATGTCACGGTCATGCGCAGGCCGCGCGTGTGCGTGCTGTCCAACGGCGCGGAACTGGCGGCGGACGCGCCGGGCGCGTGCATGGATTCAAACGGCCCGATGCTGGCCGCCCTGCTGGGGGGCGCTGGCGCGCGGGTGACAACGCATGTTGCCGCATCCGACAACGTGGCCACGCAGGCCGCCCGGCTGCGCGCGGCCCGCGCGGGGGCGGACGTGCTGGTTACGAGTGGCGGCATATCGGTGGGTGGCACGGACCATATGCTCGACATCCTGCGCGACATGGGCGGGCGCGTGCTGTTCCGTGGCGTGTCGATCCGCCCCGGCAGGCCGTTTACGGTGGTGGAACATGACGGCGCGCTAGTGTTCTGCCTGCCGGGCAATCCGGGGGCGGCGGCCATATGCGCGCTGGTGTTCGTGCTGCCCTACCTGCGCGCCCGCATGGGGGCCGACCCCGGCGGGACGCAGGTGCCGGGCGTGCCGGATTTCATGGCCGAGGCCCCGGCGGGCATGACCGGCTTCATACCCGTGGCGCTGCACCCCACGGGGGCGGGCTGGCGCTTCAGCCGGGTGGAGACGGTCGGCTCATCGGACATCATATCCTTTACCCGCGCGGATGCGCTGCTGACACTTCCCCCCCACGAACCCGCCCGCCCCGGCGTGCCCGCATGGGCGATCAGGCTGTAACATGCCTGTATCCCCCCGCCGGACGGGGGGCAGGCATATGCACGTAAGGCCACCCCATGACCGGGGTGACCGGGCAGGTCAGCAGGGGGAGGAGGAAAGCGTTTCCAGCACCACACGGTCTATCGTGCCATTGAACCGGCCGGAAAGACGCAGCCGGATTTCGACATCCGCAATCTTTTCATGAACACAGAGGGGCAGGCAGAAATATCCGGCCAGGCCGTTCATGTTTTCATAATCCCGGGATGCGAAGACAGCTCCATGATTTGCCGCCGCGTCCAGGGTGACCCTGCTTCCGTCATCAAACCGGCCATTGAAATAGACACGGGCCATGTATCTGCCAGCATCTATTGCAATATAGGGAGAGAACATGATGAAATCATCGTTGCATGTCCTGTTTTCCCATTCCCCGGGGTTGATGGTCATCTGCCCTGTCAGGTCATCCATACCGACTGCATCGCTTCTGGCGCCCTGATGCCCGGTACTGTCGGCGTGTATGGTGAATACATTATCCGTTACGCCAATATTTTCCGTTGTATCACCGTTATAGAGGGTCTGCCTTGATACGATAAATGAATCGTTTGCGCTGGAGGGAAGGGGAACCCTGAATTCAAAAAAACCATCCCTCGCGTTCCGGATCATATCGTTCAGTTTGAGATGGTATGTCGTTCTTTTATAATTCCCGTTGAAAGTGACGATATTTACCTTGAAACCCAGCTTGTCCGCATTGATGGCGTTACCCAGATTGAAGTTGTTTCCCAGTTTGAAAACGGCAATCAGGTCTCCGTTGGAGGCAAGGTATTTTTCACACTGGATTACATTCTTTATGATCCGGTTCAGCCGGGCGAGGGAATTCCTGACATCCGTTTTTATATCAAACAAAAAGCTGCTGACGATTTCGCGCAGGATGCCATATCTCTTGAATTGGGATGTCATCCAGTGGTCGAACGCATCTATATACGTGACATTGACGCCCTCAATCCCCTCCAGGTTCCGGGCGTGGGGGACATCCTGCCTGTCGTTTGTTGATACGAAAACGTCCACGGAGCGTGCGCCGGAATTGCGCATGCCTTCCCGCAGGTTTTTTGCATCTTCGGGGAAGTCACGGATCAGCTTGAACCAGTTGACGAACCGCGTGTCCCCCATCATCATGTTTTCAGCATAGGATACGGTTGTCTGTGGGGAGAGCGCTATTATTTTATCGGCATTTATATGCATGCCGTACAGCAGGGCACCATACCCGGCCATGCTGTCGCCTATTACCATAACCCTTTTGTAGTTCTGGCATATTTCCCTGAGGAACGTGACGACTTCCGTAAAATTTTCCCCGGCCCCCGGGATGCCGCCGGTGTACCATGTATTGTTGAGATCCTTTATCAGGACCGCGGAAAACAGGTCGCTATTTGCAAAACTTTCAAAATCAAACGAATTTTCTTTTGAATTAATATCATTATATGATGTCAAGGCTATGATTATTGAATCACTCTTTATGAGATTTTTCTTAACCCACGCCATGCCCGTCGCCTAACAGTTACATATAAAGCCTTGCATACTGATCTTTAGATAATATTTATCAAGTCATAGATTTACTGCCTGCTGAATACAGAAAAAAATCATCCGGTGTCGCCAGAATGTGAAGCGGGAAGGGGGGAAGCACAGGCTCCGCCATCCCATTTCCTGACCGACCGCTTGAAAATAACCCATTGTCCTGAATGAGAAAATTTTTTGGGTGTCGTGCTTTTAAAGGTCGCGTTACCTGAAGCTTTTTGAAAAAAACTTCTTTTTGTCTGACGGAATATTCCCTGAGGGACTTTTAAATACTTATCTGCATTAAATGAAGTAATATATAAGCACATCCTGTCCAACACAGGCTTGTGGCCGTCCGTGTCACTTCACGCAATATCCGCACATATGGAACAGGCACCCCCGGAATATAAAGACTGACAAACCCCGTGAAAGTTCCCGAAAATCCCGTTCCATGGACAACCGGATCGCACGGCCCGGCATGGTCGGCGGGAAGCAGCAGGTGGCGGGCACTGTTGCGGGCAGGGAAGCCTATGTATTATCCAGTGTGATATGAACAGCATGGCGCAGCGCGAATTCGGCAATGGCGCGTGTATCGGCCAGGTCAAGCACCGGCAGGTGGGGCGGCAGGCCGGGGGTGTCCGGCCGGTCGGTGGCGATGGCGATGATGTTGTCATTGCGCATGAACATCGGCTCCTTGCCCACTTCGGGGCGATAGACCTCGATGCAGGCGGGAACGCTGGCGTGGAACCCCTCCACCACCACAAGATCGGTCCGCTGCATGCGCCCCAGCAGCGTGGCCAGGGCAGGGGGGTCGCCTGCGGCACATTCATGCTGCAATACCCACCGCCCCGGCGTGGCCAGCATGACCTCGCCCGCGCCGGCCTCGCGGTGCAGCCACGAATCCTTGCCGGGGCGGTCAAGGTCAATATCATGGTGGGTGTGCTTTATGGTCGAGACACCCAGCCCCCGCCCGCGCAGCACCGCCAGCAGCCGCGCCACAAGGTGCGTCTTGCCCGACCCGCTGCGCCCCGTAATACCGATCATGGCCTGCCGTGGCGGATGCGACATGAAAAAAGAACCCCTGAACATGACTGAACAGACACGCCCGGCCCCCCGCCTGCGCGCCCGCCCACAGGCTACGACCCCGCGCGTGCGCGTGCAATGGCGCGGGGCATGAGCGTGCCCGCCGCACCCCGCGTGGCCGCGCTGGTCATGGCCGGGGGGGAGGCACGGCGCATGGGCGGGGTGGACAAGCCGCTGCTTGCGCTGGGCGGTGGCACCTGCCTTGGGCGTATCCTTGCCACGCTGCGGCCATGCTGCGCCGCGCTGGCCATAAGTGCCAATGGCGACCCCGCCCGTTACGCCGCGTGGGGCCTGCCGGTGCTGGCCGACCGGGTGGCCGGGGTGGGGCCGCTGGCCGGTGTGCTGCGCGGGCTGGAATGGGCGCGTGATGTGGGGTGTGACGTGCTGGTGACGGTACCGGGTGATACCCCCTTCATCCCGCCCGACATGGTGGCGCGGCTGCTGCCCGCCCCCGCCTATGCCGAAAGCGCGGGCCAGCGGCACAGCCTTGTGGCCTCATGGCCGGTTGGCTGCCATGACATGCTGGCCGCCCAGCTTGCGGGCCTGACCCCCGCCACCCGCCGCGAGGCCACGCGCGTACGTACACTGGCCGACAGGCTGGGCGCGCGGGCGGCCGTATTCGACCTGCTGCCCGGCGGGGTGGACCCGTTCATGAACATCAACACGCCCGCCGAACATGCCAGCGCCCACGCACTGGCCGCCCGCATGGACACCCCGCAATGACCCGCAGCCCGCCCCCCGCCATCGTGCCCTGCACCATGGAGGCATGGCGCGACGACACCGCAACCCCCACCACCCAGATGCGCGAGATTGCGGAGGAAACGCCGGTCAGCCTGACCTTCAACGGCATGCCGCACGGGGTGATGATGGCGACGCCGCTGGATCTGGAGGACTTTGCCACCGGCTTCGCCCTGACCGAGGGGATCATTCCCACCCCCGCCGCGCTGAAGGGGATGGAAGTGCATGTCGAGGCCGAACACATCCGCATTGACATGCGCATTGACGGCCCGGCCTTCCACCGGCTGCTGGCGCGCGGGCGGCGGGCCATGACGGGGCGGACAGGCTGCGGCATATGCGGCACTGATGCGCAGGAGGTGCTTGACCGCCCGGCCCCCACCGTGCCGCACGCCCCGCCGGAC
>NZ_QUWV01000131.1 GCF_003403295.1 Komagataeibacter melaceti | reverse complement strand
AGGCCGCGGCCCTGCAGGATGTGAACTCGGCCGTCAGCGCCATTGACCACAACACCCAGCAGAACGCGGCCATGGTCGAACAGACTTCCGCCGCTGGCCGCAGCCTTGCCGACGAGGCCGAGCAGCTCAATACCCTGCTGGACTCCTTCACGCTTGAGGGAGGGGCTTCGGGTGTAACGGATATGGTCAGGAGGAAGGACGAGAGTCATCCTGCCGCTGACGTATCGCAGCTTCAGCTTGAGCCTGCTCTGGATTGATGTGTTGATTGAGCCGGTCGGTGAAATAGGTAATGCTTTTTTCACTGGCCGGTGCTGTGTAATGCCACCTTTAACCAAGGTGGGCAGGAGAACCGGTGCAGTGGGCATTTCATGCTCTGTATCCGGTTTTCTTCCGTAAGACAGCGATTATGTAATCAGGCTCATGCCCAGAACCGGAATATGGGATGTCGCGCCACCATTGGCTGATATGATCGCCAGGTGGTGACGGGGCAGGAACGGCGGCTGCCCAATGGCCTCGATTTCCAGCTTCCATTCCGGTCGGGTGCTGTATCCGACAATAGAATTGGACAGGCGGCGTTGCGGCTTTTTCCTGTAGCGGATGTTGTGACGGAGTGATCCTGTCTGGCCGATTGTCTGAAAAGAGGCGTCGGTTTCTAAAACACTGTTTGAAAAGCCAATCCACGGAACATCCTGTAATCATAAGGAAGTTTTTGGTGAAGCTTTTTTCAAAAAGCTTCAGGAAACGCCACCTTATTTGAAAAAAGCGACATCCAGAAATGGCCGCAAGGTGCTCTGACCATCTGCTGTGAGCCTGGCAGCATGGGCATAGCAGATGGCTTGAGCCTCCTCATCATGTGAAAAGAGACGGGATGATAACCGAATTATAGAATGCAGATTTCGCCTGTCCTGCTGCACAGAAATATTGCCTGCGATAAAATAATATCCTGAACCGTGATGAAATCAGGTAAAAATATCTATTCTCCACACACTTCAAGTGCCGTACCAGCGGCAATCAGCTTGTCATGTATGCTGCGTTTGAGGTGGGTATCGGTCAGGACAAGGTCGAACGTATCCATGCCAGCCAGTCGATACAGGCCACCTGTATGGAATTTGGAACTATCCGCCAACAGGATGGTCCGGTCGGATATGTCCATGAGCGTCCGCTTGATTTTTACAACATCGGGATTGTTCTGGAATGCGGTCGTGCCATGGATGACGGAGGTGGACATGAACATCATATCGGCATGCAGCCCGCGCGCGGCCTGTTCACACACAAGCCCGAAAAAGGCGTCACGCGGCCGGTTGTAATCGCCCCCCAGGCAGATCAGGCGTAGGCCGGAGCAGGGGACCAGGGCCGTAATCACCCCCATGGCGTTGGTGATGATGGTCAGCGGCGCGAGTGCGGGCAGCAGGGGCAGCATTTCGGCAACCGTGGTGGAATCATCGAGTACCAGAATCTGCTCCGGCCGGATCAGGGATACGGCATGGGTAATGATGGCCTGCTTGCTGCCGGTTGCCCGTGCCTTGCGGTAGGTAACGGTCTTGCGGGTGGCATTACGATCACGCAGGGCAATGCCGCCGTGCAGTTTTTCAACCAGCCCCTGTTGCACCAGTGCATTGGCATCACGGTGGATGGTCATGCGACTGACGCCAAAATGTGCGGCGAGATCATCAATCGTGGCGTTCCCCGCCTCAAACAGCAGGTCAAGGATACGATGCTGGCGCCCGGCGTTATCACGGCGGCGGAGGGAAGGGCAGTGTAGGGCCAGATCATCGGTCATGCGCGAAAGCGATCTTTGTCCATAAGGGCAGGGGAGGCGGTTCCTGTCTGAAAAAATACCATTCATTCCACCATGCGCAACCTGCGTTCCGGTTCCCGTGGTATATGATCACATATTTATGTGATATAAATAACATATAAGGTGTTATTTATTGCCTCCTGAATCCGTTGCCATCTGTCGGATATCAGGAGGTCAGGGATGAGCCGGGACTTCATCATTGGCATTGACTGTGGGTCAACGGCGACCAAGGCAGTCATTTTTTCACCAGCCGGTCAGGTCGTGGGGACAGGGCGCACGCGCCTGGCCCGGCACATGGACAGGCCCCACCATGTCGAGCGCGATATGGGCGATATGTGGCTGGGCGTGGCTGGGACCATACGCGCGGCACTGGCGGATGCCGGCCTGTCGGGGCGGGACATCGCCGGCGTGGGGGTTACGGCCCATGGTGATGGCGTATTCATGCTTGATCGCATGGGCAACCCGCTCGGGCGTGGCATCATGTCGCTCGACAGCCGTGCGACCGCGCTGCATGACAACTGGCGGCAACGCGGCCTGCTGGACCAGATGCTGCCGGTCGCGGGGCAGCGGCCCTATGTCTATTCAGCCAATACATTGCTGGCGTGGATACGTGACCATGAACCCGAGCGTTATCACGCCATCGGTTCCGTCCTGTTTGCCAAGGACTGGATCAGGCTGTGCCTGACCGGGCAAATCGCAACTGACATAACGGAAGCCAGTACCGCGTTCACGGACCTGCACACGCAGCAGTATAGTGAGGCAATACTGGATATACTGGGGCTTGAGGCGATACGTGACTGCCTGCCCCCCATGCTGGATTCCTGCACGCGCGCGGGGTGTGTCACCCCGGCAGCGGCAGCGGTTACAGGGCTGCTGGCCGGGACGCCCGTGGCAGCCGGATTGCATGACGTAACCGCTGCCGCCGTGGGTATGGGCCATACGCGCCCTGGTGACATGTCGCTTACCGCCGGGACTTTTTCCATCAACGAGGTTTTTCGCGATCACCCGGCCACGGGCGATGGCTGGGCCTGCCGCGCGGGATATCGGCGCGGGTTGTGGAACTGTATGGCGATCTCGCCTGCGTCCTCCAGCAATCTGGAATGGGTGGCGAAACTGCTGCTGCCGCATGATGGGGACGCCATGGGAACGTTGATGCAGGAAGTGGAGGGGCGTCTGGCCAGCGCGCGTGATGCCCGGCCTCTCCCGCTATTCCATCCCTTCCTGTTCGGCTCCCCTTATGATGCCCCGGCCAGTGCATCCTTTTTTGGCGTGCAGTCATGGCATGACCGTACGGACCTGTTTCAGGCTGCGGTGGAAGGCGTGGTTTTCAACCACCGCATGCATGTCACTGCCCTGCGCCAGACTGGCGCGGTCATGCGCCTGGGTGTATCGGGCGGCAGTAGCGCCCGACCCGGCATCGCCCGGCTTTTTGCCGATGTGCTGGACATGCCCGTCAATATTTCCGAAGTACAGGAGGCCGGGGCGCTGGGTGCGGCGCTGACGGCTGCGGTTGCCGTTGGCATCCATCCTGATCTGGAACATGCCGTGGACGGGCTGGAGGTGCCGCATGCCACCTGTTGCCCCGATGCGGCGCGCGCGGCGGTTTATGACAGCCTGTATCACCGTTACGTCGCGCTGGCGCGCGCCATGCGCCCGTTCTGGCCATCACTGTACAACATGGCACCCCGGCCGGAGGCCCAGCAGCAGCCCTCTACCCATACCGCCATTCCCCTGCACCTGTCGGGTGCGACCGTAATGGGAAGGATTCCGTCATGAATACTTATATGTTCCCTGATCAGGGGCGCACGGAATTTGATGTCATCATCATCGGCGCGGGAATTAATGGTGTCGGGCTGATGCGCGAACTGGCCCTGCAGAATGTGCGCGGGCTGGTGGTGGACCGGGGGGATATCTGCTCGGGGGCGTCATGCGCGCCATCACGCCTGATCCATGGCGGCATCAAATACCTTGAAACGGGTGAATTCCGTCTGGTCGCGCAATCCACGCTGGAGCGTAACCTGCTGCTGCGCAACGCCGCGCATATGGTGCATCCACTCCCCACCACCGTGCCGCTTCAGTCATGGTTCGGGGGGATCGTGCCCTCCCTCCGGCGGTTTGTGGGGCTGGGTGGCAAGATGACTGATCGGGGTGCCCTGGTGACCGAACTGGGCATGCTGATGTACGATATTCTCGGTCGGCATAACCGGGTCATGCCCCGCCACCGTTTCTTCACGCGCGGGCGGACCCGGGCGCGCTGGCCGCACATGGCCAGTTCCGTCATGGCGACGGGCATGTATTACGATGCCGCGATCACCCAGCCCGAACGGTTGGGCTATGAATGTGTGCGCGATGCCATGATGACCGAAAGCGGATGCGTGATCGCCACCTATACCCGCATCGAGGGATTTCATGATGGAACGCTGACATTGCGTGATCGCCTGTCCGGCCGATCATGGAGGGCGCGTGCGCCGGTCATGGTCAATGCGGGCGGCGCATGGATTGACCAGATCAATGCCGTTCTGGGTCTGCGCACCCGTTACATCGGCGGTACGAAAGGGTCGCACCTGCTGTTGCGTCATGATGCGCTGCTGCGTGAACTGGATGGTCACATGGTCTATTTCGGCACGCCGGATGGACGTATCTGCCTTGTCTATCCGTTCTTGGGACATGTGCTTGTCGGCTCAACGGATATCCGCGTGAGCGATCCGGACAGCGCCGTATGCACGGATGATGAGCAGGCCTATATGCTCGAACGGCTGGGCGCGCTGTTTCCCGGTTTCAAGTTTAGTGCGGATGACGTGATTTACCGTTATTGCGGTGTGCGGCCGCTTCCCGCTGCCAGTGTATCCGATCCCGGCGCGATCAGCCGTGACCATATCGTGCATGAGGACAGGCTGGGTGCGGTCCCGCTTTTCTCACTGGTGGGGGGGAAGTGGACAACCTTCCGGGGCCTTGCGGAAGAAGTCGCTGATCTCATCCTGCCCCATCTGGGCCGGACGCGACAGGTCTCGACCCGGATGCTGCCCATCGGGGGTGGCAGGAATTTCCCCACACCTGCCCGGCAGGCCACCTATATTGCCGGTATTGCCGAAGCCTACGGCATATCACACGAACGCGCGGGCATACTGCTTGCACGCTATGGAACGCTGGCGCAGGACATTGCGCGCTTCTGCGCCCATGCACCTGATGCGCCGCTGCACAGCCTGCCCGATTATACCCGGCGCGAGATCGCGTTTATTGCACGTTATGAACAGGTGCGGCAGGTAGCGGATATTCTGTACCGGCGCACGACCATTGCCCTGTCTGGTGCGTTAACGCCTGCTGTCGCGCGCGAAGTGGCGGAGGTGGCGGGTGACGCGCTGGGGTGGGACGGAGATGAAATCCGGCGTCAGGCAGATGACGCCTGGCAGCAGGCCCGGACATGCCACCACATAGCGTCCCGACCCATGCCTGAATCCGCGCGGCCTGAACCGATCGGAGCATAAGCCATGAACAGGTATGAACAGAAGATCGCCCGCATGCATGCGGGAACCGACACGCGCGCCGATTTCATCCTGGCCGATGCGAAGGATGCCGACATGGCCGCCGGTATCAGCGCCATGGGCCGTAACCGCAGCACGGGGGCAGCGTCCGCCTACCGGCCGCGCGGGGCCTATCTGGATGATATACGCGCCATGCTGGAGCAGGATATTGTTGATATCATGCTGGTTTCCGCCTCCACACTGGAAACGCTGGCTGGCGAAGGCGCATTTGAGGGGGGCCGTGTGCAACCCGCCATCCGCGCCAATGACACCAGTGAGTTATGGCGTGGTCGCGCCAGTCCCTATACGACCCAGCAGTCAGTACCGTTCCGCTCGGCCTCCCTGTCACGCGCGCAGACCCGGCTTGGCCTGTATTCCCTGACCTTCAATGGTGATGCAGCCCAGGATGTCCACACGCTGGAATGTTTCCAGCGCTTTCGTGAAGATGCCTCCACTTACGGGTTTTCCTATTTTCTGGAGGTGTTCAACCCCAATGAGGGGCGGATCGCGCCACGCGATTATGGCGTGTTCATGAATGACATGATTGTACGCAGCCTTGCAGGGTTGCGGCAGTCGGAGCGGCCTGCCTTCCTCAAAATCCCCTATAATGGCGCGGCGGCGCTGACGGAATTGTGCGCTTTTGACACGCGTCTGGTCGTGGGCATCATGGGGGGCGGCAGTGGTACGACACGTGACTGCCTGGAACTGCTGTATCAGGCCCAGAACTGTGGCGCACGCGCGGCGCTATTCGGGCGCAAGATACTGGATGCCGATGACCCGCTGCTGCTTGTACAGGCCATGCGCCATGTAACGGATGGCCAGTTGCTGCCCGATGAAGCCACCTGTTTTTATCACGAAGCCCTGGCGCGGAAGGGGCGCAGCACGACCCGCCCACTGGGCGCTGACCGCCAGATTACGGAATCCAGCCTGCAGGATGGACCCATGCGTGCGGAAGTTACGGGATAGTAATTCCGCCCCGGTGACGTATTTCTTTATATGTATTCAATCCGGAATATCCGGATTTATTTATACGCCATCGCGGCTCATGGGAACGTGATGGGCCGCCTGCGCGGGCGTAGGAAACGATATCCCCTTAAATGAGATATATCACACATGGAGAGTTACGTATGAACGCTCTGACAGGGGTGGAGACGGAAAATGCACCCAGCACCCATATGGGTCGGCACAAGCTGGAAAATGAACAAGGGGCCCGCGGCGGCAATTGAGGCGGCGCGCGCACTGGCCGCCTTTACCCCGCCTGAAGGTGTGACACCGTTTGTCGTGCCGCCTTTTACGTCACTCAAGGATGTGTGCGCCATCCTGCACGACACACCCGTACTGACCGGCGCGCAGAATACGCATTGGGAGGATGCGGGTGCGTGGACGGGCGAGATTTCTCCCGCCATGCTGGCGGAATGTGGCGCGGATCTGGTTGAAATCGGCCATTCCGAACGGCGCGCCCATTTTGGTGAGACGGACTGGACCGTCAACCTGAAGGTCCATGCCGTGCTGCGTCACGGCATGCGGCCGCTGGTCTGTATTGGCGATAGCGCGCAGGAACATGATTTTGGCGTAACGCGTGATGTGCTGGCCCGCCAGATCAGGATTGCGCTGCATGGTGTCTCGCCCGCCAGGATGGCACGGGTGCTTGTGGCCTATGAACCCATATGGGCCATAGGCACGGGCGGCCGCGCGGCGGAGGCGGGATTTGTGGCTGACATCCATGCCAGCCTGCGTGCGGTGCTGGTGCAGATCGCGGGGGAGCAGGCGGGGCGGAACGTGCCGTTACTGTATGGCGGCAGTGTAACGCGTGACAATGCCCGCACCTATACCCGGCTTGAAAATATAGATGGGGTCTTTGTCGGGCGGGCGGCGTGGAATGTAACGGATTTCGTGCAACTGATCAGGAGCGTGGCGGCATGAACATGACCCATCTGGCTGAATCCCGCACGGTTGCCGCGCGCAGGCGCGCCATTGTCGATTACGTCATTACCCGTGGCAGTGCGGAGATTGATGAACTGGTGCTCCGCTTTGAAACCAGCCGCATGACCATCCACCGTGACCTGCATGCCCTGTCCGGGCAGGGACTGGTACGTAAGGTGCATGGGGGTGTCACGACACTGCCCAACGGCATTGTTGAAAGCAGCGTGCTCTACCGCCTGCGCCGCGCCGTGCGTGAAAAGAAGGCCATAGCCGCACTCGCGGCAGGCATGATCGCACCGGGTGACGTGATCGCGCTGGATGATTCAACCACGGCGCGGTTCCTGTCGGACCATCTGGCTGGCATTGGCGCGGTGACGGTGCTGACCAACAGCCTTGGCATCGCGACCATGCTGGCGGGTGTGCCCGATATCAGGCTGATGGCTCTGGGCGGGTGTTATCATCCTACTTTCGATGCGTTTTTCGGGCTGTTATGCGAACAGGCCATTGGCGCGCTGCGGGTGAATACACTGTTCATGTCGGTTTCCGCCATCCATGGGCTGGGCGCCTATCATCAGGAACAGGACATCGTGAAGGTCAAGCTCGCGCTCATGCGCGCAGCCGACAGGCGCGTGCTGCTGGCTGACAGCACCAAGTTCGGCGTGACTGCTCTCAACCGCCTGGCCGACCTTGCTGAATTCGATGTGGTGATCACCGATGATGGCCTGGCCCCGGATATACGCGACCGCCTGCAGGATCATGACATCATGCTGCGTGTGGCGCGTTCCAACACGTCCGACACCGTTAAGGATGACCTGAAAACGGAACGGATTGCCCAACAGGGAGAAGAACCATGCGTATAGCCATTGGCGGCGACAGCGTCGGTAAGGGGCTGGCCGGAATTCTCGTGCAGCACGTCATAGACCGGGGGGAGCATGATGTGCTCGACATGTCCGCGCAGTCCCCGGGCAGCGCGGAACCTTATGCCACGTTGAGCGAGCGGGTTGGCCTTGCCATCCTGTCCGGTGAATTCGACCGCGGCATCCTGTGCTGCGGCACCGGGATCGGGGTGTGCATCGCCGCGAACAAGATACCGGCCATCCGCGCGGCCCTTACACACGATACGTATTCTGCCGGGCGGGCCGCGCTGTCCAACAACGCGCATATCATCACCATGGGTTCGCGCGTTATTGGCGTGGAAGTGGCCAAGGGCATTGTCGATGCCTGGCTGGCCTGCACCTTTGACCCGCACGGGCCATCGGCTGGCAATGTCGCGGCGATTGACGCGCTGGGCCTGAAATATGCCTGCCACGCGCCCGCCACTACGGAATGCTGAACCGGGCAGGTCATGCCCGGTAGAAAAACGGCAATGGGAAAGAATAATAAAAATGAAAATGGCTTTTCTGTTTTCCGCGCTGCTTGCATGCGCGCCGCTGGCCGCCAGGGCGGCTGACACGGGTGCGCCCCTGCGCTTCGTGCTGATCCCCAAAACGGTGCATCCGTGGTTTGACAAGGTCAATACGGGCGCGCACGCGGCGGCCGACCTGCTGGCAAGGTTGACGGGGCGGCGGATCGAGATCGAATACCGCGCCCCGCAGACGGCCGATGTCTCATCGCAGAATGATATTATCGAGCGCGCGGTCGCCACGCATCCCGACGGGCTCATTCTCGACCTGCTGGATGAAAAGGGCAATCACGCCACCATGCAGGAAGCGGTGGATGAAAAGGTCCCCATGACCGTGTTTGACTCCCTGCCGCCCGAGGGCATGGATGTGACGGCGGTGGGCGCGGATTTCTGTGAACAGGGCACCATCGCGGCCCAGCGCCTCGCCAGCCTGATCGGGGGAAAGGGTGAGGTCGCGATCATGATGGGTGTGCCGACCGCGCCCAACCACAGCCTGCGCGCCCAGTGTGAACGCACGGCCTTCGCGAAGTATCCGGGCATTACGGTGGTGGCGACGGGCATTGATAACGACAGCATCGAAACCGCGCAGAAACAGGCCGCCGCCGTCATGCAGGCGCATCCGGACCTGGCGGGATGGGTGGCGTGCGATGCGTCCGGCCCGGTCGGGATCGGTCAGGCCATCCGTGAAAGCGGGCGCACGGGCAAGGTGCGTGAGGTCGGCCTTGATAACCTTAATGACATGATCCAGCTCATCCATGATGGCGTGGCTGATTCATCAGCCTCCAGCCGCCCAGAGATGCAGGGGTACTGGGCCGTGGTCGCGGCATGGCAGCGCGCGCTGGGCCAGAAGACACCCAAGTATATCGACACGGGCATAGATGTGCTGACCCGCAAGAATATCTGAACAGGCCAGTCAGTATGGAGTAACGGTTATGACGGTTCTCCAGGTTGAATCCCTGCGCAAGGTCTATCCCGGCGTTGTCGCGCTCGATCATGTTGACCTGACGCTCGAGGCGGGAAAGGTCCATATCCTCGCAGGTGAAAACGGGGCGGGAAAGTCCACGCTGATAAAGGTGCTGACCGGGCTTGTTCCGCCCGATCAGGGGCGCGTGCTGATCGGGGGGGAGGACGCGCTGGCCGATCCCGGCCTGTTTGCCCGCGTGGCGTACGTGCCGCAGGAACTGAACCTGTTTTCTTCCATGACCGTGGCGGAAAACATGTTCATGCCGTTTTCGCGCTCCGGCTTTGGCGGCATGCTGCTGTCCCGGCGGGCGATGCAGGCCGCCGCGCGCAGGCTCATGACCCGCTTTGGCATGCATGCCCGCCCCGATCAGGCGGTCGGGCGCATAAGCGTGCCGGACCAGCAGCTCCTCCAGATCGCGCGCGCCGCCAGCCGGGAGGAATTCCGCGTGCTGATCCTCGATGAGCCGACATCCTCGCTCACCTCCAGCGAGACGGAACACCTGTTCACCATCCTGCGCACGCTGCGTGATGAAGGATGCGCGATCGTATTCGTCTCGCACCGGATGGAGGAAATATTCGCGCTGGGCGATACCGTGACCGTGCTGCGCAATGGCCGCAGCGTGGGCACATACCCCATGGCGGAAATGGGGGAGCAGGAACTTGTCCGCCTCATGTCCGGCAATACCGTGCAGCTTGATGAGCGCTTCCAGCCGCACGCGATACCCTGCGCGGATGACGAGACCATCATGAAGGTGGAGCACATGAGCGGCCCCGGCTTTGCCGATGCGTCATTCACGCTGCGCCGGGGCGAGATACTGGGTTTTGCCGGGCTGGTTGGCGCGGGGCGGTCGGAACTCATGCAGACCATGTTCGGCTACCACCGCGCCACGGCGGGGCGGTGTGTCGTACACGGGCATGAAATCCCCCCCGGCCGGCCGGACAGGGCGGTGGAACTGGGCATGCTCTACCTGCCCGAGGAACGCAGGCACCACGGCATCTTCCCGCTGCTGAGCGTGCGCGAGAACATTGGCATTTCCGTGCTGGGACAGATCATGAAGGGCGGCGTCATTTCATCGGGGCGGGAGCGTCAGGTGGTGGCGGATACGGTCGAACGCTTCGATGTGCGCACGTCCTCGGTGGAAAAGAAGATCATGTACCTGTCGGGCGGCAACCAGCAGAAAGCGATCATCGGCCGCGCCATGGCCTGCCAGCCGCGTGTGCTGATTTTTGATGAACCGACCAAGGGCATCGACATCGGCACCAAGTTCCAGATCTACCGGATCATGCAGCAACTGGCCGAGGACGGGGTAGGGATCATCCTCGTCTCATCCGAAATGGCGGAACTGCAACGCTGCGCCACGCGCATCATCACCATGCATGCGGGCCAGATTACCGGCTCGTTCGATCAGGCCACGACCGACATCAATACACTTGTGGGCGCGATCATTGGCGCGCCGGAGGTTCGTCATGTCGCTTGAAACCACATTTCCCACCACCCCGCCCACGCCACCGCGCCTGCCGCCCCTGCGCAGGCTGGCCGCACGCTGCATGCGCAGCCCGCTGGGGGGCGTGGTTGCGGCACTTGTCATCATATTTGGCGTATCATGCCTGCTGTCGCCACATTTCCTGACCAGCTTCAACCTCATGATCATGGCGCGCGCGCTGGCCTTCATCGGGCTGGTCACGATCGGGCAGTCCGTACTCATGATCCTGGGGGAACTGGACCTGTCGGTTGGCGCGATTGGCGGGCTGGCCGGGATTACGGGCGGCATGCTCATGGTGCAGGCGGGGCTTGATCCGTGGCTGTCGCTTGGGCTGTGCCTGCTGCTGGGCACGCTGTGCGGCATGCTCAATGGTGTGCTGATCACGCGGCTGCGGCTCCATTCGCTGGTGCTGACCATCGGCATGGCAGGCGTGTATGGCGGGGCCAACCTGGTCGTGACCAAAGGGGTCGCCATTACCGGCGTGCCGGGGGATATTTCCTTTCTGGGGCGCGGGGTCGTGTATGGCGTGCCGGTGCCCTTCCTCATCCTGCTGGCGTGTCTTGGCGTTGTGGGCTTTGTCATGTCGCGCACGCCGGTGGGGCGGTATGTCTATGCCATTGGCAGCAACCCCGAGGCCGCGCGCATGCTGGGCCTGCGGGTTGACGCCATCCGGGTTGCTGCCTTCGCCACGGCGGGGTTCCTGTCCGCCCTTGCGGGCATCCTCATGGTGGCGCGACTGGGCACGGCGCAGCCCTCCATCGGGGATACATGGGTGCTGGCCCCGATCGCGGCCGCCGTCATTGGCGGTGTGGCGACAACGGGCGGGCTGGGCAGCCCGGTCGGCGCGGTGCTGGGGGCCGTGATCATCGGCATTATTGAAAATATCATCGTGCTGTTCGGCATCTCGCCGTACTGGCAGTCCATCGTCAGTGGCGGGATCGTCGTGCTTGCCATTTCCTTTGATTCGCTGGCGCGTCGCTACATCCATCGTGATGCGTAGGCGTACGGGCATCTCCTGAAAGCAGGGATACACGACAATGACCATAATTTGTGGTGACGCTTCCGGTTTCGCCCTTTCGGCGCTGCATGGCTACAGCCTTGCGAACCGCCATCTGGTGCGCATGGTGCGCGGCGGGGTCGTACGCGCAACGCCGGGCAGGACGGGCAAGGTGGCGGTTGTGGTGGGGGGTGGTTCAGGCCATTACCCCGCCTTTAACGGATATGTCGGCGCCGGATTTGCCGATGCCGCCGTGGCGGGGGACATCTTTGCCTCTCCCTCCACCCAGGCGATCCATGCCGTGGCCCGCAGGGCGGAGCGCGGTGGCGGTGTCATTCTGGGGTTCGGGAATTACGCGGGTGATGTCCTGAACTTCGGCATCGCCGCCGAGCGCCTGCGTGAAGCCGGGATTGATACACGCCTGCTTGCCACCACCGATGACGTGGCCAGCGCGGAGGCCGCCGATGCGGCGCGCAGGCGCGGCGTTGCGGGCGATCTGGCGGTTTTCAAGATCGTGGGGGCGGCGGCGGAGGCTGGGCTGGATATTGATGCGGTCGAGGCCATCGGCCAGCGCGCCAACCGCCAGACCCGGACCTTCGGCGTGGCGTTTGATGGCTGCACGCTCCCCGGTGATCATGACCGCCTGTTCCATGTGCCCCCCAACCGTATGGCGCTTGGTCTGGGCGTGCATGGTGAGCCGGGGGTGGATGAGCAGGACATCCCCACGCCCGCCCAACTGGCGCATATACTGTTTAACCGTGTGGTGGCCGAACTGCCGGATGATGCGCCGCGACGTGTCGCCATTATCCTCAACGGTCTGGGCAGCACCACGCCGGAAGAACTCTTTGTGCTGTGGGAAGCCCTCTTTCCCCTGCTTGCCCGGGCGGGCCTGCATGTAATTGCGCCACTGGTGGGGGAATATGTGACCAGCCTTGATATGGCGGGCTGTTCGCTGACCATGACATGGCTGGATGCGGAGCTCGAGCATTACTGGCGTGCCCCGGTCGAGACCGCGGCCCTGCGCCATGCGGGCATACAGGACGAGCCGGACATGACGGACACCGTGATGGAAACCGAGCCACCACCCGCCCATGCCCCCGCCCCAACGGCGGAGGGACGACGCGGCGGCCTGTGCGTGGCGGAGGTAATGGCAGGACTGGCGCAGGCGCTGGCGGCGGCGGAAACGCAGTTGGGCCAGATTGATGCCGTGGCGGGCGATGGCGACCACGGGCAGGGCATGGCGCGGGGTTCGGGTGCCGCGCGCCATGCCGCCCGCATCGCCGCCATGGCCCATGCGGGAGCCGCCACCGTGCTGGCCGCCGCGGCCGATGCGTGGGCCGACCGGGCGGGTGGTACGTCCGGGGCATTGTGGGGTGAGGGGCTGCGTGCCTTCAGCATGGCGCTGGATGACGCCAGCCTGCCAGATGCGGCGCAACTGATACAGGGTGCGCGACGTGCGATGGAGCGCGTGATGCAGTTGGGAAAGGCCCGGCGGGGCGACAAGACCCTGCTGGATGCGCTCGTACCCTTTGTCGAGACACTGGAGCATGAACACGCCATGGGCCACGCCCTGCCCGAGGCGTGGCGGCGTGCCGTGGAGGCCGCGCAACAGGCGGCTGACGCCACGCGCGACCTCATGCCCCGCATGGGCCGTGCCCGTACGCACGGTGCGCGCAGTCTGGGCCACCCTGATGCGGGCGCCCTGTCGCTGGCGCTGTGCCTGCGCGTGGCGGGCGCGCATCTGCCTGACGCCACGCCATCGCCAGCGGAAATGGCGTGTGTGGCGGGTGAAGCGCGCGATCCCCTCCAGCCCCGGGCCTGAATCGGGGCAGCATACCCGGAGCGTGCGACAGGGCGCGCTACCGGGCGTGTTTCAGGCGCGCCGTGGCGTGGGCGCGCCTGTCAGGCTGCGTATCTTGCGGTGCAGGGTGGAGCGGCTTATGCCCAGCATTCGGGCGGCCACGGCAACCTTGCCGCGCGCACTGGCCAGTGCCGTGTCAATCGCCATGATCTGGGCGTCGCGCAACGGGGCCGCAGTGGTGCCCATGTTGTCCAGCAGGCACAGGTCCACATCCTGCGCGGGGGCAATGCCCATGTGCTGGCGCGCGGCATGGGTGGCGCCCACCACCCGGCGCTCCTGATCCAGCGCCAGCATCGGCACGGACGTACCTTCCGCCGCGCCAAGGATCATGATGGCGTGGTTGCGGTATTTGTCCATGAAACAGGCATGTTCGATCTGGCGGGCCGCGTGTAGCAGGCAGGTCGCGATCAGCATGCCATTGGCATCATCATGCGTGGAATGGAACGTGCTGGCGTTTATGGCCCCGGCAAGGCGGCCTGCCGCATCATAAAGCGGCATGGCGATGCAGGTCAGCCCATGCAGCCTGCTGCGCCAGTGCTGGTTGCGGTGAACGCGCACGCCCCGGTGTTCGGCCAGGCAGGTTCCGATGCCATTGGTGCCCGCGCCGCGCTCATGCCATACGGCGCCCGGCCATAGCTGCCACCGCCGGCACCCCCGCTGCATGTTCGCGCCGGTTTTGTGCGCCACCACCACCCCGCCCGCATCGGACAGCAGCACGGAATAGCCCGCAGGTTCCACCGCCGCGAGCACCCGCTCCATTTCAGGTCCCGCGAAATGCAGTATCCGGCCCATCTTCTGGCAGCACTGGCGCAGTTCCGCGCCGGACAGCACATCAGGCAGGGCGGGTGTTGCGGGGTCAAGGCTGTAGTCATCCCGGCAGCGCCGCCATGAGGCTTCCAGCCCCGCCTGCGTTGCGGGCGGGGGAGAGGATACAGACAGGAAACGCGCGTTACGCAGCATGTTATATTTTGTTCCTGACCATGATGGACATGAAGGGTGGCGCGTAAACTCGTAGCCATGTGTCGCGGTTTCGCGACACTTCGTACCGTGTCCGTCACATGGGTGTGAAAGCCAGCGGGCCATGCTTGCCCGGTTGTTCACCGGGGGTGTGTGCTGCGTGTGTACCCGCTCGCGGCCCTGTCGTGCCCGATGGGCGGGACCAGTAAAGAACAGGGGAAACACCCATGCAAATAGCGCGTGAAACGCTGCTGCGCTCATACAGGGCCATGCGCACCATCCGCATGTTTGAAGAGCGTCTGCATGTTGAATTCGCAACCGGCGAAATTCCCGGTTTCGTTCACCTTTATTGCGGCGAGGAAGCCTCCGCCGTGGGGGTGTGCGCCAATCTGACGGATAATGACACCATCGCCAGCACCCATCGCGGCCATGGCCACTGTATTGCCAAGGGCGTGGAAGTGGGCGGCATGATGGCCGAGATTTACGGGCGCAGCACCGGCGTGTGCCGGGGCAAGGGCGGCTCGATGCACATAGCCGACCTGACCTGCGGCATGCTGGGGGCCAATGGCATCGTGGGGGGCGGGCCACCGCTGATCTGCGGGGCGGCGCTGTCGCACAAGACCCTGGGTGATGGTGGGGTCGCCGTTGCCTTTTACGGGGATGGAGCCTCCAACGAAGGCACGACGCTCGAAAGCCTCAACCTCGCCATGGTCTGGCAGTTGCCCGCCGTTTTCGTGGTGGAGGACAATGGCTATGGCGAGGCCACAAGTTCGTCCTACGCCTGTGCAGGCACCCAGCAGGCGCGTGCGGCGGGGTTTGGCATGCCGTATCTTGAATGTGACGGGTCGGACTATTTTGCCGTACACCAGGCGGCGGGTGAGGCGATTGCCCATGCGCGCGCGGGCAAGGGGCCGGTCATGCTGCATGTGCACCTGACACGCTGGTACGGCCATTTTGAAGGGGACGCCATGACCTATCGCGCCCCGGATGAAGTGCCGAAGGCCCGGAGCGAGCATGACTGCCTCAAGATGTTCCGTGAGCGTGTGACACAGGCGGCCCTGCTTGACGCCAGCGTGCTGGATGAAATCGACGCCGCCGTGGCGGACGAGATCGAGGCCGCCGTCATGAAGGCGAAGGACGACCCGCTGCCGCAGGCCCCCGACCTGCTGGCTGATGTGTATGTCCGGTACTGAGCCGATCCCTTCAAGAACGAAAGAAACGAACAATGAGCAGGAAAAGCTTTCGTCAGGCCATTAACGAGGCCCTGCGGCAGGAAATGCGCCGTGACCCCACCGTCGTCCTGATGGGTGAGGACGTGGCCGGTGGCCGTGGCGGGTCGGCTGGCGTAACGGATGCGTGGGGCGGTGTTCTGGGCGTGACCAAGGGGTTGCTGGAGGAATTTGGCGACACCCGCGTACTCGACACCCCCATTACCGAAGCCTCCTATATCGGTGCTGCCGCCGGGGCCGCCGTCACGGGCCTGCGCCCGGTTGCGGAACTTATGTTTGTCGATTTTGTGGGGAGCTGCCTCGACCAGATCATGAATCAGGCGGCCAAGTTCCGGTACATGTTTGGCGGCAAGGCGCGCACGCCACTGGTCATCCGCGCCATGTACGGTGCCGGGTTCAATGCCGCCGCCCAGCACAGCCAGGCGCTGTATCCGCTGTTCACCCACATCCCCGGGCTGAAGGTTGTCGTGCCGTCTTCGGCTTATGAAGCCAAGGGCCTGCTGATTTCCGCCATCCGTGATGATGATCCCGTCATCTTCCTTGAAAACAAGGTGATGTATGATGACGAGGATGAAGTGCCCGATGAGGCCTATACCATCCCGCTGGGGGAAGCGAACCTGACGCGTGAGGGGGATGATGTCACCATCGTCGCCTTCGGCCGCATGGTGGGGCTTGCCAACCAGGCCGCTGACCGGCTGGAGAAGAAGGGCATAAGCTGCACGGTCATCGACCCGCGCACCACGTCCCCGCTTGACCGGGAAACGATACTGGAATGTGTGGCCGATACGGGCAGGCTGGTCATTGTTGACGAATCCAGCCCGCGCTGCAACATGGCGACCGATATTGCGGCCCTGGTGGCGGAAGAGGCGTTTGATACCCTGCGCGCGCCCATCCGCCGCGTCGTGCCGCCCCATACCCCGGTGCCCTTCGCCACGGTTCTGGAAACGCTGTACCTGCCCAGCGTGGAAAAGATCGAGGCGGCGGTGACCGCAACCATGAACCATCGTGTAGTGGAGAAAGTCTGATATGGCTCAGGACATCATCCCTATTACCATGCCCAAATTCGGCCTGGCCATGACGGAAGGCAAGATTGCCGGCTGGATGGCCCCTGCCGATACGGACATAAAAACCGGTGATGAACTGGTGGATATCGAGACCAGCAAGATCACCAACACATTTGAAAGCCCCGTGACCGGCAGGCTGCGCCGTCAGGTCGCGGCGAATGGCGAGATGCTGCCGGTTGGCGCGCTGATCGGTGTGGTGGCCGACGCAGCCGTGCCGGATGCGGACATTGATGCGTTCATTACCCGTTTCCAGGCGGATTTCGCCGCCACATCCGGCGGGGCGGACGCGGATGCCCCGGCGGATGAGCCGGTCATGGTGACGGTGGGCAACCACACGCTGCGCGTGCATGACCGGGGTGAGGGGGAGGAGACGCCCCTTGTGCTCATTCACGGTTTTGGCGGTGACCTGAAGAACTGGATGCTCAACCATGCCGCACTGGCGCAGGGGCGGCGTGTCATCGCCTTCGACCTGCCGGGGCATGGTGGTTCATCCAAGGATGTCGGCCCCGGAACGTTGGCCTTCTTTGCGGAGGTCACAGCGCAGCTTCTGGCCCATCTCGGGCTGGAGCGGGTGCATGTGCTTGGTCATTCACTCGGCGGCGGTATCGCCCTGACGCTGGCGCATACGGCACCGAAAAGCGTCGCCTCGCTTACGCTGGTCGCCCCGGCCGGGCTGGGGCAGCAGATCAACATGGAATTCATCAATGGCTTTATCGAGGCCGATCGCGTGCGCACACTTCAGGATGTCCTGAAATACCTGGTGCATGACAAGTCGCTCATTGGCCGGCGCATGGCGGATGACGTGCTGCGTTACAAGCGTCTTGATGGGGCGGAAGCCGCACTGCGCACCATTTCGGCCGCGTGCTTCCCCAATGGCAGGCAGGGTGATGACCTGCGCCCGGTGCTGGAATCCGCAAGCCTGCCCATAACCGTGATCTGGGGGCGTGAAGACGAGATCCTGCCCGCGGCCGAGGCGGAAAACCTGCCCGCAGGCATCGTGCGGCATATCCTGCCCGATATCGGCCACATGCCCCAACTGGAAGCCGCCAGCACATTCAACACGCTGGTGACCGACTTCATCAAAAGCCCGGATCTTGTCAAAACGGCCTGACAGGCAGGCTGTTCGGACCCAGGTCCATCCATATCATCCATGAACAGGGAAAGGGGAGGGGCGTGATGGCTTCTCCCCTTTGTCCGTTACGGGGAATGGCTTATGGGCCAGCCCGAAAAGTAAAACTGATTTTACTGCCAGTTCCACAATTAAAACAGATTTCGCCCGGCTACATACTTTGCGTTGCACCTGCCGGGTTCAGGGATGTGGGAAGAAATTTCCCGTAATGATCCTCACCACAAGGTGTGTAAGGCACGCTTGCCACATGGCAGGTCATGTGTGTTCACTTGTATTGATTAAAGACGCGGCAAAAAGAAAAAGCCGGACTGAAACAACAGTCACGGTATGGGAAGAATAATGTTTGTCGGAATTGATCTGGGTACGTCCGCCCTCAAGGCCGTTCTTGTGGATGACAGCCAGCGTGTTGTCGGCAGCCACACATATCCATTACGTGTCAGTTCCCCGCATCCCGGCTGGAACGAGCAGGCGCCGGAAGACTGGTGGACCGGCCTGCTTGCCACAATGGATGCCCTTGCCCACGCCCACCCGCGCGAAATGGCGGCGGTAAAGGGCATCGGCCTGTCCGGGCAGCAGCATGGCGCGGTCCTGCTGGGTGGGGATGGAAACGTGCTGCGCCCGTGCATTTTGTGGAATGACGTGCGTGCGGCCCCGCAATGCCTGACCTTTGAGCACAGGTTTCCCCAAAGCCGGGAAATCTGCGGCAACATGGCCATGCCCGGTTTTACGGCCCCCAAGCTGATATGGGTGGCGGAGCATGAGCCGGACATCTTTCGCGCCACCCGGCATGTCCTGCTGCCCAAGGCATGGCTGCGCTACCGCATGACCGGCGAGATGATTGACGACATGTCCGACGCATCCGGCTCCCTGTGGCTGGATGTGGGCGCGCGCCAGTGGTCGGATGAGGCATTGGCGGCAACCGAACTCCCGCGCAGCGCCATGCCAGAACTGGTGGAAGGAACGGCGCGGGCGGGCACGCTGCATGCCGGTCTGGCCGGGCGGTGGGGCATGGCGTCGCGCCCGGTGCTGGCGGGTAGCGCGGGTGACAATGCCGCCGGTGCGGTGGGGCTTGGCGCGGTTACGGCCGGGTCATCTTTCCTCTCACTGGGAACGTCGGGGGTGCTGTGGGTTACGACGGATCGCTTCCGCCCGCATCCACAGGGCGGTATCCATGCCTTCTGCCATGCGGTGCCCGGTATGTGGCACCAGATGGGGGTGACCCTTTCCGCCGCGTCCGCCCTTGCATGGTGGGCGCGGACCACCGGCATGGCAGAACAGGCATTGCTGGCGGAACTGCCACAACATATTGCGCGGCCATCCCCCGTCATTTTCCTGCCCTACCTTTCAGGTGAGCGCACACCGCATAATGATGGCAATATCCGTGGGGTTTTTGCCGGTCTGTCGCATGGTACCAGCCGTGCCGACATGACGCAGGCGGTGCTGGAAGGGGTTGCGTTCTCGTTTCGCGATGTCGTGGATGCGCTGGCGGATGCAGGCTCCACCCTGCGCGATGCGGATGTGATTGGCGGTGGTTCCAACAGCCGTATCTGGGTGTCCATACTGGCCAGCGTCACGGGACTTTCGTTGCACCGGCTGGCGCATGGGGAACAGGGCGGCGCGTTCGGCGCGGCCCGGCTTGCGCGCATCGCCGTAACGGGCGAAGCCGTGGATGCCGTCTGCCTGCCACAGCCCCGTGAGGAAACACTGGTGCCCGATAGGGAACTTGCCGCCAGCTATGCGGCTTCGCTGGCCCGTTACCGTGCGCTCTACCCCGCCATCCGTGGCGCAATGGATGCCCCCGTGGCCTGACGGCGCGGGCATGGGTGAAAAAAACAGGTGGCCACTTCCGGGCCATGGGGCCAAAAATCGTGCAGGAACAGGAAAGTGGACGGACTGTTATGAAAAAAGGCTTGTTATACACGGTTTTCCATCGCTGCGGTGCTGCCGCCGTGCTGGCGATGCTGGCCTGCGGCACCGCGTTCGCGGCGGATAGTGTGGACCATGGGGCAGCGCCCAGCGGCAATATCACGGTCATGGCGCGCTTTGCGGACATGCAGCCATCGGGCATCGCGGTACTGCGTGACGGGCGGATCATCCTCGCCTTTCCCCGTAGTGCCGCCGATCATGCCGGCCCCCGCCTGGCCCAGTTGCGTGACGGGAAGGCCGTTCCCTTTCCCGATGCGGCAACCCAGTCGCGTTTCATTTCCCCCCTTGGCATGACGGTCGATGCCACAGGCCGGTTATGGGTGGTGGATGAGGGAACCGTCGCGGGGCAGAAACAGCCGCCCACCCCCGCGCTGATCGGGCTGGACGGGCAGACCGGCCGGATCGTGGCCACCATCGCGCTGGGCAGTGGGGCCACCCGCCCGGACAGCCACGTCAATGACGTGCGCGTGGACATGACGCATGGGGCACAGGGCACGGCCTATGTAAGCGATACGTCGCTTATGGACCATCCGGCCATTATTGTTGTTGATATTGCAACAGGTTACGCGCGCCGCGTGCTGGAAAACGCACCCTCGACCCGTGCCGAGCCGGGTTTTGCCATGGAACTTGACGGGCAGATGCTGCGCTATGACATGGCGCACCCGGTCATGGGGCAGGGGGGGATAGATGGCGTGACGCTGAGTACGGATTCAGGACGGCTTTACTGGCAGCCCCTTTCCAGCCGCCGGTTGTACAGCGCGCCTACGGCCATGCTGGCCGATGCCGCCGTGTCCCCCGCGCAACTGGAACAGTCCGTGCGGGATGAGGGAGAGGATGCGGTTGTCGATGGCATGGCGACCGGACCCGACAATACTCTGTACTTGACCGATATTGAACGCCACGCCGTATTGCGCCGCACGGCGGACGGGCACCTGTCCGTCCTGGCGCATGACCCGCGCCTGATCGCGCCGGACGGGCTTGCGATCAAAGGGGACAGCCTGTGGCTGACGGTGGGGCAGTGGGGGCGGCTGCCCGTATTCCATAACGGACGCGACATGCAGGAACGCCCCTGGCTCGTGGTGCGCATACCCCTGAAATAAAGTCCCGGCGGCGGCAGGATGAAGGAACGCAGATAGATGGCGCATGACGGCCAGACGGCTTCGGGCTCCGGCATCGTCAACCTGATCGCGGCGGTGGCCGCCACGGGTGGCCTGCTGTTCGGATATGACACCGGCATCATATCCGCCGCCCTGCTGCAGATCACGCCCGATTTCGCGCTTGATACGCTGGGCCAGCAGGTCGTGACCTCGGCCATCGTGGCGGGCGCGCTGGGGGGCTGTCTGGTGGCGGCACCCCTGTCCGACCGGCTGGGGCGGCGGTACATGATCATGTTCGCGGCACTGGTCTTTATCATTGGCACGCTGGTCGCCGCGCTTTCGCCATCGGTGGGGCTGCTGGTGTTGGCGCGGTTCATCCTCGGGCTGGCCGTGGGCATGTGTTCGCAGATCGTGCCGGTCTATATCGCGGAAATTGCCCCGCGTGAGACGCGCGGGCAGATGGTTGTCCTGTTCCAGCTTGCGGTGGTGTTCGGGATTCTGGTCTCCTTCATCGCGGGGTATCTGTGCCGTAACCAGAGCTGGCGGCTCATGTTCGGGCTGGGGATCATACCGGCGGTCATCCTGTTTGTCGGCATGTCGCTGCTGCCGCGCAGCCCGCGCTGGCTGGCCATGAAAGGCAACCTGGAGGGGGCGTTCGAGGTCCTGCAACGGCTGCGGCGTGACCCGGCTGCGGCGCGTACGGAGCTTGATACGATCGTAGCCATGCATGATGAGCAGGCCCCATGGTCCGCGCTACTGCAGCCATGGGTGCGCCCGGCCGTGGTGGCGTCGGTAGGGGTGGCGCTGTTCTGCCAGATTACCGGCATCAACGCGGTGCTGTATTATGCCCCCACCATTTTTGCCGGGGTGGGGTTTGGCCAGAATTCGGCATTGCTGACATCCATCGCCATTGGCGTTGCGATGGTCATCTCCACCGCCTTTGGCAGTTGGGCGGTGGATGCATGGGGGCGGCGCAGGCTGCTGTTGCGGCTCATTCCCGGTGCCGTCATTTCGCTTGTGGTGCTGGGGGTGATGTTCGCCATCGGCTCGACCAGCGGGATCAATACATGGATCACGGCCATGGCGGTCGTGTGCTATGCCGTTTTCAACGTGGGCAGCCTGTCGGTGGCCATCTGGCTGGTGGGGGCGGAAGTTTACCCCCTGTCATGCCGCAGCAAGGGCATGAGCCTTGTGGCCGCGACCCACTGGTCGGCGGACCTGCTGATTTCACTGACCACGCTTTCGCTGGTGCAGGCGCTGGGGGCGGCGGGTACGTTCTGGATGTATGCCGGCATCAATTTCCTCGCCTTTATGTTCGTCTGGCGTTACGTGCCGGAAACGCGCGGGCACTCCCTGGAGAAGATCGAGGCGAGCCTGAAGGCCGGGACTTTCCGTGACCTGACCTGACACGCCTCCTGCCCATGACCTGATACACGGCCTGCCCCTACAGTGGGGGCAGGCCGATGTCGTATCTGGTGGCAGGGATGCGGGCAGGTTTCTTCCCGCCTGCTTACCGTTCCCGCCCGGCAGGCGGGTCCCCCGGCTTTGTGAAAAAACACGTTCGGCTACCGGGCGGATTTCGGGTATGTGCGGATAATATGTTACGATTTCAGATCGGTTTTCCGTTCCCGCACCCCATGAGCACATGAAGGGTTATACCTTATTTTGCACTTTCTATACCTTTTTATGCGTATTTGTTGCGGGTCAGAAACTTCCTGCTATATCGTAAAAATGGCTGAAAACTGCTGAACATGGGGATCATGGATCAGGGAAATCATACATGATGAATTAAACGTAAATTCTCTGTATTTTAAAATAAGACACACTCATGTGGAGTTATCTTAAAATAACAGAATGATTTGTGTGTATTTTGCCTGTAACATACAACCTGCGTTGCCGGACCGGCCGGACGCCACGAGAAGCATGATGGGGAAGAGATGGAACTGTCCGCGTTAATCTATTTCGTCTCGCTGGTTGACCATAAATCAACCCATGATGCCGCGTCCGTCCTGAATGTCAGCCAGTCCACCATAAGTCACGCCGTATCCGCGCTGGAACACGCCATGGCGGCCCCGCTTATTACGCGTGGCGTGCGCCGGCGGAACCATACCGGCATCACCACGGCGTATGGGCAGAATCTCTACCGTTCCTCCGTCATGCTGCTGCACTGGTGCGCCGACCTGCTTTCGGGCAAGACGATGCGTGCCCCCCGGCTTGCCCTCAATCTTTATTCCGACCGGCGCGTCACCTTTCCCGGCCTGTCGGATGAGAGCCTGCAACGCATCCTGCGCTCCAACCTGAGCCTGCGCATGATCGGTCATTTCCTGACCGTGTGCGACGTGGGCAGCATCGCGGGGGCGGCGCGCAAGCTGCTGCTGACCCAGCCCACGGTTACGCGGCAGCTCCATAAGCTGGAAAGCATTGTCGGCACGTCGCTGCTGGTCCGTTCAACCTGCGGCGTGCAGCCGACTGCCGCCGCACGCCTGCTCATTCAGGGCTGCCAGTCCATAGACCGGATGTACCGCCGGATCATGAAGGATGAAAACATCAGCTACTTCCTTCAGACCCGGGCGCTGCACCTTGCGGCCATGATGCCCTCCAGCCCCGACAGTTCGCTTACCATCCTGCTGGCAAGGCTGGTGCGTTACTGGCGTGAAAAACGCTTTTCACCATCCCTGACCATTTCCACCACCGCAGCGCCCACCATCATAACGGGTCTGGTCAATGCGGATTATGACGTGGGGCTGTGCGATCTGGTTGACCTGCCATCGCACTTCCAGTCGGTTGATGTGGAAACGCAGAACCTCTTTCTCGTGCTGCCCATGAACAGTACGGAATCCGCCGCCATGTCGCTGCCCACCATCATGGGCGCGCATGTACTCGCCGTGCCCGGTTTTGGTACCGGCCTGCGCCGCCTGACCGATATGTTCCTTGAAAACGAAGGCATCGTACCGGCGGGCGTGGTGGAAACGCAGTCCCTGTCGCTGCTGCTGCGCCTTGTCATTGATGGCACATGCTGTGCGCTGCTTCCGGCCGGGTCGTTCCATGCGGCCAATGTGCGCGCCATTCCCCTGCCACGGCGCTACCGGATGACAACCCGACTGGTGTGGAAAGCCAGTCATGCCGACATGGCAAGTATTGAGCGCCTGAAGAACAGCATCATGGAAATACAGTCACAGCGCTCACGCAACGCCACCATCCGTTCACGCCCGGCGCAGGCGAGTGCGGCATGAACGCCATGACCTTTTCCGGTCCGGTTGGCGGCCTGTGGCGGCGGCGTGGGGTCGTGGCGCTGCTGGTCGTAGCCGGTGGCATAAGCTACATCGACCGTTCCGCGCTATCGGTGGGCAATACGGCAATCGTGGCCGACATGCACTTTTCCGATACGCAGATGGGCTGGATGCTCTCGGCCTTCGCATGGGCCTATCTGGTGTTCCAGATTCCGGCGGGGCTTCTGTCCGATCGCTGGGGCGGCCGCCTTGTGCTGGGGATCAGCCTGGTTGTCTGGTCACTGGCACAGATTGCTTTCGGCCTGGCTTCGGGCGTGTGGGCTTTCTTCATCTGCCGTGCGCTGCTCGGGGCAGGGGAGGCCCCGCTTTTCCTTGCCGGAACCAGCGTGATCACACGCTGGTTCCGGCCGGAGGAACGTGGTGGCCCCATCGGGCTGTTCAACGCATCCTCCACGCTGGGGCCAGCCATCGCGCCGCCGCTGCTGCTCGCCATCATGAGCGTGTGGGGGTGGCGGGACATGTTCATTACTGTCGGGTGCGCCAGTCTGGTGGTGGCCTTTGTCTGGCTTGCCGTCTATCGCGACCCTGCCCGGATCGTGCCCGCCCCTGTGCGGCAGATCCCCACACGCGCCCATCTGTCCTATCTGCTGGGGCAGCGTTCGACATGGGTGCTGACCACGGGTTTTGTCGGGGTGATCTATATTACCTGGCTCTATGGCGCGTGGCTGCCTGCTTACCTGCAGAAGGTTCATCACCTTACGCTACGGCAGGCGGCGCTGTTATCCGCGCTGCCCCAGCTGTTCGGTTTCTTTGGTAGCGTGCTGGGCGGTTTCCTGACTGACCGGCTGGGACGCAGGGGCATGTCGCCCGTCGCGGCCTGCCGTATTCCCCTTGTCTGGGGGCTGGTCTGCGCCTCTGTCGCGACCGTCATGGCGGCGGTCATTCCATCGCTGGGCGTGTCCGTTGCCCTGATCTGCGTGGCGCTGTTTTCCGGCGGGATCGCCATGACCTGCGGCTGGGCGCTGGGGGCGGTCATCGTGGCCGAGGACCGCGTGGCCACCATGGAATCAATTCAGAATACAGGGGGCTCACTGGGTGGCGCGCTTGCGCCCGCCCTGACCGGAATGATTGCCGATCACTTCGGCTCGTTTGTTCCGTCCCTGCTTGTTGCTGGCGCCATCGGTTTTCTGTGCGCCGGAATTTATCAGTACGGCCTGAACGAATAGTTCAGGCGCCTTTCGGAATATTCACCCTCATATCCATCGGGTCCGGGTGCAGGATAAAGGATACACAAGTATGGACTTCCGGAAAAATCTGGCACGTTCGACACTAATGGCCACCGTAGCAGCATTTGCACCCTACCACGCATGGGGCGCTGATGCACCGCCAGCGGAGCATGCCACCCATTCCCCTGACACAACAAAGGCGCACACCAAGCGCGCGCAGGCGGTCCTGAAGCATCAGGCAAGCGAGACCATTGCGGTTTTCGGCCATGGGTCAACGCGGCAGATGACCAGTGTAACCCGCTCGATGATGGAACAGAGCGTGCCCGGCACCTCCCCCATGAAGGTGCTGAACCAGTTGCCGGGCATTGTGTACCAGTCCGCCGATCCGTTCGGGTCGTATGAATATTCAAGCTCGCTGTACATGCGCGGCTTTTCACAGAACCAGATCGGTTTCACGCTTGATGACATCCCGCTGGGTGACCAGCAGTTCAACAACTATAACGGGCTGAGCATCAACCGCGCCATCACGACCGACAACGTGGGCGGGGCAGATGTGTCACAGGGTGCCGGTGCGGTGGATGTGGCGTCCAACAGCAACCTTGGCGGTGCGATTCAGTTCCATTCCATCGACCCCTCCCACACCCGTGGGGGCACGGTGGAACAGACCTTCGGCAGCAACCAGACCTTCCGCACCTTCGCGCGCATCAACAGTGGTGACCTGAACAGCAGCGGCACGCGCTTTTACGCATCCTATGCCCGTACGGACATGAACCTGTGGAAGGGTGGCGGCTACGATTATTCCGATCAGGTCAACGCCAAGATCGTGCAGCCACTGGCCAACGGGTCATCCATCAAGGCGTTTTTTGACTGGAGCTCGACCCAGCAGTTCGACTACCAGGACATGACCCAGAACTACCTGAGCACGATCGGCCCCAAGCTTTCCAACTATTACCCCAACTATACTGCCGCCTATCAGGCCGCGCAGGGCATCTATCCCGCGCAGTACCAGAAATCCAACGACCCGTATGATGCCGCTTACTATGCAGGCACCGCCAACCGCGTGGATTACTTTGGCGGGATCACGCTTGATGAAAACCTGACATCCCACCTGAACTGGAAAACAACGGTCTATGGCCATGGCGATAGCGGCTACAGCACATGGACCACGCCGTACATGCCCTCACCCAACGGTGCGCCGCTGTCGCAGCGTGTGCAGGACCCGGGCATCCAGCGCGGCGGTTTCCTTTCCGCCGTGACCTATGGCATTGCGCGGCACAAGATCAATGCCGGTGTGTGGTATGAATATGGCCGCTTTACCGAAGGGCGCTCCTTTGCCGAGGCCCCGCTGCTGGGGCAGGGTACGCTGGGCAACCCGACCGATGGCTATCCCTCCAACGTCTTCGCCACGCCATGGCAGGAAATCTTCCATAGCAACACGTTCACGTTCCACCTGCAGGATACATTCCAGGTCATGAAGAACCTGAAGATCAATGCAGGTTTCAAATCCATGATCGTCTCAGCGGGCAATACCGTGCCGACACAGAATGTCGCGGCCAATGGCGGGCTGATCGCACAGGGCAACCTGACGGCGGCTGATGCCTTCCTGCCGCAGGTCTCCGCCGCATGGCGCTTCCTGCCGCATCATGAACTGTTCTTCGATGTCTCGAAGAACATGCGTACCTATCCTGAAGATGGCTTCACCACCAACGTCTCCGCCACCCCGTGGACGGAAACGCAGACCGCCTTCCAGTCCACCAAGAACCAGCTACGCCCGGAAAAGGACTGGGTTTACGAACTGGGTTACCGCTACACCACGCCCATGCTCAGCGGGCTGGTCTCGCTCTACCGCGTCAACTTCTCCAACCGCCTGCAGCTGATCACATCCAACCACGGGATCAACGCGCAGACCGCGATCAGCAACGTGGGCGGTGTCACCACCAACGGGGCGGAAGCCAGCTTTACCGTGCGCCCGACCAATGGGCTGTCGATCTACAACTCCTTTTCCTATGCCCATTCCACGTACGACCAGAACGTCATGACGAGTGCCGGCCTTGAGCCGACCCGTGGCAAGCTCATACCGAACTATCCCACGTTCATGTACAAGGGCAGCATTTCCTATAGCTGGCACCACTTCAAGGCGAACCTGGATGGGAATTACATCTCCAGCCGCCAGCTTACCTATACCAACGATGCGCATGTGCCCGGTTACTTCCTGGCCAATTTCGGCATGCATTACAACTTCGGGGACTACAAGTTCCTCAAGGGCATCAACGCCAGCTTCAATGTCTATAACCTGTTCAACAAGACCTATGCCGCAACCACGAACGAACTGGGGAATACCTTTACCGCGGGCTACAACTACTTCCTGATGGGGGCGCCCCGGCAGTTCTTCGGTACGATCAGCACCAATTTCTGATCCATCCGGCATGCCTTCCTGCCCCGCTGATGCAGTTGGGGCAGGAAGGAATTTTACGTGATGAAGGACAAACGCCGTGCAGACGCCCCCCATGCGACATCGTAACCTGATTATGGCGGCTTCCGTCGGCAACCTTCTGGAATGGTACGATTTTACGGTCTATGCGCTGTTTGCCCGCTATATAGGGGAGGCGGTTTTCCGCTCGGCCGACGGGTTTTCCCAACTGGCGCAGAGCCTGCTGGTTTTCGGTCTGGGCGCGGTGGCGCGCCCGCTGGGTGCGTTCGTGCTGGGGCTTTATGCGGACCGGCATGGACGCCGCAAGGCCCTGTCGGTCACATGTGTTCTCATGGGGGTGGGGGCGGCGCTGATCATGCTGGACCCGCCCTATGCCCACATCGGGCGGCTGTCCATTCTCGTGCTGTGCTGCGCGCGGCTGTTGCAGGGAATATGCGCGGGTGGTGAGATTGGCAGTGCCACGGCCTTTCTCAATGAACAGGCGCCACGTCACCTGCGCGGGCTGTCGGGTTCGTTCCTGCAGGCCACGATGGGGCTGTCCAACATCCTTGGCGCGGGTGTCGCGGCAGTACTGACGACCATCCTTACGGATGCGCAACTGGGTGCGTGGGGCTGGCGTGTGCCATTCGCCATCGGACTGGCCATCATCCCTGTCGGGATCTACCTGCGTCGCTCCATGATGCCGGACATGCCCGCGCCCACGGCAGGCCGGAACATATCGGTCCTGTCCGAACTGTTTGGTAAATACAAAAGGAATATTGCCCTGGCGCTGTGCATGTCCATTTTGTGGGCAGCAGCGCCGTACAGCCTTATCATCTATTTCCCGCTTTACATGCAGACGGCCTTTGGTGTTTCGGCCCATGCCAGTTATGTCGCCTTCATGGCCGGGAACCTGGCGCTGGTGGGCGGATCGCTGCTGGCGGGCAGGATGGCGGACCGGATCGGGGCATGGCGCATGCTGTCCGGTAGCGCGCTTGCGCTGGCGGTCGTGCCCATGATGCTGACCGCGGCATTGCCACCTCATCCCGGCCTGCTGGCCATGGTGGGGGTCGAGACCGGGCTGTGCCTGCTCGTGGCGCTGTATGTGGGCGTGGCCCCGCTGGGTATTGCCAGCCTTTTCCCCCGTCAGGTCCGCGCCAGTGGCATCGCCATCAGCTACAATGCCGCGATGACGGTTTTTGGCGGTTTTGCGCCTGCGTTCCTGAGCATGCTCGGCGCACGGCAGCATATGCTTCTGGCACCCGCTTTCTATGTCGCGTTCGCGGCCATTCCCGCACTGGCGGCCCTGGTGGCCTGCGCAAGATATGTTGGCCCGACGCATGATGTGCAGCCGGAGGCATAGCTTGCGCAGGGATAAGCATAAGACCGCCAATGATATAAATGCGAAACTACCTGCATGGAAGATTGCATGATGCAGCACGCCACCGATGTGGTCCTGACGGGACATGACCTGTGCCTGGCACAGGTTGCCGCGATAGCGGATGGTGCGCCCGTCATCCTTTCGGCCGAAGGGATGGAACGGATGGCCGCCAGCCATGCCGTCCTGCTGGAACTGCTGGCGGAAGGCGGTGAGGTCTATGGCACCACCAGCATGGTCGGCGCCTTCAAGGACCGTGACATTCCCACGGATGACACGACCGCCTATGCCCGGCGGCTGCTGCGTTCGCATGCACTGGGTTCCGGGCCCGCCTTTGCCGTGCGTGAGGTGCGGGCCGCCATGGCCATTCGCCTCAACGGGCTGCTCAGTGGGCAGACGGGGGCTTCCCCCGCCCTGGCGGTGGCGCTGCGTGACCTGCTCAATGCGGGTATTACGCCAGTTGTGCGCATCTATGGCTCCATCGGGTGTGCGGATGTCGGGCTGATGTCACATATCGGCAAGGCGCTGCTGGGCGATGGGGATGTAATGGTACCGGGGTATGACACGCCCCAGCCCGCCATGGCCATGCTGCGCCGTCATGGCCTGTCGCCCTTCGTCCCCGGGCCGAAGGACATCATGACGGTGCTGTCCAGCAATGCGCTGTCGGTCGCCACCGTTGCGCTTGCGGTGATGGAACTGCGGCAGGCATTGCCGGTGAGCCTTGGGGTGTATGGCCTGTCCTGCGCCGGGTTTGGTGCGTTCCGTGCGCCATGGCAGGCGGTGCGGGCCAATGGCACGCCTGCCGAAAGGCGCGTGGCCACCTTCGTCATGCAGGCGATGGATGATGACGCATGGGTTTCACGCGGGCATATCCAGGACCCGTTATGCTTCCGCTGCCTGCCCCAGACAGGGGGCGCGCTGCTTTCGGCCCTGCTGCGGGTGGATGCGGCGCTGCGCCATGCCTTCAACCACTGTGATGACAACCCGCTGCTGGTGGGTGACGAGATCCTGACCTCCGGCGGGTCGCTCCCGCTGGAACTGACGCTGGATGTGCAGATGCTGCTGCAGGCGGTCGCGCATTACGCGCGCGGGTCCATGGGGCGTATTCTGACCCTGTGCCGTGATGACCTGTCCGGCCTGCCGCGTAATCTTACCCTGCATGCGGGATATGACATCGCCTTCGGCGCCGCGACAAAGCTGGCGGTCGATCTGGGCACCCGAATCCTGCGTGAGGCGGCGCCTGCCTCGCTCTATCAGGTGCCGGTGGCCAACGGGGTGGAGGATGAAGCCTCTTACCTGCCCATGGCCGGGCGCGCGCTGGAACTGCAGATCGGCCTGCTGCGCCGGCTGGTCGCGCAGGAAGCCGTGACCGCCTTTCAGGCCGTGCATCTGGCGGGCAATGAAAGCACCCTGCACGGCATGGCCGGGCGGCTGCATGCGCGACTGGCGACCCGGATCGCGCCCGTGACCGACCTGGTCCCGCTATGCACAGTTTTTGACGCCGCGCGTGAGGTCCTGTTCACCGGCGCAACCGAAATATCTGGCCCTTCCGCCCTTCTGTTCGGGGCTGACGGCATCTTGCAGGAGCATCATGAAAATGCATGAACTTGTCCTGACCGGAACGGTCGTGACCTGCGCGGGAATACTGCATGATGGCTGGATCGCGGTCGATCATGGCCGTATTTCCCGCTTCGGGCAGGGGGCAGCCCCACAGGCGGCGGAAACGCAGGATTATGGTGACGCCCTGCTTCTTCCCGGCGGGGTTGACGCGCAGGTCCATTCCCGCTCGCAGAAGGGGCAGGAAGACTTCATCTGGACCACGCGTTCCGCCGCGGCGGGGGGGATCACCACCATTGCCGACATGCCGTATGATGATGGCTTTCTGGTCTGTACCGCTGACCGCCTGCGGCTCAAGGCGCGGGAGGCTGCCGAACAGGCCCGTGTGGATTTTGCCCTGTGGGGCACCATAGCACCCGCCGATGGCCCGGCCCATATTGCCGACATGGCGGCGGCGGGGGCCTGTGCCTTCAAGTTCTCCACCTTCGGCACCGACCCCGAGCGGTTCCCGCGCATCCCCGCTGATCTTCTGGCTGAATGTTTCACCGCGGTTGCCCGCTGCGGTCTGGCCGCCGGTGTGCATAACGAGCATGACGCGATGGTGCGCGCCCATATCCGCCGCGTGGCGGAATCCGGCATTACCGACTGGCGTGCGCATGGGCTGTCCCGCCCGCCACTATCCGAAGCACTGGCTACGTCCGAGATTTATGAAATCGCGGCGGCGACCGGCTGTTCGGCCCATGTGGTGCATGCCTCCATCGCTCGTGGCTACGAACTCTGCGCCGCGTACCGCAGGCAGGGGTTTGATACTACCATCGAGGCCTGCATCCACTACCTGACGCTGGATGAGGAACATGATGTCGCGCGTCTGGGCGGCAAGGCCAAGATCAACCCGCCCATCCGCCCCCGGAGCGAGGTCGAGGGCATATGGGCGCATCTGGTGGCGGGGAACGTGACGGTGGTTTCAACCGACCATGTTTCATGGAGCGAGGAACGCAAGACCGACCCGAACATGCTGAAAAACGCCTCCGGCGCGCCATCGCTTGAGGTTCTGTACCCGCTTTTCCTGACCGAACTGTCGCGCCGTGGGCTTCCGGCCACCTTCGCGGCAAGGCTGCTGGCGGAAAATCCGGCGCGCCTGTTCCGCCTGTCCGACCGCAAGGGGGGCATTGCCATCGGGCGTGATGCCGACATCACGGTCGCCCGGCCTGAAACATGGATCTATGACCCGCGCGCCAGCGGCAACGCCTTTGCCACATGGAGCCCCTATGAGGGGCGGACGCTGGACTGGCGCATCGCCGCCACCTACCTGCGTGGCCAGCGCGTATTTGATGGCGTGGAGGTTTTGGCGGAACCGGGAACGGGCCGGTTCACCACCCCCGAAAGGCATGGCGCATGAGCATGCAGGCCCTTTCACCCCATATCCAGCCCGAGCGGCTGTGGGATGATCTGATGGAACTGGGAACGCTGACCGACCCCGGTCAGCCTTATACCCGCCGCTCCTTTTCCCCGCGTTTTCTCGAAGGGCGTGAATGGCTTCGCCATCGTTTCGAACAGGCGGGGCTGGCGTGCCGGATTGATGCGGCGGGCAACCTGATCGGGCGTCGCGGCGCGCAGTCGCCCGATGCGCGGACGATCATGACCGGCTCCCATTCCGATACCGTGCCCGGTGGCGGCAGGTTTGATGGCATACTGGGCGTGCTGGCGGGGCTGGAGATCGCGCGCGCGATGCGTGATGCCGGTGTTACGCTGGCGCATCATTTTGAAGTGACCGATTTCCTGGCGGAGGAGCCGAGCGAGTTCGGCCTGTCATGCATCGGCAGTCGCGGCATGACCGATTGCCTGACCCCACAGCACCTGGCCCTGCAGGCGCCATGGGGGGAAACCCTGGCTGCTGCGATAGACCGCATGGGGGGCGATGCGTCCCGGCTGTCTCACGCGCAGCGCCACGATATTGCAGCCTTCATGGAACTGCATATCGAACAGGGTATCGTGCTGGAACGTGAGGGCACGGAGATCGGCATTGTCGAGGCCATTGTGGGCGTCACCCGCATCGAGGTCATTTTTTCCGGTCGCGCGGACCATGCGGGCACGACCCCCATGGACTGCCGGTGTGACGCCATGGTCGCGGCGGCGGGTCTGATTACCGCCGTCTCGCATCTGGCGCGCGATGCGGCGCGGGCGGGCAGGGGGCATGTCACGGCAACATGCGGCATTGTGGAGGTACTGCCCAATGCATCCAACGTCATCCCGCGTCAGGCCCGGCTGGTGATCGACATCCGCGTGAGCGAACGCGATGCCTGTGAACGCCTGCTGGCCCGGCTGCGCGCCGTCGCCACAGAACAGGCCGTGGCCTGTGACGTGACACTGGCACGCTTTGAAATCCAGTCCGACTCACCCCCCGTTGCCTGCAGCCCGGTCCTTGCCGGCAGGCTTGAGGCGGCGGCGGGTGCGCTGGGCCTGTCATCGCGCCGCATGGTCTCGGGTGCGGGGCATGACGCGGCGTTCATTGCGCGCGTGGCCCCCAGCGCCATGGTTTTCATTCCCTGCCGTGACGGCCGCAGCCATGACCCGGAAGAATGGATCACGGCACATGATGCCGCCAACGGCACGCGCGTGCTGGCCGATGCAATCATGGCGACCGACGCCAGTAGCTGAATACATACGAAATTAACCCCTTACTTCCTGTACGAGGTCCGACTGTGGGTAGAATACTTGTAGCCAGAGATGTCGAGGCCGCCATTCGCGGCGGTTCAATTTTTGCCTGTGGCGGTGGCGGATGGGTCGAACATGGCCGCATGCTGGGCACCGCCGCCGTCAATGCCGGGCGGCCCGAACTGGTCAGCATGGATGAAATTGCCGATGGCGCCATCATCGCCACGGCGGCCGCCATCGGCGCACCTGCCAGCACCACGCAGTGGGAAATGCTGGGCGTTGATTACGTCAATGCCGTGCGACTGGTGCAGAAGGAACTGGGTGCGCCGATATATGGCCTGATGATTGGCCAGAACGGTAAGTCCAGCACCCTCAATGCGTGGCTGCCGGGTGCCATTCTGGGCACGAAGGTGGTCGATGCGGTGGGTGACATGCGCGCCCACCCCACGGGCGACATGGGTTCGATCGGCATGGCCAATTCCCCCCTGCCCATGATCCAGGCGGTCGTGGGCGGCAACCGGGCGCATAACGCCTATATCGAGATGGTGGCGAAAGGGGCCACGGCCCGTATCTCGCCCATCCTGCGCACGGCATCGGACATGTCGGGCGGGTTCATCGCCTCATGCCGCAATCCCCTGCCAGCCTCCTATGTGCGCGCCCATGCCGCCGCCGGAGGTATTTCACGCGCGCTGAAGCTGGGTGAAGTCGTGCTGGAGGCGGAAAAAAAGAGTGGCCATGCCGTGATCGACGCCATCGTGCGCGAACTGGACGGGCGGATCATGGCGCAGGGGCGCGTCACCGCCAAGAATGTGCGCTACACCGATGAAGCGTTTGATATCGGGACCATAACCGTCGGTTCCGGTGAATCCGCCGTGGTGCTGCATGTCATGAACGAATACATGGCGGTGGAAACACCGGACGGGCAGCGTCTTGCCTCCTTTCCCGATGTCATCACCACACTCGACCCCACCGGCTACCCGCTGAGCGTGGGCGAGGTGGAGGAAGGCATGGAGATCCTTGTGCTTCATGTCGAGAAAACGAAGTTTCCCCTTTCTTCCAGCGTCGTTGACCCGGCGGTCTATCCCCCGGTCGAGCGCGCGCTGGGTATCGAACTTGCATCCTATGCCATAGCAGGAAAGACACAGGAATCATGACGCAGCGACGCTTTGAAGTCACATCGGGCAACACGCTGCGCTGTCGGGGCTGGCGGCAGGAAGGGCTGCTGCGCCTGCTGGAAAACGTGCTGAGCGTGGGCGAGGACCCGGACAACCTGGTCGTTTATGCAGCCCTTGGCCGCGCCGCGCGCAACTGGCCCGCGCATGACGCCATTGTAGCGACACTGAAGACCATGGCGGATGACGAGACGCTGATTGTCCAGTCAGGCAAGCCGATTGGCGTGGTCAAGACGCATGCGGGCGCGCCCATCATCATCATGGCGAACTGCAACATGATCGGCCAGTGGGCGAAGGCGGAGGAATTCTACCGGCTGGAAAAGATGGGCCTGATCTGCTGGGGCGGCCTTACGGCGGGGGACTGGCAGTACATTGGCTCACAGGGTGTCATTCAGGGCACCTATGAAATTTTCCGCCGCATTGCCGAGCAGCATTTTGACAGCAGCCTTGCCGGTCGCCTGATCCTGACATCCGGGCTGGGGGGCATGGGGGGCGCACAGCCGCTGGCCGGGCGGCTGGCGGGTGCGGTCATCCTGTGTGTCGAGATCAATCCTGAACGGATCGAAAAGCGTATCCAGTCCGGTTATCTCCAGCACCGGGCCGATACGCTGGATGAGGCGCTGGCCATGGTCACGGCCGCGCAGGCCCGTGGGGAGGCATGTTCGATCGGGCTTACCGGCAACGCGGCCGAAATCTTCCCCGAGATTCTGGCACGCGGCATCACGCCCGACATCGTGACCGACCAGACTTCGGCCCATGATCTGGTTTATGGCTATATTCCTGCCGGGATCAGCCTTGAGGATGTCGAGCAGTTGCGCCGTGATGAGCCGCAGCGGCTGATGGAACTGTCCTCACAGTCCATCGTGCGGCATGTGCGCGCCATGCTGGCGTTCCGCAAAAACGGGTCGGTTGTTTTTGACAATGGCAACCTCATCCGCACGCAGGCGCACAAGGCCGGGGTGAGCGATGCGTTTGACATCCCCATCTTTACCGAAGCCTATCTGCGCCCGCTTTTTGCCCGCGCCATTGGTCCGTTCCGCTGGATTGCGCTGTCCAACGATCCCGAGGACATCCGCAAGATAGATGATTACCTGCTTGAAACGTTTGCGGATGATGCATCCGTCGTCAACTGGATCACCCTTGCGCGGCAGTACATTCCCTTTGAGGGGCTGCCCGCGCGGATTGCATGGATCGGCCATGAATCCCGCACCATGGTCGGCCTTGCCGTAAACCGCATGGTGCGTGAGGGCATCCTGTCCGGCCCGGTGGCCTTTACGCGCGACCATCTGGATGCCGGCGCCATGGCGCATCCCAACATCATGACGGAGAACATGAAGGACGGTTCGGACGCCATTGCCGACTGGCCGCTGCTCAACGCCATGCTGGCCTGCTCCTCGCAGGCGGACCTTGTTGCGATCCATTCCGGCGGTGGCGGATATGCCGGTTACATGACCAGTTCGGGCATAACCGTGGTTGCTGACGGTTCGGCGGAAGCGGATGAACGGCTTCAGAAAACCCTGACCAATGATACCAGCCTTGGTGTCATGCGCTATGCCGATGCGGGCTACGAGGAAGCCCATGACGAGGCCGACAGGCGCGGCATCCATTACCTCGGCGTCAAATAGGGCACACGGCGAGGCGCTGGTATCGGGCAGGCTTGAGTTATGCTGGCCTGCCTGCCATCGTGCTCCCCATGTCGTCCGATCCGTCTCCCCTCCCTACGCACGGCCTGTCGGTTGATGGGGCGGCGCATGCGGCCCTGACGCCAGCCGGGGTCGCGGCGCTGGATGTGGCGACCGGCTTTGCCCGGCGTGCGACTTCCCCCGCCACGCTGCGCGCCTATCGTGCCGACTGGGCGCATTTCCAGTCCTGGTGCCAGAAAACCGGTTTTTGCCCGCTCCCTGCCGCGCCAAGGGTGGTCGGGGCCTATTTGGCTAGTCTGGCCGAAGATTTCGCACCCACCACCATCCGCCGCAGGCTGGCCGCCATTGGCAAGGCTCACCGTTTTGGGGACCTGCCGTGGAACCCGGGGCATCGCGACATTCAGGGGCCGCTACAGGGCGTGCTGCGTACGCAGCGCCGGGCGGTCAGCAAGCCGGTGGCCGTGCGGCGGGACCTGCTGCGCCAGTTGCTGGCCACCTGTGACCTGTCCGCCCGTGGCCGCCGTGACCGCGCACTGCTGCTTGTAGGCTTTGCGGCCGCCCTGCGCCGTTCCGAACTGGTGGGACTGTGTGTGGAGGATGTGACACCCACCACACAGGGCGTGCAACTACACATCCGTTCAAGCAAGACCGACCAGACCGGGCAGGGGGTGACAATCGGCCTTGCCCGCGGGCAGCAGGCCCAGACCTGCCCGGTCCGGGCGCTGGAAGCATGGCAGGCCGTGGCCCGGCGTGGGGCGGGACCACTGTTTCGCAAGGTGGATGCGCATGGCCGGGTGTGGGCGAAGGCGCTGCACCCTGATGCCGTGCGCCAGATTTTGCAACGCCGGGGTGCGATGGCGGGCCTGCCGGATGCAGTGCTGTCCCGCCTGACCCCGCACGGGCTGCGTTCAGGGTTTATTACTGAAGCCTATCTGGCTGATGTGCGTGAAGAAGAAATCCGCCGCCATGTCCGCCATCGTGACCCGCGCAGCACGCGCGGCTATATCGAGTTGCTGGACCTTGTTCTCGATACACCTGCGGGCAAGGTCGGCCTGTAAGCTGAAGGCCGTTTTGAAATAACCTGCCTTTGAAAAACAAGAAGAGTTTCTGGGCACCGTCTTTTCCGCAAAAGGCGACGTGCTGTGAAACTGTTTTGACAAATCTTATGACTGCAACGAAAGGCAGCGCGGATCACGTCTTCGCGCATGCGGGGTAGGGCGTGCTGTATGGATACAGGAAAATGGCTGTATTCCTGCACTTTTCTGGTTTCTGCAGTTGTTTGCGGATTGCAGATAACCAAACGGCATGGCGCAACCTGATATGGGAAATACCGTTATCAAGGGCAGAAATTTTCAAGTGCAGGGCATCTTCCCGGTGGGGATGGCATGAAGAAAATTTCCGTTTCCGGGAACGGGGGCGAACGGATTGGATCACCTGACGTTTGTTGGTTGGCTGCAATGATTTTCAGGCAAGAAGAAAAAGGATAATCCGCAGCCACAATAATCACGATTGCCCTATGGGCCGGAGTGCTGAAGGCAGGGGCCGTGATGGCGGGGTATGGACATACATGCTGCCATCATGGCCTGTCCGGAATACTTGCAAAAGTAACAGGTCGTCCCATTCATGGTTCAACAAAAAATAAAATAATCACGGGCCAGACAGAAACAGACCCACATACACATCCATAAAAAGCACGACATTCCCGATGTCCCAGCCATGCCCACCGGGAGGGGGCAGGCTGGTCTGGCAATGGTCATGGCGTGCGGTCCATTCGTGGTCGCGCCCCGTGCGCGGCCATGCAGGACAGGTTTGCTTCCTGGTTCACGATATTCATTTACGTGAGGTTTAGGGCATGCACGTTCCTCATGAATCATTACTTATGTCACTTGCCTGTCGATCCTTTTATGCTGTCAGGGCCAGTCTTCTGCAATGTGTGATGACGGCGTGTCTTGGCCTGATGCTCCTGTCCAGTAATCCGGGCATGGCGGCCAGTACTGCGACGGCGCAGATACCCCCGGCAACCGCCCTGCAGGATCTTGACCTGCCTGCGTGGCTGCGCGGCATTGTAGGGCCGAAAAAGCAGCCGGAGATTCCACAGGTATCAAACCCCACACCATATGCCGAAACCCAGCCCACAACCCCTGTTTATGAAGCAATTCCGGGCTTCCTGAACGCGGCCTATGGTCCGCCCTCGTTCGGTCCGCCCTTCGGCACGACGCACCTGCTGGGGGATTGGGGCGGCGCGCAGCCATGGCTCCAGAAGCGCGGGCTCTATCTGGCCTTTGATGTGTATGAGGACATTGCAGGCAATGTGGCGGGCGGCAAAAAACAGGATTACACCGGGACCGGCCAGGTGGCATCCACGCTGGATGTTGACTGGGACAAGCTTCTGCACCCCGGTGCATGGGCCAAGGATTTCTGGCTGCATCTGCTGGTCATTAACGGTAATGGCCGCAATCTGAGCCGTATCTTTGGGGATAACGGCAACCAGGTGCAGCAGATTTATGGCAGCCGTGGCAATGTCATCGCCCATCTTGTCTGGGCCTATTTCGAGAAGGCATGGCTTGACCACAGGGTTGACCTGTCGGTTGGCTGGATACCCACCGGCGCGTTTTTCCAGAACTCCCCATGGGTCTGCAACTACATGAACGTCTGGCTATGTGGTGGGGAATCCCCCACCAAGTATCTGGCGGGTGCGCGGGGGTGGCCGTCAGGTAATATTGGCACCGTGCTGCGTGTCATGCCGATAAAGCAGGTCTATGTCATGGGGGGGCTGTTTGCGGTTTCACCCCATGCGTACAACGGCGGCATTTCCGGCTGGTCATGGGGGCAGGATGGGCTGGGCAAGCTCTCCACGCAGGTTGAAATCGGCTGGATACCGGCATTTGGCCGTGACCATCTTGTCGGCCATTACAAGCTGGGGGGGATGTATGACAATTCCCGCTACAATGACCTTTATGAAGGTGTGAACGGTGAACCATGGGTGGTCAGCGGTCTGGCCCCGCGCAAGCAGAGCGGGCAGACATCGGTCTGGGTCATAACCGACCAGATGCTGGTGCGTCGGGGCGCGGGTGACATGAACGGCCTTATTCTGGGTGGATATTACGCTTATGCGTCCGGCCAGACATCACAGGTCAATCATACCCTTGTCGCCGTGCTTATGGATACGGGCGCGCTGTGGCACCGCCCGCTGGACAGCGTGGGCATTGCCGTCCTGTGGGCAAGTTTCAGCCGCTCCGCCATCAGGTCTCAGGAACTGGCGGCCAGCCATGGCCTGGCCCTGCCGGGCGGCAATTTTGGCGTGCCGTACGGTATTCAGGGCCATGAGACGATATATGAAGCCTATTACGGTGTTCATATTCTCGATGGCCTGTCGATCAAGCCAGACTTCCAGTACGTCAACCACGTAGGCGGCACGACGGTGTTCAAGGATGCCGTTGTGCTCAGCACGGCCCTTAACGTTGCGTTCTGACAGGGTGCAGGCGTATCCATATCATGTCGTTCAGTATTTGACTGTTACATTCCTGTTCAGTCAATGTAACAGTGTATTCATGGGTAAATACTATGGTTTCCTGAACTTTCTGCATGGCCTGCGCGTTTTTCGTACCCCGCCGCATCATGTGGCATGGGCTTGAAAAGAAAGATGAACATTCATGTCTCTCGTCGGGAAAGTTGCCGTTGTTACGGGTGCCGCACAGGGGATCGGGCGTGGTATCGCACTGCGTCTGGCACGGGAGGGGGCGGATCTGGCCTTGGTTGACCTTAATCATGAGCGTCTGGGCAATGTGCGCACGGAAGTGGAGGCGCTGGGCCGTAAGGCGCTGACCCTCAGCGCGGATATCAGTGTGCGTGAACAGGTCTTCTCGGTTGTTGATCAGGCCGTGGACCAGTTGGGTGGCGTTGACATCATGGTCAACAATGCCGGGATCGCACAGGTGAAAGCCCTGCTTGACGTTACCCCTGATGACATGGACCGTATTTTCCAGATCAATGTGGCAGGCACGTTATGGGGCATACAGGCCGCAGCCCAGGCGTTCAGGAAACAGTCGCGTAACGGCAAGATCATCAATGCCTGCTCGATAGCCGGGCATGAAGGATATGCGTTCCTTGGTGTCTATTCCGCGACAAAGTTCGCCGTCAGGGGACTGACGCAGGCGGCGGCCAAGGAACTTGCCCCCTTCGGCATTACCGTCAACGCCTATTGCCCCGGTGTGGTCGGAACCGACATGTGGGTGGAAATAGACAAACGCATGGCGGAAGCTACCGGTGCCGAAGTGGGGGCGACCTACCGCAAATATGTCAGCGGGATCACGCTTGGCCGGGCCGAGACGCCTGATGACGTGGCGGCCTTTGTCGCATGGCTTGCCGGGCCGGATTCAGATTACATGACAGGGCAATCCGTGCTGATCGATGGGGGGCTTGTGTTCCGTTAATCCGCCACCGCCACACATGCGCCCGCATATCGGTTTGTCCACGGTCAGGCCGGTTTCGCGGGCGTATGGTGTTTGGGGCAAAGGACCATCAGGTGGACAGGAATGCGTCCACAAGCGCCAGAAAGGCGGCGGGAGCCTGTGCATGTACCCAGTGTCCGGCATCTTTTATGGTGTCCAGCCGGTAATGCGGGAAAAGCTGGCGCATGACGGGGTAATTATCGGGCTGGATATAATGTGAGCGCCCGCCTGCGATAAACAGGGTGGGGCCATCATAATGTATTCCCGGCGCAATGGCAGGCCACCCGACAATCGCGGGCATGGAGGCCGTGATTTCGTTTATCCCGATGTTCCAGTGCGGGTTTTCCCCCAGGTCAAGGTTCATGAGCATGAGGTCGCGTACCGGCTTGTCGGCAATGACCTGTCCCAGCCATGCTTCGGCCCCGGCGCGGTCCAGAAAACCGGGCAGGGGCAATGCCGCCAGTTCCCGCGCAAGCTGGTTGTACTGCGCGAACCCGCCCTGACCCGGCGCGATATCGGCAACCACCAGCGAATGGACGGCAGCCGGGTGCTGGAGTGCCAGCATCATGGCTGTCTTGCCGCCCATGGAATGGCCGATGACCGTTGCGGGCAGGGCATTATGCGCGGCAAGTGTTTCGTGTACGTCGGCTGCCATGGTGGGATAATCCATCGGGCCGTGGGGGCTTTTCCCGTGGTTGCGCAGGTCAAGCGCGAGCGTGCGGCGTGTGGCCGCGATACGCCGCTGGAAAAAGCCAAAATTGCGCGCGCGCCCAAACAGACCATGAAGGAAAACGACAGGCGGGCGGGACAGGTCACCATTTTCCGGCCCGAGTTCGATTGTATTGAGAAGCATGGTTACGCAGGTTCCTGTTTCTGGTCAGCGACAGGAAACCATCATAAACCCGGTTACGGAAATTGCTGAATGATGCCCTGAACCCGCATGGTATTTACGGTGGCGGGATCACGGGGGCCCACCAGTCCGGTCCAGCCGGGCCGGGGCAAGCAGGTCGTCATTGGCGCTTACCGCCAGTGTCACGCCCTCCTCATTACCAAGGAGCGACGGCACATTGATCACAAGAGGCGGCAGACTGGCGCGGGATGTATAAAGACTACGCCACAGCAGGGCAGACAGCAGGAGCATCCCCCCCATAAACCACGCCGAGGCCACGGAGCGCGCCGCCCATGTCGCAACCGGCTCAGGCAGGTGCGCAGGATAGAGGACCGGCAGGGAAGATAGGACAATGCTGCCCCATACCGGCCATGACGCCATCGGTCCGTCATCATGTGGCAGACGTCCGGTAATGTAGAAGGACCACGGCAGTAAAAGAAGCAGGTAATAATGCGTCCATGAAAGCGGGCTTGTCACGACACACAGGGTGGTCAGCAGGCTGAAATCAAATATATCCGCGCTATGTTGGTCAGGTTGGGGAGCGGCCATGAATTCCTTGCGCCATTTCCACCCGGCATAACCCGTAAGCAGCAGAAGAAAGAGTGGAACGGTTTTTGCAAGTATATGAAAGTTGCCTGCAAGTGCCTGACCATGCCAGTCATGCAGATATGCTGGCCCTGTCTGTAAACGCAACAGGAATGCACTGACGGACTGGTTGTTGAATGCGCCAATCGGGTGTCTTGCAAACTCCACAATGCAGTGCTGGTACCATTCGCGTGTTATTGGCAAGCCAAAGAAGAGCAGGGACAATACAGCCATTGCCGCGATAACGGCCGCGCTGGACAGGGTAGCGCGGTAATTGCGGCGATAGAAAAAATACAGGATGAAAATCGAGATCATCGGTTTGATTGCTGCCGCCATGCCGATCAGCAGGCCAGCCATGTACATTTGCCTGCGCTGCAACAGCAGCAATGAGCAGACCAGTGCAAGCAGTATGAAATGCGTGGTGTTGCCCATGGTCATGAGGCTGTACCATAGCGGGCCATTGGCCAGAAACAGCAGTAGAAGAACCGTCTTTGTCCTTAAATTACTGCCCTGTGCAAGTAATGCAAATGCACCGGCTGTTGCCGCGATGCCGAGGAAAAGAAAAATCCGCTCCGCCACATCCTGCCCGAACCAGGCGAAGGGGACGAACAGATAGACCTCGATTGGCCAGTTGACGAACTCGGCCTGTTCAATCAGCGGCCATAATGCCTGCGGGCCACCCTGATGTACCGCCACCGCTGCGGCATAATACGCTTTTTCAAAATCAACCTGAAAAAGGGGATGGTGGCCGAATAGTGGGAAAGAGTTGTAAGCATTTATTGCCGTAAGGAAGACAGGGATAAATAAAACTGCCTGCCTTGCCGTGGATAGCCATGTCACGTTGCGCAACACACGCCTCCATTAATGGGAGAGGACCAAGCCGACAGCTATCCCTAACGCCATTGCAACGAATTGTTTCATTTGGCTGAAATCAACTGGGTGTGAAGGAATTTCCCATAACCCGCCCCAATAAGGCGGAAAATCAGGTTGGCAGGACAACAGACAGAAAGGCCCCCGATGTTCCTGACGGAGCGATAGGCCATACGAAGTCACTCTGACTGCTTTCCACATGGCAGGGGCCGGTTGTGCTCCGATCATGCCATGCATTATGAATTCGTGCGCAGGGCTATAATGTCCGCGATAGTGGTAGGGGATGGCACGGGCCGGACGATTGCTTTTATTTTCTTCAGACAGTTTTGGAATTGTCATCTCCGATCCTGTTCGGGATAACAATTCCTGAAACAGACCAGGGGACCCAGGTGCGCATTGCTATGATCGGTGGAGGCTATGTTGGCTTAGTCTCCGGCACATGTTTCGCGGAATTTGGTACGGATGTTGCCATTGTCGAAACCAATCCCGACCGTCTGGCCGCCCTGCGGGAGGGGCGGATACCGATTTATGAACCCGGCCTCGACCGTCTGGTTGAAGATAACGTGGCTGCGGGCCGCCTGACCTTTGGTGATGACATTGCCGCCGCCATCAAGGGTGTTGACGCGGTATTCCTGGCCGTGGGCACGCCATCGCGCCGGGGCGATGGACAGGCCGATACAAGCTACGTCCATGCGGCGGTGAAACAGGTCGCCCGCGCGGCGGATGGCTATACCCTTATCGTGACAAAATCCACGGTGCCGGTCGGCACGGGCCGTGAAATTGCCCGCATCGTGCGCGAGACCCGGCCCGACCTTGATTTTGACATCGCCTCGAACCCCGAATTCCTGCGTGAAGGCAACGCCATACAGGACTTCATGCGCCCTGACCGCGTTATCATCGGCATTGACGAGAGCAGGCCGGGGGGCGCCACGCGGGCACAGGATATCCTGCGCAGGCTGTACCGGCCGCTCTACCTGCTTGAAACGCCCATCGTGTTCACCGGGCTGGAAACGGCGGAACTGATCAAGTATTCCGCCAATTCCTTCCTCGCGATGAAGATCACCTTCATCAACGAAATCGCTGATCTGTGCGAAAAGGTGGGGGCGAACGTGACGGATGTCGCGCGTTCCATCGGGCTTGACGGGCGCATTGGCAAGAAGTTCCTGCACCCCAGCCCCGGCTTTGGCGGCTCCTGCTTTCCCAAGGATACACGCGCGCTGACGGCAATCGGCCGCAAGGCGGGGTCTCCCGTGCGCCTGATCGAGACGACGGTTGCGGTCAATGAAGCACGCATGCAGGCCATGGCCGAGCGGATCATCGCCTTTGCCGGGGGGGATGTCAGGGGCATGACGATCGGCGTGCTGGGGCTGACCTTCAAGCCCGAGACGGATGACATGCGCGAGGCCGCATCCATCACCATCCTTGGCCAGCTTGACGGGGCCGGGGCGCATATCCGCGCCTTTGACCCTGCTGGCATGGAGACCGCGCGCGCCGTGCTTCCGCCCGGTGTGACCTATTGCGGGGATGCCGTGGCGGTGGCTGAAGGGGCGGATATTGTCGTTGTGCTGACGGAGTGGAACGAATTCCGCTCACTTTCGCCCGACAAGCTGAAAAAACGGATGAAGGGCCGCAGGATTGCGGACCTGCGTAATATCTGGGACCCGCAGGTGATGCGGGAGGCGGGGTTTGAATATATTTCCCTCGGCCGGCCCGAGCAGGCGGATATTTAGCTGAAATAGAAGGAAATATTCCTGCCCCCGACCAACAGGCGCCAGATCACAAAGCTGTGTCAATACATGGTAGGTGGGCAGGTTTTCTACATCGCGAACAAAGAACTCCTTATATTTTCAAATACATTCATTCAGGAGAACATCATGGGGCGTGTTTCAGGAAAAGTGGCGCTGGTCACGGGCGCTGCACTGGGTATCGGCCGGGCCACGGCCCTGCTGCTGGCGCGTGAGGGCGCCAGGGTGGTTGTGGCCGACATGAAGGAAAAGGAAGGCCAGGCCACCGTGGCTGAAATCGAGTCCGCCGGTGGGGAAGCCCTGTTCGTATCCCTGAACGTGACGGTGGAAGCGGATTGGGAAAAAGCCATGGCCGCCACCCTCAGCCGGTTCGGGCGGCTGGACATCGCGGTTAATAACGCGGGCATCCTGTATAGCGGCTCGGTCGAGACCACCAGCCTTGCCGACTGGCGGCGCGTGCAGTCGGTCAATCTGGATGGGGTCTTCCTTGGCACGCGCTACGCGGTGGAAGCCATGAAGCCGCATGGGGGCGGCTCGATCATCAACCTCTCATCCATCGAGGGGCTGATCGGTGATCCCACCCTTGCCGCCTATAACGCCAGCAAGGGCGGTGTAAGGCTTTTCACAAAATCCGCAGCCCTGCACTGTGCGCGCTCAGGCTATAAGATCCGCGTCAATTCCATCCATCCGGGCTATATCTGGACACCCATGGTCCAGGGATTTACCGCCGAGACACCCGATCAGGTCGCCGCCCGCCAGAAACTGATCGACCTGCACCCGCTGGGCCATCTGGGGGAGCCGGATGATATCGCCTATGGCATCGTGTTCCTTGCATCCGACGAATCAAAGTTCATGACCGGCAGCGAACTGGTCATTGATGGCGGATATACCGCCCAGTAACATCTTTTCTGCCGGTTTGCCCCCGTAAGCGGGCAGCGCCGCCTTTTCGGGAAAAAAGGCGGCACCCGCAAACCCGTGTTTTCAGCGGGTCATTGTCTTGAAGTTGCGGGTCTGCTCGGTCAGGGCAATCTCCACGGGCAGGCGCTCCATGCTGGATGCGCCATAGAAGCCATGGCAGCCGGGGCAGGCGGCAAGCACTTTCTGCGCATCGGCGGGCATGGCGATCGGCCCACCATGGCACAGGATGATGATGTCAGGGCGGACGCTGCGGGCCGCTTCGATAATCTCGTTAATCAGCGTGATCGAGTCCTCCAGCGTGAAGGCGGTTTCCGCCCCGATCGCACCGCCCGTGGTCAGGCCCATATGGGCAACCAGCACATCCGCGCCTGCACGCGCCATGTCCACCGCCTGCGCGGGGTCGAACACATAGGGCGTGGTCAGCAGGTCCTTGCGGTTGGCGCGGGCCACCACGTCAACTTCCATGCTGTAGCTCATGCCGGTTTCCTCAAGATTCTTGCGGAAGTTGCCGTCAATCAGGCCAACGGTGGGGAAGTTCTGGATGCCCGAAAAGCCCACGCGCTTCACGTCATCCAGAAACACATCAAAATCCACAAACGGGTCGGTGCCGTTCACCCCGGCCAGAACGGGCGTATTGGGCACCACGGGCAGCACCTCGCGCGCCATTTCCATCACGATCTGGTTGGCGTTGCCATAGGCAAGGATACCCGCCAGCGAACCCCGGCCCGCCATGCGGTAACGGCCGGAATTATAGATTACGATCAGGTCGATCCCGCCCGCCGCCTCGCATTTGGCGGACAGGCCGGTCCCCGCGCCACCGCCCACGATAGGTTTGCGCGCGGCGATCAGGCTGCGGAAGCGGGCGAGGATGTCACTCCGGGGGATACTGGGCATTATCGGTGCTCTCCTTGAATATGCAGGAAAATTCATGTGCCAGCGCCGCGGCGAAGGCCGGGTCGTTGATGGCATGGGGAAGGCGGATAAGGCGGCGGCGCGCGGTCTGTTCCAGTGTCTGGTCCAGCGCGGTGTAAAAGGCCTCATCCGCATCCGGGTCGTAAAAGGGGCCACCCGGCTGGTCGAGCAGCGAAAACCCTCCCTCCGGATACAGGAAGCGGACTTCACCTTCGCACCGGTTCAGTTGCTGGCCGATCATGCGGCCCATTTCACGACATTCATCCGCGCTGGTGCGCATGAGGGTAATCTGCGGGTTGTGCTCGACCAGCCTGCGCTGGCGGTAGCGTTCAGGCACCGTGTCGCGTGCGCCGAAATTGACCATGTCCAGCCCCCCGCAACTGCCCACATAGGGCAGCCCCGTGCGGATGGGCGCACCCAGGCGGTCGGTATCACAGGGGAATATGCCGCCTGCCACCAGATCACAGAACTCGGTCAGGGTAACGTCAACCAGACCGCGTATCGTCCCGTCATCCGCCAGCCGTTCCATCGCGCGCCCACCCGTACCGGTGGCATGGAAAACAAGGCAGTCAAACCGGCCGGATAGGTGATGGACAACCTGATCGACACACGGCGTGGTCACGCCAAACATGGTCAGCCCGATGGCGGGGCGCGGGTCGTCCTGCCGTGGGCAGGGGGAGCGCACCATGCCTGCCATGGCATGGGCGGCATTGCACAGGATCACGCGGGAGAGGCGGTTCAGCCCCTCCATATCCGTAACGGAATACAGCATTGCAATATCGGAGCCGCCCACATAGGGCGCGGTATTGCCGGATGCTACGGTGGAGACAACCAGCTTGGGCAGGCCCAGCGGCAGGGCCTGCAATGCGGGGGTCACCAGCGCCGTACCGCCTGACCCACCTATGGCGATCACCCCGGCAATATCCGTGCGCGTGGCAAGGTAGCGGCGCAGCGCCTCGGCCATGGCCCCGATGGAACGCCCCCTGTCGCCACAGAAGACGGCCTGCGCCCCGTGTGGATGAAAACCGGCAACGGTGCGCGCACTTATCTCGGCCTGCGCCGGGGCACCGCGGGTGCTGACATCGACAATGCGGGTGGCGACGCCGCTTTCATTCAGGAGCCGGGCAATATAGCCAAGCTCCGCCTGCTTCGTATCGCATGTGCCCAGCACATAGACATGACCCGTGGTCATCCTGCCTGCCTCCGTGCCTGTAGCAGGCCAAGAACAATGGCGACCCCGCCCGTTGCGCACAGCCCGCCCAGCAGGAACACGATGTCATAGCCGTAGCGGTCCGCCAGCAGGCCGGCCAGCGGCCCCGTCGCGCCGTAGGCCAGATCCTGAAACGCCGCGAAACCACCCAGCGCCGTGCCGCGCATGTGTGGTGGTACTATCCGCACCACCTCTACCCCCAGCGAGGGATAGACCATGGAACACCCGGCCCCCGTCAGCACCGCCCCGGCAAGGGCGAGGAGCGGGGAGGGTGCGCACCATAGCAGGTACTGCCCCATGGCCTCGATCGTGAGCGACAGCGCCGCCATCCGCAGCCCGCCAATCCGGTCGGGCAGGTGCCCGCAGGTAAAGCGCCCCGCGACAAAGGCCACCCCGAAACAGGTCAGTCCCAACCCGGCATAGGGCCAGTGCGCGTGGATGAAGCGCAGCGGCAGGAACGCCCCGAGTGCCGCGAACCCGACCCCCTGCAACGCCACGGCAATGCCCTGCCAGCGGATGGTACCAAGGATATGCCAGAAGGGCGCCCTGCCGCCCGCATGCGTGGGGGTGGCCGGGATGCCGTGGACCAGCGCCAGCCCGATCAGGGGCAGCAGGGCCGAGACCAGCATGAGCGCGCCCATGCCCGCCCGTTCGTAAATGGCCAGCCCGATCGGCCCACCCACCGCAAACGCGCCGTACATGGCCGCCCCCGTCCAGGCCAGGACCCGCCCCGCACGCTGCTGGCCCACAAGACCGATCCCCCAGCCAAGCATGCCCACGATTGTCAGGCTTTCCCCCACGCCCAGCAGCAGCCTGCCCGCCAGCAGGATCAGGTAGCGCGTGGCCCCCGGCAGTGTGGTCAGCCCGGACAGTGCGCAGATCAGGCTGGCCGCGACATAGATGGCAAGCCCCGCGCGCATGCACGGGCGGCCGCCCTTCGTATCGGCAAAGGCGCCGGAGTGGTTGCGACTGAGGATGGTGGAAAAAAACGCGATCCCGACCGCCAGTCCGGCCAGCCCGTTGCCATAGCCGGGCCAGTGCAGGATGGAGACCGGTATGGCCGCCAGCGGCAGCGCCACCGCCATGTAGGACAGGAACAGCGCAATGGCGAGGCGGGCCAGCAGCCGCAGTGGCGCGGGGTCAGATTTCACGTGTGATGCGCACATGCAGCGGCTCGGCCAGCGCGGTCCGGAACACCTCCGCCATCGCACGGAAATGCGGCGTGGTTTCGTGTTCCTTCAGGGCTTCGGGGCTGGTCCAGCGTTCCACGAATACGAAAACATCCGGGTCCGTGATGTCGCGGTGGCACTGGTAGGACAGGTTGGCCTTTTCCTGCCGGGATTGCGCAACGCAATGCCGGATGGCGTCAAGTGCCGCTTTTTCCTGCGCGGGGTGGATGCGCAGGGTTGCGATGACCGTAATGGGCTGTTCTGACATGAAGGCTCCTGCCTGACCTGATATCCTGTCGGGCAGCATAAGGCCGGGTGACACTTTTCATCCACGAAGAAAGTGTCACGTGACACTATTTGCCCTCTCTCCACATAACCGCCGCAGGCGGCGCAGGGCTTCGGTCAGGTCGGGCAGGGTCGCGGGCCCAAGGCTCAGGCGTATGCCCGCCTGCATGGCCCGCCCCGGTTCCACCATGAAGGGCTGGTACGGTGTCACCATTACGTCATGCGCCTTTGCCAGCGCCGCGAACCGCACGGCCTGTTCCATCCCCAGCGGCATCCATGCGTGAAAGGCGTCATAGGATGGCGGGGTGAGGTAGGGGCCCATCATGCGCAGGGCCAGTTCGCGCCGTCGCTTTGCTTCCCCCCGCAATGCCCGGCGCACCGAAGCCGCCGTGCCGTCCTGCATCCATTGCGCCATCATGGCGTAAGACAGCGGGGCGATCATGAGTGATGAATTCAGCAGCGCCCCCTGCGCTGCCTCCATGAACGCAGCGGGCGGGACAAGTGTGCCGATGCGCAGGCCGGGGCTGAGGGTCTTGGACAGGCTGCTGACATAGAATGTCCGTTCCGGCGCCAGCGTGACCAGTGGCGGCAGGCTGTCATCACGGGCGCAGTCATACACGTCATCTTCAATGATCAGGGCATCATGGTCGCGGCACAGTCGGGCAATGTCCTGCCTGCGCGCGTGGTCCATGGTAGCCGTGGTGGGATTGTGCATGGTGGGCGTCACATAAACGATGCACCGTCCCGGAGCCTGCCCGTGCAGGGCGCGCTCAAGGCTGTCGGGCCGCATGCCATGTCGGTCCATGCCCACCCCGTGCGCCCCGATGCCCGCCTGGCGGATCAGGGTCAGCATGCCGGGATAGGTCAGTTCCTCGGTCACAATGGCGGATGCGGCCGGGCGCGCCGCCGCCAGCGCCACACCCAGCGCCTGCTGCGCGCCGCTGGCCAGCAGCAGGCGCTCGGGCGGCAGGTCCACGCCCAGTTCCGCCAGCCAGTGGCTCATGATGCGGCGGTGTTCGATATGTCCGGCCACAGGCGGGTACACGTTGAACAGCGCCGGATCGACCGTGCGGGCCAGACGTGAAAGCGTGCGCGCCAGTGCGCGGTCACTGAACATGGGCGGCGGCATGTTGGCGGACAGGTCCAGCATCCGCCCCGACCCACCGGGGCGCGAGGCGACAAAGGTACCCCGCCCGCGCACGCTGCGCACCAGCCCGCGCCGTTCAAGCATGGCATAGGCGCGGGTGACGCTGCCAACTCCTATGCCCAGTTGCCACGCCAGATCCCGGTGCGCGGGCAGGCGGTCGCCCGCATCCAGTTTTTCAGCCAGTATGTCGCCCGCCAGCGCATCGGCCAGACGCTCGGCGGGGGAGGTATCACCCGCCGGAAGATGGGCGTGCCATGGTGAGCGCAGGCGCATGACCCCTAAAGCCTGTCCGGTTACAAAGGACTGCCAGCCATAGCAGGTGATGCACCCGCACGGAATATGGGGCGGGAGGCTGTCGGCCGCACCTGTTTCTGTTACGCTTCCGGCATAAGGGCGCGCCGGTCGCGCGCCGTGGCCGTGGGGGGCAGGATTTGGCCGGACATTATCAGGAACCACCCTGCGGGGGGCATGGCATGCGGCCGCTGGCGGTCATGGCTGGCCTGTTCTTTATCATCGGGTTCGTGACATGGCTGAACGGCCCGTTGATAACCTTCGTGCAGGTTGCCTTCGGCCTTGGGCCGGTGGGCGCATTTCTGGTGCCGCTGTGTTTTTACCTGTCCTATTTTTTCTGCGCGCTTCCGGCAATGGCGCTGGCGCGGCGCACGGGCCTGCTGCACGGGATTGTGGCGGCCCTTGTCATCATGGCGGGGGGAACGCTGGGCTTTGGGGAATGTGTGGGCAGGCGGTGGTATCCCGGCGCGCTGGCGGGCCTGTCCGTGCTGGGGGGCGGGCTGACGCTGCTACAGGTTACGGTCAACCCGTATGTGACCCTGCTGGGGGCGGCGCAGCATGCCGCGCGGCGTATCGCGATCATGGGCATTGCCAATAAGGTATCCGGTATTATCGCACCTGTTGTATTTTCAATATGGGTCATGCGCGATATCGGGGGCGTCGCCAGCCGTCTGGCCATGGCGGGAAGCCCGCAGGCGCGCGCCCCCGTTCTGGCGGCCTTTGCCCATGCGGTTGTGGGGCCTTACCGCATCATGGCCCTGATCCTGCTGCTTGTGGCGGTCGGGCTGCGCCGTGCCGGGTTGCCGGATCTGCGCCTGTCTGCTGCGCCTGCCGCGCGATCGTCCGGTACTGCCCTGCTGCCCGTGCATATGGGCGCACGGGCATGGGCCGGGGTGGGGGTGGTGTTCGTGTATGTGGGGGCCGAGGTCATGGCGGGCGATGGCATCGGGCTTTATGCGGGTCATCTTGGCCTGTCGCTGGGGCAGGTCAGGTTCCTTACCGCGCTTACGCTCGCGGCCATGCTGTGTGGTTACGTGATCGGCACGGTCGTGGTGCCCGTGGTGTTCAGCCAGATGGGCTATCTGGCGCTATCGGCCTTCCTTGGCATGGGGCTGTGCCTTGCGGCGGCGCTGACACAGGGCATGGGGTCGGTCCTGTGCGTTGCGCTGTTTGGTCTGGCCAATGCCATGATGATGCCCATCCTGTTCCCGCTTGTGCTGCGGCTGGCGGGCCGGTGGCAGGCGCAGGCCACCGCCGTTCTGGTCATGGCGTTTGCCGGGGGCGGGGTGATGCCGCAGGTTTTCGCGGCCCTGATTCCCTGCGTTGGGGTGAAAGCCGCCTTCATGGGGCTTATGATGCTGTCCTATGCCGCTGTGCTGCTTTACGCACTTGCCCTGCGGCGTGGGACGGTGGGGCTGGAAGAAGGGGCATGAGGGTGCGCCTGACACTGGGGGAATCATGATCGCTGCAAATCCCGCCCGCTGTTTGCGGTTTCTGGCCGTATTGCTGTGCATGGGCGGCGTGCAGGGTGTGGCGGGTAACTGCCTTGCGGCCCCGGCCCTTATGCCGCAGCCGGTTTCCTACCTGCCCCGGCCGGGTGCGCTGGCATTGGCGGGTGGGGTACAGGTTGAATGGCAGGGCACGCGATCCGCGCTGCTGGACCGGGCGGTGGCGCGTTTTACGCAGCGGCTGGCCATGCTGTCGGCCCGTTATGCCACGCCGGGGCAACCCGCCGGGCTGACGCTGCGCATCCGGTGCCTTGATGCCGATCCGGCCATGCTCTCCATCCACATGAAGGAGCATTATCACCTCGAGACCGGCCCGGAAGGCGCAACGCTGGTGGCGGATGGCCCGGCGGGCGTGCTGCGCGGGTTGAGCACCCTGTTGCAACTGGTGGAGCGGCAAGAAAGCGGCCCCGTTCTGGATGCCGCCGTGATTGATGACAGCCCGCGTTTTGCATGGCGCGGCGTGATGGTGGATGTCAGCCGCCATTTCATGTCCGTCACGGCACTTGAGCGCCAGCTCGACATGATGGAACTGACACGACTGAATGTCCTGCACCTCCATCTGTCCGATGGGCAGGGCTTTCGTGTGGAAAGCCGCCTGTACCCACGCCTGCAACAGGTCGCGGCCCATGGGGCGTATTACACCCAGCGCCAGATACACGAACTTGTGGCCTATGCCGCCGACCGGGGCATCCGGATCGTGCCGGAATTCGATGCACCGGGCCACAGCTACGCCCTGTTGCAGGCCTATCCGCAGTATGCAGCGCAGCCGGTCACGACGCCCATGGACCCCAAACGGGTGGTCCGGGCCGCCATGGACCCGTCCAACCCACAGACCTATGTCTTCCTCTCCCGGCTCTATCATGAAATGGCGGGCCTGTTCCCCGATGCCTATTTTCATGTCGGCGGTGATGAGGTCCGGCCGGATGAATGGACGGGCAACCCCCATATCGCCGCGTTCATGAAACAGCATGGTTATGCGGATGCCGCCGCCCTGCAGGCTGCATTCACCCGGCGGATATATTCCATGCTGGCGCATGAGGGCAGGACCATGATGGGGTGGGATGAACTGATCGACGCCCCGGTCCCGGCCAGCATCGTTATCGAACCCTGGCGTGGCTCACGCTACACGGTTGCCGCTGCGGCTGCCGGGCACCCGGTCGTGGTGTCCGCCGGGTATTATCTGGACCTGCTGCTGCCCGCTGCCGATTATTACCGCGTTGACCCGCTTGATCCGCAGGGCAACGGTCTGCCGCCCGATCAGGTCGCACAGGCCAATGTGCCCGCGCTCAATCCCTTCACGCTCGATCCCGCCGCCCGCATGACACCGGAACTGGCCACGCATGTCATGGGGGCGGAGGCGCCGTTATGGACCGAAATCGTGACGGAGGAGATGCTGGACACCCGCCTGTGGCCACGCTGTGCCGCGCTGGCGGAGCGGTTCTGGTCACCCGCCAGCGTGCGGGACGAAGCCAGCCTTGCCCGCCGTCTGCCCGTGGTGCAGTCGGAGCTGGAGATGCTGGGCAATCGCGCCAGCGCTGATTCCCACCGCATGATGGCGCGCCTTGCCCCGGATGATACGGCCCCGTTATCCGTCCTGCTGTCCGTCACCAGCCCGGTGCGCAATTATGCCCACAACCATGTTTTCGGCCCCAGCCGTGTCGCGCCTACGCTACAGGCGCGCCCGCTGGACCATGCGGCCGATATCGCCAGCCCGGACAGTTTCGCGGCGGCTGCGTTCGAGCGTGACGTGCGGGCCTATTTGGCCGGTCGGCACGATCTGGTGGCCAGCCTGCGCGCGCGGCTGGAAACCTGGCGTGGCAATGACAGCCGCCTGCGGGGGATGGCGGCAACCGATCCCGCGTTGCGTGAGGTCCTGCCTGCCTCCGCCCAGCTTGCGCAACTGGCACAGGCCGGGCTGGATGCCCTGAACGCGGCCCCCGCAGGCTGGCGCGAACGCGCGGAGGCGGCAGTCAGCACGGCAAGGGCGCAGTTCGATGCCTCACGCTCCATGCTGGATGTCAGGAAGCAGCCCCAGCCAGCAGGCGACCTGCTGCAGGACATTACGCCCGCCATCGCGCTACTGGTGCAGGGCGGAGACCAGCCACCCATGGCGCACTGAAAATCCGCCCGGCAAACTGTCTCCTGACAGCAGAAAGTTTTTGGTGAAGCTTTTTTCAAAAAGCTTCTATCAACCAGCCACCCTCAACCCGCATGTAGGGCGCGGGCGGCGGCGGTGGCCACGTCATGGCGCAGCGCCACAACATTGCCGCGCCCGTCCGGATGGACCCGGTTGGTCAGGATCAACACATAGCTGTCGCTTTGCGGGTCAATCCATAACGATGTGCCGGTAAAGCCGGTATGCCCGAAGGAGCCAACCGGAAACCCATCGCCCCGCGCACTGGAATAATGGGTGGCGATATCCCACCCCAATCCGCGCAGTTCCGTGCTGCCCGCCGGTTGCCGGGGCGTGGTCATGAGGACGAGCGTATCCTGTCGCAACGGGAACGGGGTGCCGGGGCGTCCGGCGCGGCGGTCCAGCAGGGCCTGCGCGTAGCGGCAGATATCATCGGCATTGGAAAACAGCCCCGCATGGCCCGCCACCCCGCCCATCCGGCGTGCGGTCGGGTCATGCACGATGCCGCGCAGCATGTGGCCATCCGTATCCGCCTGCGTGGGCGCGATCCGGGGCAGTAGGCTGGCATCGGGCCGGAAGTAAGAATGGCCAAGGCCCATCGGGCGCAGGATATTCTGTGTGGCATAGACCTCCAGCGGCTGGCCGGTCAGCTTCTCCAGCACAAAGCCCAGCGCGAGGTAATTGATGTCACTATAGATGAATTTCCGGCCCGCAGGCTGGTCGGGGCGGGCGTTCATGGTGCGGCTGCGGGCCTGATCGTGACCCTGCCATGGCTCCGTCAGGTCAAGGTCGGGGGGCAGGCCGGAGTAATGGGTCAGCAGGTGGCGGATGGTGATGCCGGCTTTCCCATTGGCCGCGAATTCCGGCACATAGGTGCTGACAGGTACATCCAGTTCGATCAGCCCTTTTTCCCACAACTGCATGATGCACGGCGCGGTAATGAGGGGCTTGGTCAGCGATGCCATGTCGAACACCGTGTCCCACGTCATGCGCTCCGGCGCCGGGTCTATGGCGCGCTGGCCATAGACCGCACGATGCACGACACGGCCATGCTGGCCCACCGCGCAGACAACACCCGGTGTCTCATGCGTGCTGACCGCCCGGCGCAACCTGTCGTCAACATCGCGCATATCCACCGGAGTGCTCCGGCCCGCACGTGGCGCGCAGGCGGATACGATCAGGCCCATGCCTGAAGCCATGACCATGCGCCGTGTTGGCTGGGGGGCGGCAGGGCAGTGGGGCATGTATGGGGTCCTGGGGCAGGGGAGCGGATTACGCGGCGGGACAGGACCAACATTATAT
>NZ_QUWV01000130.1 GCF_003403295.1 Komagataeibacter melaceti | reverse complement strand
AAACGACGTCAATAACGACGTCGTTAACGACGGTAAGTTACCAGTCACAATCCTTACTCATAAGGCGGCCTCAAGCGGCCCATTACCGCCGAAATTACCCCCGGTCAGGATGGCGCCACCGTTCTGGATGGGTCAGCGCGTGTTCATGAAGCTACCGGGCATGACGTATCCGCCCCGTTTCTGGCCGGGGCCTATCTGGCGCTGGATCTGGCACGACGCCACAACTGCCGGTTTGCCCTGCTGATGGACGGCAGCCCCTCATGCGGGAGCAGCTTTATCTATGACGGCCACTTCACCGGCACCCGCCATGCAGGGCAGGGGGTCACGGCGGCGCTGCTGCGGCGTAACGGGATTACGGTCTATGCCCCGGCCGGTTTTGCCAGCCTTGAAGCCGTGATGGGATGAATGTGGCGGCTGGTTTTTGGCTGTAATACTGACCAGACACCATGAAGATGGTAACGAGCTATATTTTGCGGTAACACCCCTTGGCAGCAAATCTTGATTCTGTCGTATCCAGAAAAGTGGCAAGCGACGAGACATTGATATGGGAAGCCTCAAGAAGGTATCACCTGCTCGCGAACGTACTGTGCAGATGAGGACAAAGCCGAGAGCATCCTTTACACGGATGACCAAACAAAAATTCAGTACGGCTTCAAGAGCAGAGTAGTATGGCCGCGCGTGCGGCACCGGGTCGCCGTGCAGAATTTTTTCAGGTCAATCCGCATGAGATGGGGAAGTTTGAAAAGCTGTTATCGATATCTGAGGTCGAATCTCACCTCATCTGCAATACGATAAAATTTATCTAATTTATTGTAATAAATTACTTTCATAAGATATTATATTATAAATATATTTGATATTTTGGTGTTGAAAAATGATATTTTTTGTCACCTTAACTTCTGCCTGTGCTCACGGAGATAATTTTTTTGCTGCTGATTAAGTGGCCGATTAATGGATGCATTCTCCTGAATTCCAAGTAATAGGTGTGGATTTTCACCCAATTCTCGAGAAAATATCATAGATCCATTATCTTCAAATGATATAAGATACTTATCAAATACAGCGTCAATATTTGCCATTAATAAAAGTCCATTATTGGGATCTAATCGTTCTTCGTTATTAGACTCTCTCCATGGCTTGATATGAGAAGCACGAATAAGTTCCGGAACCGCAACATTTGTGACAGCACATGCACTATTCCATGCGACACAAAGATCCCGACGAAATTTACCTTGACCAATTCGCGCTTGAGCTAATGTTGTTCGCTCAGTTTCCTCATCCCCCTGACTGAGACCAATATTTTTCAAGTCGTCAAGCATATTATCCCTAAGGGGAGTATTAGCCTGCTCTAATAAACTCCATAACCCCTCGCGAGTCTCGACTGGAGATATGCGACGGAATAGACTGCGACGACCTGTGAACTGTCCAGATTGCGGACACGATTCTTGTAATCGTGCCCGAATACTAGCTACGGGTGTGCTTCCAAAACGCTCATCAGGGAAAAGTCTGCAAATCTCTCGATAAATTTCCGGAGCATGAGCTGGTCGCCCTAGAGTCCGCAGAGCATCTACAATCATATCTGGTCTAAGAGGCAATTGAAAAATCCCTACAAGTCGTCACACTAAGATTCATCATGTTTTATGTAACAATTTTCCTGCATTTCATAGATGCGATTTGCACATTGATTTTAATCTGCAATTTTAAAAAATACATATATATTTAATACATTATATTTTATAATTTCTAGATGATTATGTCATATTGTTTGAAATTACGGCGTGAAAAATTGTTTTATGATCTATTTTGTTATAATAATATTCGATTCTGCCGTATTAATAGATAGGAAGTCTGGCAGCGCGAGGGCAGAAAAATATGCATCGACTGATAATACAATATTATTACAAAAAAATGATAGTTTTTTAATTTCCTGAAAAGTTCCATCAATTTCATGCGCAGAACGCAGAAGCATCGGGGAGTCGAGATTATTGACCAGACCATCAGGGTAACACAGCCTGACGGTGCGGTTCAGGTTTATTCCCTGTGGGATATTAAACACCTGCCTGTGGGCAGGTCTGATTTCTACACCACGGGCGCCATGGAAGACCCGCAGTGGCAGGGCATGATGGCGCGCTGGACAGGAGCGGAAGCCCTCCCAGAAATGACAGTTCGAGGCACTGACAAACCCGTACGCGGATGCTCCCGCCATGGAACTGATCCTTGGTGAACCGGAGCCGGGATTTACTACCGCTACACGCGTCTATTTGCCAGACCCGCCCATTGCCGTAGGTGGTAAAAGCCCTCGTTCCCCTCACATATGGGCGCGAGGCGTGCGTGCCCCCTGTTCAGCACACATCGGGTCCTGTATTGATGGGTCAGGCCGGGGTGGCCCTGCGGGGCGCATCCACACAGGCGGGCTGTCACGCAGCAGGCCGTGAACATGGTCCGGGCAGGGGACATTCCCCACGGGCGCGGCCGGGGCAAAAGTGCAGGAATTGCAGCGTAGCGGGGGGTTCCGTAATGGCCCGTGGCGCTGTGCGTGCGGGTTTGGAGCAATGGTGAGATGGCAGATAAGTTTCGTATCGTTATTGTAGGCGGCGGTGTTGCAGGGCTTGCGCTCGCCACGCGGCTGGGCAATTCGGTCGGACGCACGGGGCGGGCGGAAATCACGCTGGTTGACAAAAGTTTCGCCCATGTCTGGAAGCCCATGCTGCACTGTTTCGCCGCCGGTACGGCCGCGAACGAAAATGACCGCATAAGCTTCATGTCACAGGCCAGCCGCCACCATTTCGATTTCTGGCCCGGTGAGATCACGGCGCTGGACCGCAAGGCCCGCACCATCTCGCTCGCCCCCATTACCGACCCGCTCAGCGGGAAGCCGGTGGTGGATGCCCGCAGCCTTGGCTACGACGCGCTGGTGCTGGCGCTGGGCAGCCGCGCCAATGATTTCGGCACCCCCGGCGTGGCCGAGCACTGCCTGTTCATTGACAACCTGGTGGATGCCAACGGCTTCAATGACCGTTTCCGCATGGAACTGCTGCGTGCCTTCGCCAACCATCAGGAACTGGACATCGCCATCGTGGGCGGGGGGGCGACGGGCACCCAGCTTGCGGCCGAACTGCACAAGGCGCTCGACATCGCCTCGCTGTACAGCTTTGGCGAAAAGCCGCCCAGGCTGCGCATCACCCTGCTTGAGGCCGGGCCGCGCATCCTGCCCGCCTTTCCTGAATCCGTGTCGGAAGCCGCCTCCCGCCAGCTTGAGGCCATAGGCGTTACGGTCCGCACATCCGCCATGGTCAGCGGCGCGGATGAAGAAGGCTTCATCCTGAAGGATGGCAGCCGCGTTCCCGCCCGGCTGCGGGTGTGGGCTGCGGGCGTGAAGGCCCCGGACGTGACCCACAGGTTCGACGGGCTCAGGCTCTCGCGCTCGGGCCAGCTTGAGGTCCGCCCGACACTTCAGGTCATGGATGATGACCACATCTTCGCCATGGGCGACTGCGCCTTCATTACCGAAGGCCCCGTGGCCCCCACGGCGCAGGCCGCGCGCCAGCAGGCCCACCACCTTGCGCGCACCCTGCCTGCATGGATGAACGGCGGCACGCTCGCCCCCTTCAGCTTCCATAACAAGGGCGCGGTCGTGGCGCTGGGTGACTATAATGGCTGGGGCACCTTTCCCGGCGGGTCGGTCTTTGGTGGCGGGTGGCTGCGCGGCATAAGCGCGCGCATGGTGCATCTCATGCTCTACCGCCAGCACCAGTTCGAGCTGTACGGGCCGGTGCGCGGCACGATCTCGTGCCTGGTGGACTGGCTGGACATGTTCGTGCGCCCGTCCGTCCGGCTGGACTGACGCAGCGGGCCACGCGCCCGTTCCCACCCGCAAGCCATGGAAATTCGTCACGGCATGCGTTAGGGGCTATGCTGCGCGTGCCATTACGCGCCCGGCCGGTCCCGCACCGCACGGGCGGCGCGCGGCATGCGGCTGCCGGGGGGGCAGCCGCTCCACCATCATGACCGGCAGGGGGCGGACATCCATGTGAGCAGGGCGGCGACCCGTAAACCAGCGGATATGCGTATGCTGGTCCTGCTGCTTGTCCTGTCCTGCGCCGTGGCCGCGCCGGGCGGGCGGGCGGACGCCGCCGATGACACGCGCACACCCCCGCCATCCACTACGCCCCCACAGGCGCCGGGCGGGGAAAACGTGGTGGTGCATGCCCGTTCGCGCCCGGCCATCATGCTCTATCCCGCCGCCAACCCGGTGGGCCAGCCGGTGCGCATGGGCGGGGCTGAAAACCGCCGCACCGGCCACCCGTATGACTGGGGCGTGTTCAACCGTGGCGATGGCGAGGCCGCGGGCTTCGGCCCGGTGGGCCGCTACGGCGTGGCGCCATGGGCGGAAGACTGGAGCCGGCTGCGCACGCAGAAGCATGATGACGCATTCGATGTGCTGAAATACATCCCGCTCAACCGCAGCGGGTCGGTCTGGCTCAGCTTTTCGGGCGAGACACGGCTGCGCAACTGGTTTGAATCACGCCCCCAGCTTGGCACCCGCAACAATAACGATTCCGGCCGCTTTACCGTGCGCAACCTGTACGGCGCGGACCTGCATATCGGCATGCACCTGCGCTTTTTTGGCCAGCTGGTCAATGGTGACGCGGGCGGCTGGGGCGGTTACGGCTATGGCACGACCTATCGCAAGCGGCTCGATGCGCAGCAGGCCTTTGTCGAGGGGCGGTGGGACATGCTGGGTGCCCATAGCGGGTTCATGTTCGGCCGCCAGCAGTTTCTCGATACCCCGTCCTATGTCATCTACAACCGCGATACGCCCAATGTGCCGCTGTCATGGAACGGGTTTCGCGCATACATGATCTGGCCGCGCATCCGTATCGACGCATGGGATTTCGTGCAGACGAATGATGGCGAGACCGGCATGTTCCACGATACCGAGAACTATGCCACCCGCCTGTACGGCTTCAACGCCACATGGGCCCCGCCGGACTTCACCTTCATGGGGGGGAAGGGCTACTCCTTTGTCGATGCGTTCTATATCGGCTACAAGCTGGGCAGCACATCGGGCGTGGTGGCCACGCCCACCGGCACGGAGCGGGGGTCGGACACGCGCAACAATTTCGGCGTGCGCTGGCACGGGGTGGCGGGGCCCTTCGAGTTCTCGCTGGGCGCGATCTGGCAGGGCGGGGTGTTCCGCAACGCCACCGACAATGCGCCGCGCGCGGTCAACGCCTTCGCCATCAATTCCACACTGGGCTACCGCCTGCACGACCGGGCGCTGCACACCTTTGCCGGTATCCAGACCGATGTATATTCCGGCGGTGACGCCGCGCGCCGTGACGGGGCGGTGGGCACCTATATCGCGCCGTTCAGCCCGCAGACCAATTATCTGGACACGACAACCTACATCAACCCCTCCAACCTGATCAGCTTCGCGCCGCTGGTGCGCTTCACGCCGCACCCTTCGGTCAGCATACAGGTCAAGTACCCGCTGTTCTGGCGCGACAACGTGAATGACGGGGTTTACCGCAGTTCGGGCACCTATGCCTTTGGCGGGGATTTCCGGGGCCGGTTCATCGGCATGGCCCCGCAGGCGTCGCTGGCGTGGCAGATCAACGCCCATTTTTCCTGGACGCAGTATGTCTCGCGCTTCATGGCCTCACGCGCGCTGGATGCGGCGGGGGGTGCAAGCGGCACCTATTACCAGTCCAATTTCGTGTTCAGGTTCTGAGCAGCGCCGGCATGCGCGATGGCGGCAGGTCGCGCCGGCCCAGCATGCTGTACAGGCGGCTTACCACGTCCTCCCACTGTCCGGGCGTGATCTGGCGCACGATGCGCAGGGTGGGGTACCACGGGCTGTCCGTCCGCCCCGAAAGCCAGCGCCAGCAGTTGTCAAACCGGTCCAGCAGGATCACGGGGCAGCCCATGGCTCCCGCCAGATGGGCCATGGCGGTATCGACCGACACCACCACATCCAGCCCGGCAATCAGGGCGGCCGTGTCATCCATGTCGCGCACGCTTTCCATGGGGTCGTACAGCCGCATGCCCGCGGGCATGTCCATCATCTGGCGGGTGTAGGCCCCCATCTGCAGGCTGACCAGGCTGACACCGGCCAGCCCCGCCAGCGGGGCCAACGCGCGCAGCGGGACCGAGCGGCGGCGGTCCATGGCATGGGCGGCGGGCACGTCGGGCCGGCTGGCCCCGCCCCACACCAGCCCCACGCGCAGCCCCGTGCCCGTGGGCAGGAAGGGGGCCCACTGGCGCACCAGTTGCGGGTCGGCACGCAGGTAGGGCACATCCGCCCCCGCATGGCCCGGCGTACGGTGCAGCGCGCGCGGCAGGCTGAGGAAGGGGCAGTGCCAGTCATGGTCGGGCGGGGCGCGGCGTTCATCAAACACGCGGCGCACGCAGCCCATGCGGCGGATCAGGCCATGCAGCGTGGCCGGGGCCTGCACGAACACCCGCGCGCCCATGCCCGCCAGCACGGGCAGGAAGCGCAGCATCATCAGCATGTCGCCCAGTCCCCCCTCACGCGTGACAAGGATGGTCCGCCCGCGCAGGTCCGCATCCGGCTCCAGCACCGGCAGCAGTTGCGCGGGCGGCAGGCGCAGGCGGCCGGGCAGGCGGTGGCGCCATTCATATTCCGCCCATCCCCGCTCCATCTGCCCGGTCCTGAGCAGGGTCAGGGCGTGGTTCATGCGTAGCCGGGGGTCTTCGGGCCGCAGGGCGAGGGCGCGTGCATGAGCCTCAAGTGCCGCATCGTGCCGGTTCCATGCCGCCAGCAGGTGCGCAAGGTTGGCGTGCGTCATCGCGCTGTCGGGGTGGTGTTCAAGGATGTAGCCCAGCAGGTCGCGCCCATCGGCAAACGCGCCCTGTTCCATCAGGCATACCGCCATGAGGTTGCCGGTGGTCAACTGCGCGGGCGACAGGGCCAGCCCTTCGGCCAGCACGGCCTGTGCCTCCGCGCTGCGGCCGCGTTGCAGCAGCAGTTCGCCCAGCATGTCATGCGTGCGGATGTCACGCCCCGCGCGCTGGCGCACGGCGCGCAGCACGGCCTCGGCCTCATCCACCCGGTCATGGGCCAGCAGCAGGTCCAGCATGTCCCGCGCGGGGTGGCGCGCGGCGGGGTGGGCATGGGCCTGGCGGCACAGCAGGCGCGCAGCCTCCTGCACGCGGTTGCAGCCCGCATGGGCATGGGCCAGCAGGATCTCGGCGCGCGGGGTGTCGGCGCAGGGTTCCAGCAGGGCGCGGGCATGGGCGAAACGGCCCTGCCGCAGCAGATCGAGCGCCTGCGCGAGGATATGGTCGGTGGGGGTGGACATGGGCGTCGTGCCTCGTCTTCAGGACAGGACGGGGGGCAGCATCTTGCCGGGGTTGAGGATGCCCAGCGGGTCGAGCGCGTGCTTGATCGCACGCATCACATCCAGCGCGGGCGCGCCGTGTTCGGCCTCCATGAACTCGATCTTGCCCATGCCGATGCCATGCTCCCCGCTGCACGACCCGCCCAGCGCCAGCGCACGGCGCACGATCGCGCGGTCAAGCTCCAGCGCGCGTTCGTACCCGCCATCCTCGGGCGGGACGAGGATGAGGGTATGGAAATTGCCATCCCCCACATGCCCCAGCATGGGCGCGCACAGGCCCGAGCGGCGGATGTCCTCCCGCACGCCCAGCATCAGTTCCCCCAGCGCCGAAATGGGCACGATCGCATCGGTCGCCAGCCCGTAATGGCCGGGGCGCAGGCCCAGCGTGGCCCAGTAGGCGGCGTGGCGGGCCTTCCACAGGCGGGTGCGTTCCTCGCTGTTCTCGCTCCATGTAAAGCCAAGGCCGGCGTTGTCGGTAACGATTTCCTCCACCAGCGCGACCTGTTCGCGCACGCTGGCGGGGGAGCCCTGGAATTCAAGGAACAGGGTGGGCAGGTCCTGGTACCCCTCCAGCCGGGAGTAGCGGATGCTGGCGTGCATCTGCACCTCGTCCATCAGTTCAAGCCGCCCGATGGGCACACCCGCCTGAATGATCGTGACCGCCGTGGCCACGGCGGCCTCCAGCGTGGGGAACTGGCACACGGCGGCGGCAAGGGTTTCGGGTATGCCATGCAGGCGGAGCTGTACCTCGGTTATGATGCCAAGCGTGCCCTCGGAACCGACCAGCAGCCCGGTCAGGTCATAGCCCGTGGCGGATTTGCGCACCCGGCCGCCAGTATCGACCACGCGCCCGTCAGCCATGACCGCGCGCAGGCCCAGCACGTTTTCACGCATGGTGCCGTAGCGCACCGCCGCCGTGCCCGAGGCGCGGGTGGCGCACATGCCGCCAATCGTGGCCTCGCCACCGGGGTCAACGGGAAAGAACAGCCCCATGTCACGTAGCTGCGCGTTCAGCGCCTGCCGTGTCACGCCCGCTTCCACGCGGCAGTCAAGGTCATCGGCATTGACGGCGATGATATCGGTCATGCGCGACAGGTCGAGGCTGAGCGCGCCGGGGGGCGGGGTGACGTGCCCCTCGACCGAGGTCCCGGCCCCGAACGCCACCACCGGCACCCTGTGGGCATGGCAGCGCGCCACGATGGCCGAGACTTCCGCCGTGCTGGCCGCGAACGCCACCGCGCCGGGCATGGCGGCACGCATCCATCCTTCCCCATGGGCGTGCTGTTCGCGGATGGCGTCATTGACCGTGATCCGCTCACCCAGAAGGGGCGTAAGCTCCGTGATGACCTGTTGCAGGGGGGAAGGGGCCATGGTGAACCGTCTCTGTAACTGTATAGATGGGCCGGACTGGAGCGCGCAGTCTAGCGCCCGCGCGCCCCGCGTCCAGAGGCAGGGGCGCAGGCCACCTGCCCGGCGGGCGTTACCCCCGCGGCCTGCGTGAAAGCAGGATATTGCCCCGGCTGCGCGGACAAGGCAGGCGTCAATGCCGTTGAAACCCCCAGGCGGGCAAACAGGACGGGATGCGGCTCAATGGCGACGATCCGCGCCCGCCGCGCCGAAATGCTGTTCCAGCAGGGCCACGTTGCGCAGGTTGGCCTTGAACGCGACATCGAACACATCGCCCAGCACGGGCACGAAGTCGGCCGCGACCTCCACCGCCACATTGGCCAGCATGCGCGCCACCAGCGCGCGGCCAGCCCCCAGCTTCCACCCCTTCCATACGATGTAGAGCGAGGGCAGCAGCATCACCAGCGTCCCGCCCACGGGCAGCAGGCCGATCAGCGCGTCAAGCCCCCAGCGGGCCCGCGTGCCGGGAATACGGAAGGCGGCGTCCAGCACCGTGGCAAGGTTGCGCAGCCGGGCGAGTTCGGGGGCGACATGCGCCCCGCCCGCCATGGGGGGAATGGTTGTTTTCATGCCCATCAGGTGGGGTGCGGGCAGGGTGGTTGCAATGCGCCGCGTGTCAGGGCCTGCGGTCGATATGGCCCATGTCGCGTTCGGGCGCGATCACGTCGCGCACGCGCTGCTTCAGCTCCTTCGGGCCGGGAAAGCCGCCATCGCGCCTGCGCTCCCATACCACCTGCCCATCCACGGTAATTTCAAAATTGCCGCCGCTGCCGGGCACGAGCGTCACCCCGCCCAAGTCCTCGCCAAAGGTGGAGAGAAGTTCCTGCGCCATCCACGCCGCGCGCAGCATCCAGTTGCAGCGCGTGCAGTACAGGATGGACACCTGCGGGCGCGGGGCGGCGGGGGTATCGGTCATGCGCGGGGTTCCTGCTGTTCCGTCACGCCGGGCGGGACAGCCCGGCCGCCATAGTGTGGAAAGGCTGGCGGCCGGTTGCAAGCGGGCAGGGTCAGATCGTGTGGACCCGTCCCTCCCGCGCCCACAGGCGCAGCGCGCCGCAGGTCTGCACGAAGCGGTCGGCGTCGATCGTGCCCTCCAGCGCGATCACCCCCTCGTCACGCATGCGCGGGTGCAGCCCCGCCGCCGCCAGCAGGATCTCGGCGGCGTCGTTATGGCCGATGAACTTGGCATGGGCATAGGCATCGGCAATGAAGTCACGCATCGTGGCCTCATGGCGCAGGGTGTTCGCGCCCTCCACCGTGGGCAGCAGGGCCACCGCGTCATACAGCACCGACGGGCCGCCATTGATGCGCTGCTGCGCCACCAGCGGGTTGCCCGTACTGTCCTTCAGCCCGCCCACGGTGGGGGCGATCAGTTCCACCGTCCCGCCAATGGCGGCCACCGCGTCACGCAGGGCGGTGAGCATGTGGTGGTCCACGCCATCCGTCACCACAATGCCCAGCTTGCGGCCGGTAAAGCTGTCCGGCCCGTTCCTGAGTATGCTCAGCGCGGGCGAGGGCTTCAGCCCCTCCACCACGGGGCGGGCCGCCTTTGCCGGTTCGGGCAGGGGGGACAGGCCAAGCCCGTGGGCCACGCCTTTGGCCAGACCTTCGTCCACATGGCGCAGGTGGCTGACCATGCGCGCGCGGATGGCCGGGGTCTCGACCTTGCTCAGTTCAAAGATGTAGGCATCACGGATATGGGTCTGCTCCACCGGGGTCTGGCTGATCCAGAACAGGCGCGCCTGGCTGTAATGGTCGGCAAAGGAGTCCGAACGCTGGCGCTGCTTGGCGCCCGATACCTCGGCGGGGAAGGAGCGGTAGCCATCCGCGCTTTCACGCGGGCCACCGGCGGGCTGTGACCACGAATTGGGTTCGTAATTGGCCCGGCCCTTCGGGTTGTGCATGGCCATGTGCCCGTCCTGCTGGAAGTTGTGGAACGGGCATTTGGGCGCGTTTATGGGGATGTGGGTGAAGTTGGGGCCGCCAAGGCGCTTGGTCTGGGTATCGAGATACGAGAAGTTGCGGCCCTGCAGCAGCGGGTCGTTGGTGAAGTCGATGCCGGGCACGATGTTCTGGGTGCAGAAGGCGACCTGCTCGGTCTCGGCAAAGAAGTTGTCCACCATCCGGTCCAGCACCAGCCGCCCCACGCGGCGGATGGGCACCACCTCCTCGGGGATCAGCTTGGTGGGGTCGAGGATGTCGAAGGGGAAGCTGTCGGCAAAGGCATCATCGAACAGCTGCACGCCCAGCTCCCATTCCGGGTAATGGCCGCTGGTGATGGCCTGCCACAGGTCGCGGCGGTGGAAGTCGGGATCGGCGCCGTTGATCTTGAGCGCCTCGTTCCACACGATGGACTGCAGGCCCAGCTTCGGCTTCCAGTGGAATTTCACGTAGGTCGAACGGCCCTGCGCGTCGATCAGGCGGAAGGTGTGGACGCCAAACCCCTCCATGAAGCGGAAGGAGCGCGGGATGGCCCGGTCGGACATGGCCCACATGACCATATGCGTCGCCTCGGGCGAGAGGGACACGAAATCCCAGAAATTGTCATGCGCCGTCTGCGCCTGCGGAAAGTCGCGGTCGGGCGCCTGCTTGGCCGCGTGCACGAAATCGGGGAACTTGATGGCGTCCTGAATGAAGAACACCGGGATGTTGTTGCCCACGATGTCCCAGTTGCCCTGCTTTGTGTACAGCTTGACGGCAAAGCCGCGCACGTCGCGCACCGTATCGGCCGAGCCCTTGTTGCCCGCCACGGTGGAAAACCGCACGAAGGCGGGGGTGCGCTCACCCACGCGCTGGAAAATATCGGCATGGCAGACATCGGCCAGGCTGTCGGTCAGTTCAAAATAACCATGCGCGCCATAGCCACGGGCATGGACCACGCGCTCGGGGATGCGTTCGTGGTCGAAGTGGAAAATCTTTTCACGGAAGTGGAAGTCCTCCATCAGCGCGGGGCCGGTCGCACCCGCGCGCAGGGTGTTCTGGTCATCCGCCACCGGCACGCCCTGCTGGGTGGTCATGACCGGAACGTCACCGCCCGCCGTCTGGTGGGTTTCACCACCGTTTCCCGTATGGGTAGGGGGCAGGGCGGAAGAATGCGGGGCTTTGCTCATGGGGTGCTCGCGTATCCGTTCTGTTAGGGGAGGAATGCGGCGCAATGGCCGGAAAACCTGCAATGGGGGCTGTGCGCCTTCAACGGGCCGGGGCGGGGGCGGTTTCATTCCCGTGCCGCATGGCAGTTGCCAAGCGCGCGGGGGCAGGGCACAGCATGCGCCATGCACCACCCGGCACAAGGACCGCCGCCACATGCGTCAACGCCCCGCCCCACCGGCCATCACCCTGCTGGCCACAGCCGCCCTTGCGCTGGGGCTGTCCATGCCCGCCCGCGCGCCCGCCATGGCGGCGTCACTCCTGCCGCAGTCGGTCCTGCCGCCAGCACTCCACCCCGCGCGCACCGCGCCCGACACCGTTGATTTCGCGGCGCTGACATGGACCGAGATCCGTGACGCCATCCACGCGGGCACGACCACCATCATCATCCCCGTGGGGGGCACGGAACAGAGTGGCCCCTTCATCGCGGTGGGCAAGCATGACGTGCGCGCCATGGCGCTGGCCCGCCGCATCGCCCGGCAGGCGGGGCACACGCTGGTCGCCCCCGTGGTGGCCTACGTGCCCGAGGGCAGCACCGCGCCGCGCACGTCGCACATGCGCTTTCCCGGCACGATCAGCCTCTCGCCCTCCACCTTCCGCGCCATGCTGACCGATGCGGCGGAAAGCCTGCATGTGCAGGGCTTCACCCGCGTGGTGCTGATTGGCGACCACGGCGGCTACCAGCGCGACCTGCGCGCCGTGGCCGATACCCTCAACTGGCGCTGGCACGGGCGCGGGGGGCATGTGCTGTACATCCCGGCCTATTACGACGTGATCGCCACCACCTACGCCACATGGCTGCGCAATAACGGCCACGCGGCGGAGGTGGGCCAGCATGCCGATGTGTCGGACACGTCGCTCATGCTGGCGGTGGACCCCACGCTTGTCCGCACGCAGGCGCTGCGCGTGGCCCCGCTGCCCACGGCGGCACAGGGCGTGTACGGCGGCGACCCCCGCCATGCCGAAGCGGCCCTGGGCGAGGTGGGGGCCGACATGCAGGTCAGCGCCGCAGTTGCGGCCATGCAACACGACCCAACAGGACAGAATCCGAACTGATTGCGCCGCCCGTACAGCGTGCTATAGGGGCCGCGAGGAACAGGATCACATTATGACACAAAAGAAAAAACTGCCGGTTCTGGGACTGGGCGCGCTGCTGCTGTCTGGCGGGGCGGCCCTGGCGCAGGGGGTGGACACCATCCCCGGCATGCCGCCCGTCATTGACCCGCACAACATCTATACCGAGACCACCGCCGGCCACCTGAACCCGGAGGTGGCGCAGGACCCCGCGCGCGTTTACGTGCCCAACCTGCGCTCGAATAACGTATATGTGATTGATCCGGGCACCTATAAGGTCGTCTCGCGCTTCAAGGTGGGTGAAAGCCCGCAGCATGTCGTGCCGTCATGGGACCTGCGCACGCTGTGGGTCACCAACAACGCCGAAGGGTCAACACAGGGCAGCCTGACCCCCATCGACCCGCGCACGACAAAGCCGCTGCCCAACGTGCCGGTCGATGACCCGTACAACATGTATTTCACCCCCGATGGCAAATCCGCCATCACCGTGGCCGAAGCGCGCGAGCGGCTGGACTTCCGTGACCCGCACACCATGGAACTGCAGGGTTCGGTCTCGGTGCCCAAATGCCGGGGCGTGAACCATGCCGATTTCTCCATCGACGGGCGTTACGCCATCTTCACCTGTGAATTCGGCGGCTACCTGGCCAAGGTCGATACCGTCAACCGCACGGTGCTGGGCTATCTCAAGCTGTCGGGCGGGGGCATGCCGCAGGATGTGCTGACCGCGCCGGACGGGCACAAGTTCTACGTGGCCGACATGCATGCCGATGGCGTGTTCATCATTGATGGCGACACCTTCCGTGAGACAGGGTTCATCCACACCGGCACTGGCGCGCACGGCCTGTACCCCAGCCGCGACGGCACGAAGCTGTACGTGGCCAACCGTGGTTCGCACAAGATCCATGGCCGCCCCCACAGCAAGGCGGGCGGGGTGAGCGTGATCGACTTCGCCACTGACAGGGTGGTGACCCAGTGGCTCATTCCCGGCGGCGGCAGCCCCGACATGGGCAATGTGAGCGCTGACGGAAAAACCCTGTGGCTTTCCGGCCGTTTTGATGATGTGGTTTACGCCATCGACACCACAACCGGCGCCACCCGCAAGATCCCCGTGGGGCAGGAACCGCATGGCCTGACCGTATGGCCCCAGCCGGGGCGCTACTCCATCGGGCATACCGGCATCCTGCGCTAGGGGCCAACCGGCCCGCGGGCGGGCGGCATGGCGCATGGGGGGAGAGCCTGCGCATGACACCATCGCCACACCGCCCGCACGGCGCGCGGCCCGCCACGCTCCGTTTTGCCACCGGCACCACCAGCCTTGGCTGCGTGCTGGTGGCCGTGGGTGATGACGGGCTTGCCGCCATAACCCTGGGCGATGACCCCGCCACGCTGCAACGCGCACTCCTTGCCCGCCATCCCGCCGCACGCCCCGCGCGTGAGGGCGACATGGCAGCCTGCCTGGCCATGGTCACGGCCTGCATCGAACGCCCATGGTCCGTGCCGGGCAATGGCGCGCAGACACCCCCCCACCCATGGTCCGCCAACACGCTGCCCGCGGGCACCGCGTTCCAGCAGCAGGTATGGCAGGCCCTGCGCGCCATACCGTGTGGCAGCACCATCACCTACGCCGAACTGGCCGCCCGCGTGGGCAGGCCCGGCGCGGCCCGTGCCGTGGCCCGCGCCTGCGCCGCCAATGCGCTGGCGGTGGTCATTCCGTGCCACCGGGTCATCCGGGGCGATGGCAGCCTGTCGGGCTACAGGTGGGGGGTCATGCGCAAGCAGCTTCTGCTGGAGCGTGAACGCGCATGGGCTGCGACCCGTGGCCGGAAGGTGGTGTCAGGATAGCTGCACCAGCAGCTCATCATGCCCCGCACGCGGCGCGGGGGCCGAGGGCAGGCCGGTGGGCAGGACGGGGCGGTCGAACTGGGCCTCCAGCACGGCGGCGGCGGCAAGGTAGATCGCACCGATGCCGCATAGCAGCCCCGCATAGCCGCCCACCACCATCAGCACCGGGCGCGCGAACACCCCCGCGCAGCCCAGCAGCACGAATTGCACCGCCAGGCTGAAAAACACGATCTGGTGCACGCGCGACGCCACCAGCGACCCCGCCGCCAGAATGGCCGCGAACACCGCCCACACCCACATATACCTGCCCAGCAGCACGGGGGCGGGATCGGACGCCAGCCCCCATTGCGGCAGGCATGCCAACACCACAAAGGACAGCCAGAACGCCCCAAGTGCGACAAAGGCGGTCAGGCCAAAGGTGTTGCCGGTGCCATATTCCAGCATGCCCGCGCAGAACTGCATCACCCCGCCACAGACCAGCCCCATGGCCACCACGGCCGCCCCCGGCGGCACGAGCTGCGCGTTGTGCAGCCCAAGCAGCACGGTAGCCATGCCCAGCCCCATGTAACCCAGCGGGGCGGCGGTGGCGTATTCCTGATGACGGGCCATGCACGTATTCCGTTTTTCCTGATGTTGCGACACGACGCACCGTTGCACACGCGAAAGCATGGCGGGCGCACGATCACACGCCCCACGATCACGCCCGCCGCGCGGCCAGGCCACAGCGCAGAACGCACCCCCGCCAGCATGGATGACCCGGCGCGCGGTTATGTGAACGCAAAACGGCCGCAACCTGTTTTTTCAGGGTGGGGGAAGGCGCGCCTCGGGCATCGTGCGCCGGTCGGTCACGGCGGGGGGCGAGAGTTTTTCCATGCGCGCCGCCGCAATGTCGGCGGCGGTATAGGGGGCCGCGCCCGCGCCATCGGGCAGGCGGGCCAGGTGGTTCAGCGTGGCCGCGACCTGCGTGTCGGACAGCATGCGGAAGACGGGCATGAACCCTGCATAGGTCTCATCCCCCACCATGATCCGCCCCATCATGCCATTGAGCAGCACCGCCGCCACATACCGCCTGCCTTCGCCCGTAGCGGACAGGCGGCCCATGCGCCCGGCCAGCGGCGGCACACGGCCCGGCTGGCCCTGCGCGCCATCCATGTGGCACATGGCGCAGTGGGACTGGTACAGCGCCGCCCCTTCATCCGCCATGGCCGGGGCCATGGGCAGGGACAGGCAGGCCATGACGGCGGGCAATGTCTTTATCATGCATGTTTCCACTCCGGCCCCGTAACCCGCACAGGCCGGGTGCCTGCCGGGGGCCGAGGCGCGATGCTATCCGCCGCGCACGTAACATGGCGTGAAAAACCGGCCTGAAACGTAACCGTCCGCAACCGTGCATAAAAAAATGGCGCCCCGCCGGAGCGGGACGCCAAGTTAAGGGATTAGGAGACGGTGTGGTGTCACGAGATCCACAGACCCTTAACTACATTCATGGATAAGAGTTCTGCCAAAACCTGAGTAATGACAAAAATAAATCTCCCGCAGGCGACAGCCCGGACACGGCGGTCAGGCCCGCGGGGCGGGCTTACATTTTCTGCGCGCCGTCAGGCTGCTGGGCGGGGGGTGTGTCCGGCGTCATCTTGCCCGGCGTGGTGGAGTGTTCCACGTCATACGCCGTCGCCTTTTCCTGGTAGGTGCCCTTGGCGCCGGGATGTTCCTTGTCATATTCCGCAGCCTTGGCCTTGGCTTCCTTGCGGTATTCATGGCGCTTGTACATGCCCGTCACGCAACCGGCGGCGGCGCCCATCACGCTGTGGTGGCCCGCCACATGGCCGCCCACCGCGCCCACCGCGCCGTATTTCAGGCAGCCACCGGGTTCGGCATGGGCCGCCGTCGCCCCCGCAAGGGCCGCAACAGCGGCCAGAGTGGCTATTTTACGCATGGATGCATCCTTTTCGCGTGTGTCAGTCTCACCGTGCATCCATACTCCATATGGCGCGCCCTGTCACCTTGGCGCGCCAGGCGCAAACCGCTGTTATCCGCCTGTCAGCGCAGGAAAACCTTGGGCACGCCCTCGCTGTTCAGGCACGACATCACCATCACCCCGGTCCACAGCGCCATTGACAGCCATGCCCCCATGCGCGCCTGCCATGTCACGACCGTGTTCGCGCGCATGATGGGCATGTAAACCCGCCGGTGGCACCACCGCGCATTGACCAGCGCCAGCGTGATGAGCAGCAGCTTGGGCGACAGGTAGGCCCGGCTGCCCACGCGCACGGGATCATAGAAAAACAGGATCACCCCCGACACCATGGCGATGGCGAAGCTTATGTGCAGCGGGCGCACCATAAGCTGTGCCGCGGGCGCCACCCGTGATGTCATGCGCGGGTTGAGGATGCCGATGTCAAGCAGCATGACCATGCCGAAGAACATGGCCATGCTGAGGAAGTGGGCAATACGGATCAGGTAGTGTTCCGGCTGGAGCCAGAAATGAAGCATCCGGCTGTCAAGCGCCGTGAGAAGCCAGTACGGCAGTCTCATGAAGGCAAAGGGGTGGGTGATCATGACAGCGGTCTCCGTCTGTGTCGGAAATGGGGCATACCACCGGTTGACACTGATAACAATTATCATTACCAAAATTAGGGAACCGCCGGAAGGGAAGCCGCGACCTGCTTACGGTATTGCCGCATAAAAATAAGAATAATCAGACATCTATCGCTTCAAGCCGCATTTTATGGAAACCGTCACATGAATACGAAACAGACACTTCTGGCTTTTCTTGTCGCGTCCCTGCCTGTGGGGGCCACGGTGGCGCATGCGCGCGAATACCCGATCGGCGGGCCGGTGCATGAACATGACATGGAAATCGCATCCAGCTACCTGACCGGCATCATGGTCTCGCCCATGCCCGCGGGCATGACCGACAACACCAAGCCCGACACCATCCACCTTGAAACCGACGTGCACGCCACGGCGGACAATGTGTGGGGCTACCCCGAGGGCGCATGGGTGCCGTACCTGAGCATCGGCTACGTGCTGACCAAGGACCACACGACGTGGAAGGCCGAAGGCACCATGCATTTCATGACCGCCAAGGACGGCCCGCATTACGCCGATAACGTGCAGATGGACGGCCCCGGCCGCTATACGGTGGTGCTGACCTATTCCTCGCCCGAGCAGAACGGCTTCCTGCACCATGTGGACAAGGAAACCGGCACGCCGGGCTTCTGGCCGCCGTTCAGCGAGACGTTCAACTTCGCCTATCCGCAGAAATAAGGCGCATATGATGGGACGGATACTGGACGGGGTGCGCACCCTCGCATGCTGCGCGGGGCTGGTCATGGGGCTTGCGGGCGCTACCGGCGCGTGGGCCGAAAGCGTGACCGACCTGGCGGGCAGGCAGGTTGACATACCGGACAGTGTCTACCGCATCATACTGGGCGAGGGGCGGCTGGTTTACGCGCTCGCCCCGCTGGAAAAGCAGCACCTGTTTGACCGGATCGTCGGCTGGCAGGGCGAATTCCGTGGCGCGGATACCCAGAGCTACGACCAGTACCTCGCCACCTTCCCGCAGGCGGCCAACATCGCGCTGATCGGCAAGACCACGGCCGATACCGTCAGCCCCGAGCGCGTGCTCGACCTGCATCCCGACCTTGCCATCCTGACCATATCGGGCCATGGGCCGGGCAAGTCCAGCGAACTGGTGGCCCAGCTTGAAAGCGCGCATATCCCGGTCATCTTCGTTGATTTCCGTGCCGACCCGCTGCGCGACACCGTGCCGTCCATGCAGATACTGGGCCGCGTGCTGCACCGTGAGCACGAGGCCGATGACTACGTGGCCTTCTACCAGTCCCACCTCAGGCGCGTGACCGAGCGCGTGGCCGCCGTACCGCAGGCGCAGCGGCCGAAAGTGTTCATCGAGATGCTGGCCGCCATGCGTGAGAGCTGCTGCCACACGGCGGGGCGGGGCAACATGGGCGCGTTCATAGACGCGGCGGGCGGCCAGAACATCGCCGCCCCCCTGCTGCCGGGCTATATTGGCGACATCGACCTTGAAAAGGTCATCTCCGCCGATCCCGACATCTATATAGCCGACGGCACCAAGGGCCCGAAGGCCAGCGGGCCGGGGCTGCGCATGGGGGCGGAGGTCACGCCCGCGCTGGCGCGGGCCTCGCTGGAAAAGGTCATGGACCGGCCCGGCATTTCCACCCTGCGCGCCGTGACCGGCGGGCACGCCTACGGGCTGTGGCATTCCTTTTATGATTCGCCGTACAACATCCTCGCGGTCGAGGTCATGGCGAAATGGTTCCACCCCACGCTGTTTGCCGATGTGGACCCCGATGCGACGCAGCGCGAACTCTACACCCGGTTCCTCCCCGTAAGTCAGGAAGGGACGTTCTGGATCAATGCGCGTCCCTGATGACACACCAGGTGCGGGAACCCGGAGCGAACCCGGCCTGACCGACTACGCCCGGCAGGTGCGCGCGGGCTACCGGGCGCTGCTGCGGCGGCGGCTGGGCGTGCTGGGGCTGCTGGCGGGGCTGATCGCGGGGTCGGTGGTGCTGGATTTCTGCCTTGGCCCGTCGGGGCTTTCACCCGCGGCATTGGTACAGACCCTGCTGCACCCGCATGACGTACCGGCGGGGCAGGGGGTGATCGTGTGGCAGATCAGGCTGCCCTATGCGCTCATGGCCGTGTGCGTGGGCGCGGCACTGGGGCTGGCGGGGGCGGAAATGCAGACCGTGCTGGCCAACCCGCTGGCCAGCCCCTTCACGCTTGGCGTTTCGGCGGCGGCGGCGTTTGGCGCGTCGCTGGCCATCATCCTGCAATGGCGGCTGCCCGGTGTGCCCGATGCATGGGTCGTCTCGGCCGATGCGTTCATTTTCGCCATCGGCTCCGTGCTGCTGCTGGACATGGTCTCACGCAGGCGCGGGGCGGGCACGGGCACGGTGGTGCTGTTTGGCATTGCGCTGGTCTTCGCGTTCCATGCGCTGGTCTCGCTATTGCAGTTCGTGGCGAATGAGGACGCGCTTCAGGATCTGGTGTTCTGGACCATGGGCAGCCTGACGCGCGCGACATGGCCCAAGCTGGGGCTGCTGGCGGCGGCATGTGCGCTCGTCACCCCGCTTTCACTACGCGCGGCATGGAAGCTGACCGTCCTGCGCATGGGCGAGGAACGCGCGGCAAGCCTGGGGGTGGACGTGCCCCGCGTGCGGCGTGGCGCGCTGCTGCGGGTCAGCATCCTTTCGGCGCTGGCGGTCTCGTTTGTCGGCACGATCGGCTTTGTCGGGCTGGTGGCGCCGCATATCTCCCGCCGGCTGCTGGGAGAGGACCACCGTTTCTACCTGCCGGGCAGCATGCTGGTGGGGGCGCTGGTCATGTCCCTTTCCTCGGTCGCGGCGCGCAACATCATGCCCGGCGTGGTGATCCCGACCGGAATCGTGACGGCGCTGGTGGGTATTCCGTTCTTCCTGGCCATCGTACTGCGCAGGCGCGGCCTGTCATGACCGAGGGACTGCGCGCCGAACATGTAAGCGTGCGCTATGGCAGCCGCACCGTGCTGGATGACCTGAGTGTCGGCCCCTTTCCACGCGGGCAGGTCTCGGCGCTGCTGGGGCCGAATGGCAGCGGCAAGTCCACGCTGCTGCGCGCCATTGCCGGGCTGGGGGCCGATGGCGGCCACGCCACGGTCATGCTGAACGGGGATGACCTGTCGCGCATGCCGCCCGCACGCCGCACGCAGCGCTGCCTGTACCTGCCGCAGGCGCTGCCCGCCATGGTCCACCTGCAGGTTCTGGAATCCCTGCTGGCCGCACAGCACGCCCTGACCACGCTGCCGCCCGCGCGGGATGAGGATGACGCGGTGGATGCGGCGCTGCGCATGCTGGATGTGTTTGGCATTGCCAACCTGGCCATGCAGTACATGGATGAACTCTCCGGCGGGCAGCGCCAGCTTGTGGGGCTGGCGCAGGCGCTGGGCCGCAACCCCGATGCGTTACTGCTGGATGAACCGCTGAGCGCGCTGGACCTGCACCACCAGTTTGCGGTCATGGACATCCTGCGCCGTGAAACCGCGCGGCGGAACATCGTAACGGTCATGGTACTGCATGACCTGAATATTGCCATCCGCATGACGGATTACGACGTGATCCTGCGTGATGGCCGGATCATCGCGGCGGGCGCGCCCACCGATGTCATAACCCCCGCCACGTTACGCACGACATACGACATTACCGCACGCGTGGAGACATGCAGCCGGGGCCTGCCGCACATCATGGTGGACGGGCTGGGCTGATCCGGCGCGCCGATAAAGTAAAGAAAAGGTAATTTCACAATATACCCCAACTGCCGGTGCGGCGCGGCATCGGGTGCATGCCGCCGGGTGGGGCAGGGGTATTATTTGGGGCATACGCACCCATTACGCGCCACCTGCCACACGTTACTGGCATGGGGGGCATTGCGTGGTCATGCTTCACATTTTTTTTACGTAACGGGGTGCATACATGCCCATGGTCCATGCATGGGGAACGAAAGTGCCGCCTGTCCGTTATTTCGCGCACGTAACCGGCGGGCGTTATTTTAGATACAATATCGAAATGATAAAATAAACCGGAAGTTCTATATTTATGAAGCCCCTGCGCCCCGCCACGGCGCGATCCATGCGGGTGGGGAATGAATGCAAGGCCCCGCGAATGGAGTATTTATTTTATGCGCCATGCTGATAGAATAATGACAATCCCTTAACAATATCGGGTAAAATCCGGTAACAGCTTCCGGCCTGCCGGACATTTATAAACAAATAATTGCATATACGCGAAACATACGATATTAGCGGGGAAAGATTGGCATACAGTCATGCCAGCCGGAATGTCACGACAAGCACCATGCCCCATTATCCGCGCAAGGAAGATGCGGCCCGGCTACAGAAAATGGCATGAAATACCGATCAGGTTGATTTATTGTGGTTGCATAACAGGCGGATGATTATTACTGATAGGTCAAGATATGTCTCCTGATGACAATCTACCAAGGAAAGAAGCGAAATTGGATAATAAAGACATTCCGCATACCGAACTGGTATCAATGACGACGGAAATCGTGGCCGCGCATACGAACCACAATACGGTTGCGGTTGACCAGATTCCGGCGCTGATCGAGACTGTCTATACTGCACTCAAGACACTCGGTGCGGAAAAGGCGGTCGAACCCACGCCGCTGCAGCCGGCCGTGCCGATCAAGAAATCCGTATTCCCCGATTACGTCATCTGCCTGGAAGACGGCAAGAAGCTGAAAATGCTCAAGCGCCACCTCCAGACCGCTTACGGCATGACACCGGAGCAGTATCGTGAAAAGTGGGGACTGCCCCCCAACTATCCGATGACCGCGCCCAACTACGCCGCGCACCGCTCCTCGCTGGCGCAGAAGATCGGCCTGGGCCGCAAGGTTGTTGCCGAACCGGCACCCGAAGCCCCCGCCGAACCGGCAGAAAAGCCCGCCCGCAAGACCCGCCCCCGCCGCAAGAAGACCGGAACGGAAACAGCGGCGTAATAATCCGCTACATCCACTGCACAAATACCCAGCCCGGCAACGGGCTGGGTATTTGTGTTTCAGCCCCCATCATCCCCCTGCATGCATGGCAGGTATTTATGGCGGCAGCCTTTCCCGCGCATGCCGCGACCATCATGACCACGTCATTACCGGACTAAAAACATCTGGCCGGTCAGCCTGTCGTTACATACCGATACATGCCCCTGAATGGCATCATTTCAGTCAGGCGATATATTCCCGTACATAATTATTTGCGCCTGCATCCGGCAGGCATGCGGCCTGCGGAACGGGGCAGGGGGTGAAGCCTGCGGCCCGTGCCGGATGTATTTCCCGCCCACAACTTCCTGCCGCCGTGAAAAAACCAGTCATGGACCATGGCCGGAAAGAACCGGGCATGATGCTGGCCCATATGGATACTTTGCCGCGCCCGTTATCCCCCACAGGCCCCGCGCGCGGCATGGCACGTATGTTCCATAGTAATGCACTGTAATCAGGTACCGGCGCACGCCACCCACCATCCACGCCCCGCATCCGGGGTGCGGTGCATGAAACCGGGGCATGACTGTTATTGGTGAAATATCGTTATAACCATTACTTCACCACGTTGCCGGTTCTGGATTGCACCGCTCCCCAATGGCGCACCAGATGCCAGCCATGAAAAAATGACAGTATCCGGCTGCACCCGGCACGAAGCGGGGCGGTCGATACTGTCATGATCCACGGGGCAGGGCGCGCATGGTTCCGGTGGCGGCGGGGTCGCCCGCCATGGCGGCGCATGCAAACGCGACGGGTAAAAGCGGCAGGTTCCGCAGCCTGCCCGCCAGCAGGGCGAGGGGATTCAGATTACCTTCAGCCCGACCGTAATCAGGATGGCAGCCAGTATGATGCGCTGCACCCGGTCGGGTATCAGGCCCACGCACAGGCTGCCCAGTATGATGCCGGGCACCGAGCCGCACAGCAGCGAGAACAGCAGCTTCCCGTCAATATCGCCAATCCACCAGTGCCCCATGCCCGCAATGGCCGTAAGCGGCACGGCATGGGCAATGTCGGAGCCGACAAGCTGGCGGACCTCCAGCGCGGGATAGAGGAAGACCAGCGCCGCCATGCCGATCGCCCCCGCCCCGACGGAAGACAGCGTGACCATGACCCCCAGCACAACCCCCAGCGCCGTGGTCAGGCCCGCGGTCATGCGCGGCGAGACCTGACCCGCCTTGCGCCGGGAGAGGGCCTGCAACCGGTGGCGGAACAGCACGCTGGGCGCGGTGATGAGCAGCGCCACCCCCAGCGCCACCGAGATCACATGCGTCACCTGCGCCGACGGGCTGCCCGCCCAGTGCAGCACGCCAATGGTGGCCAGCGTGGCGGGTACGCTGCCCATGGCCAGCCGCCCCACCACCGGCCACGCCACGGACTGGCTGCGCCCGTGCACCAGCGTGCCCACCACCTTGGTTATGGCGGCATAGAGCAGGTCGGTGCCCACGGCGGCCTGTGGGTGGATCCTGAACAGCAGGATCAGCAGCGGCGTCATGAGCGAACCGCCGCCAACGCCGGTCATGCCCACCAGGAACCCGACACCAAGGCCGGAAATGGCATAAAGCAGGTTGAACGATTCAGGCAGGTGCATGGTGTATGGGTTTCATGGCTGGGGGGCGGGCGCATGGCCGCCGCCTGCTTTGTCCGTTACGGGATGCGAAATGTGGTTATAATGCAATATGCTGGTGGAGTTATCAGGGTGCGCGCACTTCCTTATGTGGAATTGCAGGCCAGCACAAGCCCGGCCGTTAATAGGAAAAACCGATAACCTGCCCCGCCACCGTGAAAGGAAAAGAAACCCGGTGGCGGATCGGGACATATCCCGCCATCCCTTTTCCCCACGCCGCGCGCCTGCTAACACCACCTGACCACAGGCAGGAGGGAAGCCGTCATGCCCGGCGGCACGCACCAGCGCCAGACCATCCCCACCCACCGGCCCGCACCGGTCGGCTGGCCCGCATGAGGCGGATCACCCTTGTGCTGGCGGGCATTACCGCGCTGTGCGCGGCCTATGCCGTCCATGCCGCCGTCAACCCCGATGCGCTGTGGCATATCGTGCATGAACGCTGCGTGAGCGCACCCCCCGGCCAGACCGGCCCCTGCGCCGAGGTCAACCAGCGCGCGGGCTACGCGGTGCTGAAGGACAGGGTCGGGGTGGGGCAGTACCTGCTCATTCCCACACGGCGCGTGACCGGCATGGAAGACCCCGCCATCACGCGCGATGACGCGCCGGACTACTTTGCCTATGCCTGGCGGCAGACCGCGCGGCTCAACCGCCTGCTGGCGCACCCCCTGCCGATGGAGGACATGGCGCTGGCCATCAATTCCGCCCATGGCCGCAGCCAGAACCAGTTGCACATCCATGTGGACTGCCTCAGCCCCGATGTGAAACAGGCCCTGCGCCAGGCATTGCCGCTGCTGGGCGCGCGCTGGACCCCGCTGCCGCTGCACGGCCATGCCTGGCGCGCCTGGCTGGTACGGGGCGAGAGCCCGTCCGGTATCCGGCCGTTCAGCCTGCTGGCGCGCGACATGGCCGACCCGGTTCATGAAATGGGGCAGCATACGCTGGTGGTGGCGGGGGTTGCATGGCCGGGGGGCCAGCACGGCTTCGTGGTGCTTGACGACCACGTTGACCCCGCCCGCCATGACCGCGCGGCGGGCGAGGAACTGCAGGACCACCGCTGCCAGATCCAGAACGCCCCCTGATGCAGCCCGGGGCCACGGCGCGCGGGGGTGACGGTCACGTTTTTTGCTGTAGCATCACGCCATGGCGCATAACCGCGCAGAACCGGGCCGGGGACAGGATCGTTGGACAGGCGCGTTCCATAACCGTCCCGACGGGTCGGGCACATATTTTCCAACAGGGAGACAGAAATGTCAGGTTTTCCGCAGCCATTTTCAGGCAAAGTGGCGCTTGTAACCGGGGCCGCGGGCAATATCGGCCTTGCCACGGCAAACCGTCTGGCCACCATGGGGGCCGACCTCGTGCTGCTGGACCTTGACCCCGAAAAGCTGGAACAGGCCCGCGCGGCGCTGGGCGAGCATGACGTGCGCATCCATGTCCATACCTGTGATGTGGCGGACAGCGCGCAGGTGCATGAAGTCATTGACCGGGTGGCGGCGGAGACGGGGCAGATCGACTTCCTGTTCAACAACGCGGGCTACCAGGGCGCGTTTGCCCCGGTGCAGGATTACCCGGAGGCCGATTTCACCCGCGTCATGCACATCAATGTCTGTGGCGCGTTCCATGTGCTCAAGCATGTCTCGCGGCACATGGTGGCGCGGCGCTATGGCCGGATCGTCAACACCGCCAGCATGGCGGGCGTGCAGGGGCCGCCCAACATGGCGGCGTACGGGGCATCAAAGTTCGCCATCATCGGGCTGACCGAAGTGGCGGCCAAGGACCTTGCCCCCTACAACATCCGCGTCAACGCCATTAGCCCCGCCTTCATGGGGCCGGGCATGATGTGGGACCGGCAGGTGGCACTTCAGGCGCGGGCGGGCAGCCAGTATTTCTCCTCCAACCCCGATGAGGTCGCCCGCCAGATGATCGGCAGCATCCCCATGCGCCGTTATGGCAATATCGAGGAGATACCCGGCGTCGTCGCCTTCCTGTTCGGTGATGATTCCAGCTACATGACCGGCGTGAACCTGCCCATTTCCGGCGGTATCTGACCCGCCGCTCAGAACGCCCCGCACCCCGCCGCCACCGACAGCCCGACCGACTGCTGCGCGAAACGCTGGCGGTAGGCATCGCGGATGGCGTTGATGCGCGCGGGCAGTGCTGGGTCGGGGGGTGCGCTGATCCATACGATCCGCACCGGCTCGCGCCCGACCCGCCCGCTGACACGGTCCTGCCACTGCCCCGCGCCACGCAGGACCGTAAAGCCCGTGGGGAAGTGCGGCGTCAGCACATCCCGCACGAAGGCACGCCATTCCCGCCCGCGCACACGCCGCCCGTCGGGGCGGCGCTGGCCAAAGAACAGCGTGATCCGCATATCGGGCCGTGCCTGCCATGGCGCGCAGCGACCTGCCGCAATGGCAGGGGGCAGGGCCATGTCGGGCGGGGTGGCAG
>NZ_QUWV01000010.1 GCF_003403295.1 Komagataeibacter melaceti | reverse complement strand
GGGCACGACGCCGTAATGCTGGGCATAGGGCGGGGGAAGCCGCTGCAGGGTTTCGCGGATGCCGCCTGCCAGATCCTCGCGTCGCATGGGTTAACCTTTCCGTGGAGACGACTGCACACGCGTGTAATTAAGGGACATATAAAAACCTTTATCACAGACCATCGCAAACGGCCATGTTAAAGCTTTTCCCTTGTCGGTCAGGATGAGGGCCGGTTTTTCCGGGTGCGGACTTTCCTGCATGGACGCCCCCCACACGCGATAAATACGCTTATCGCGTGTGATGGCATTGAAACCGGTTGAATCGCCTGCCCGGGGCTGTCATCCTGTTTCCATGACCACCAGAACCCCGAGACCCGGTCTTCTGCCCGGATATCCCGCCGGGAAGGCGGGATGATCATGGCTGGAAATGGCTGGCTTCGCCCTGGTGTTGGCCATCGGGACGTTCATTTTTCCTTTCCGATACCGAACACCGTGACAATCAGGCAACTTAGCCTCGGGGTCAGAGAATAGAAGACTGGTGTTGCGATCCAAACTTCACTATCTTACGAAAAGTAAGATAGGAGGGCGCCATGGAAACGGTCACTTTGCGCAAGCAGGGCAATTCGGTCGGGCTCACGCTGCCGGCGGAGACCCGTATTCGACTGGGACTGGAAATCGGGCAAGAACTCACGCTGGGGAGCTGTCACGTTAACTGTAGTGTGTTGAGTAACGCTCTGCCGTGAAGTTTTCAGGCTGTCAGCTGGGTGGCCTTGTTCCATTGG
>NZ_QUWV01000129.1 GCF_003403295.1 Komagataeibacter melaceti | reverse complement strand
TAGAGAACACGAAACCGGCCTGTAAAGCATTAAATGGTGGGGTGGGTTACTTCTCCGGCGGCGCCTTGCGCGTCCCGCCTCGTTTCCCCGCCTTTTTTGCGGCTTTGTAGGCCTCTGCGCTCCTTGCGCGTGACCTGGCCCGCCTGGCCAGCACCCTTTCCACGGCGGACCGTCGAGGTTGCTTCGGACTGCCCTTCTCATCCGGGGCCGGATTCCCCGCATCGGCTTCTTGAGCTGGCGGTTCCGGGGGACGCGGCGGTCCGGCGAGTTTCTCCTCCAGAAGCGGGCCAGGTTCTTCGGTCGTCCGGCCATGCCCCAGACCTGTTTCCAGAGCTATTGTCGAGCGTCGCTCCGCGTGGCTCGGGGCGGTCATGGGATAATCTGCCGGCAGGCCCCATTTCTCGCGATATTGCTCGGGCGTCATCCGGTGCGCCAGATGGAGATGGCGCTTGAGCATCTTCAGCTTCTTCCCGTCTTCAAGGCACACGATATGGTCAGGGAAGAGCGTTGCGGATATGCGCGCATCCGAAAGCGTGGCGGTGGTCCCAGCGCCGACCGGGGTTCTGGCGGGCGCATATTCCGTAATGGTCGACATGACATCGCGGATCAGGGCGGGAATGGCCTCGGGCGTGACCACCGTATGTGCATTGGCAAGATAGGCCGACACGATACTGGCCGTAGCCGTGATGACCGTCTGGCTTTCGCCATCCGAGTGATCCAATGAAATATCCTCCTGCCACCGCATATCTGTCAGATATTTAGTAATGTGCCCGAGCGCGTTCCCGGGCACAACCGGACATGGATGGGCAGGTGTTTCGCTCATGATCAGGTCGGGATGAGGCCCTTCTTATCTGGCCCCATCCGGATGCCGTTGGGAAGATCATAAGGTGCGGTGAGCCTGGCGGGATCAGATAGCCATGCCAACTGTTTGCCAATCCCCAGCCCGGCCATTGGCACAATGGCGCGGGGGCCCAGCCGCGAAGCAAGGGGCTGGCGGTAACGTGCGCCAGCGAGAAGAATGATCGGGGAGGACTGGGAATGTCCACGCTCGACAAGCTGGCTGACAACCCGCTCGCCCCAGGCCCGGCGATCTGCAGCCAGCATGGTCATCAAGGTCTGTTCGTATGGCGCGATTACATCATCAGGCACGACAAGGCCGTGTAACGCCGAAAGGACATACCACGGTGCTCCCTGTGCTTCGACGTAGGCGCGTGCTTTCCGAAACCACGGCGACTGGTAGAGGTCTGCCGCCCGCATTGGCCCTGACGCCTTTCTCTTGACGCAGGCGATCAGATGCAGGGGCGCTGTGGGGGACATGATCTGCTCCTGGTTACAGTAACCGCGTCTTCTTTCCCTGCTTCTTCAGTAGGGAAACGGCCTTTTTGTCGAATGAGACGAATGTTTCTCCACCCAACCAGGCGCCTTCGTGAGCGATAACACCATCGGCGAAATCACCGCCAGCTTCCAGAAACGCCAGACCGGCTTCGACGGCGGGACGGTTCATCACCACATTGCTCGTGCCGAGTAATGCGCGAACGGCTGTGGCGACGTCACCCTTTGGCAGTTTTGCCCCCTGACGGAGTATCCATACCAGCTCGCACAGGGAAGGCAGTGATACGGCAATCAGGGACGCGTCAGTCAGTACCTTTCGCGCGGCCCGGCACTGGGCTGTATCATCCTGAAGGATGGCACGCGCAAGCACATTCGTATCGGCGATGATCTTCACTTGTCGGCCAGTTCGCCAGCCCAGCCAGCCGCAGCAATCGTGTTCATCTCGTCAATCGTGAGCGGCTTGTTCAGTTTCACCCGGCCATCGAGGCAATGCAGGAAATTATCAATGCTGCCAGATGGCCGAGCGGCGCGCACACGCACTTCACCACCGGGCAGTTTTTCAAAATCTACCCGCTGCCCGGGCTGGACACCAAGATGTTCAAGAAGTTCACGCTTGAGCGTGACCTGGCCTTTTGCGGTGACGGTTAACGATGCCATGGAACCCTCCTCTCTCTTGAACCAAGAGAGTAAGGCGTTACCGCCTTACTTGCAAGGCAATTCATACAGGAGCGTCATGCGCTGCGTCGGCGGGTCCGATGACGCACCTACATGCAGTGGCCTCATAACAGGCGATAGGGGTCTTTGAACGCTCTGATCCCGATGAAAACGCCCGGTTCATCCGGATCTTAATGAAGGACTTTATGATGCGTTGTTTGCTTCCTCTGACGGTACTTGCAGTCGTCGCCACAAACGCGACCATGTGGACGCCCGCCAATGCAGCAGCCCCGGTTTCAAAGCCATTGTCCACATCGGCGAGCCCTGATGACAATCTGGTGTCGATCAGTGAGATGAACCCGATCGCCAGATGGCGAGAAACCGACTTCTCCATCGTAGCCGATGGTCGGGACGTTTCCATTGTGAATGATACGAAATCAGCCGACACACATGATGCTGCGTCTCCGCTGCCGGGCGGACGAGTGCTGGTGAAGGTCCGGAGCGAGACAACATGTCTGACGGGACTGGAGCCGATCAAGGAGAAGGGCCGAAATATCCGCACGCCTGTGTTTCGTCACGCAAGATACGAAACCGCGCTGATCTTGGCAGGACGACAGAGAAAGGCAGTTGACGTGCCGGTAGCGGTGGCCAGGTGGCCACCGTCATTATGTCCCGGTCCGAATAATGTGGGGGCTGCCCCTGACCGGTCTGACACCCTTGGACGCAGCGGCCGTGGGCTGGCAGGAACACTGGCGATCGTTCACCAAACCCGCCCTGTGTCGGCCCACCTTCCGGCCGTAAGGAATGGGCCAGTAGCAGACGCAGACATCCCTTACGACGACCAGACGCCCCGCGGGACGCGGTAATCCTGCCCGCTTCAATTCCATTGTACTTGACGAGCGTAATTCCCGTGCCACAAACATTCATATCGTCGAATGACAGCAATTGGGGAGGGCGGCATGTCAGATTCCACGGGGCGGGAAGAAAAAATTATGCACTCGGATGTGGAAAGCTTATTTTTTTCGGGAATGAATATCGTTTTCCACCATCATAATCGATCTCATTTGGAGAATTAAATTGATAGAAGCAGCCCACACACAGAGTGATATCGACACTTTATTGAAAAACTATACTTGTATTGTAAAAAGTTTATCTGATAATATCGCTCGCGAAATAAAAGCCACGGGTCTTATTCACCAGAATTATTGGAAAAACGAACTTAATATATTCGACGAAACTGTCACGGTTTTTATCGAGGAAGATTTACGTAAAGATAGGTTTTCTATAGACGGAATACGAGGAAAAACACGCAATACTAATGATCGTGGCATAACTATTAATGGACTCTCAAGATCAGGAGGTGAAGAACAGAAGTTTTATGACGGAATGTCAGAAACCGAACAAGAGATCTCAATTCGGATTTCTCACGTTATGATTCATGAACTTGTACATATGTTACAAAAAATAAAAAACCCCGAATACTTTCTTACTGGGGATGGCACGGAGGCTGCTAGATTAGGTACCGATGCAGAAACAAGTGAGGACAATAATGCCCCTGATAGAGTAGAGAAATATCTTCTTTATTTACAGTGCAAAAGTGAAATGGAAGCTCACTCTGCTCAATTGGCAGTTGAAATGTTCTTACGTTATGGTGAAGGGCTTTCTAAGAACGATTATATTAATAACGTTAAATCGTCTGATCTATATAATCATATCATGAAGAAAGATGACGGCACATATACGGAAGAAATGACGACTGTTATTTACGGAATCATAGAAAGTTCGTGGGGTTCTTATTCCGAATTATAGTCTGATAAATGAATAAGGACTTCCGCTTTCAGAAAACCATAAAGCGTATCCACGTGTCCCGAATGAAGGCGACTGCGGCCTGTCTGCTCCTTTATCACTGAGCAGACAGGCAGATCAGGGGGGGGAAGCGGAATGTCTGCTCCTAAGCGGGTTGAAGAGACACGCTGCCATCCAAGTGATAGATGGATGGCATACGTCGGAGAATATTTCAGGCGCGTTTATGGCTGTTAGGGACCACTATGCTTAGGATCCTGACACATATACTGGATCGAGTGACGCAACTCGGAGCCAGGTTTTTCCGGGATGGTGTCAATGGACATGCTGTCGGATATCTGGTGTTTTAAGCGCATCTTGCTTTCGCTCCGAGGCGACAATCTCACCACCGCACGCTACCGCCCGAACGTATAATGACAATACTAATAAATGAATGGATCAACTTTATCTCCGAAATGGAAAATAAATCTACCCAATTCTCGATGAGGATGCGACGTGCGTAAAAATAACCATAATCCAGAGCTAAAGAATTTTGACGTCGAATTATATCACGATCAACTCGGACGACTAGGATCTGGGGTTTTATCTTTCGGAGGCAATCAATGGGCTTGCGTCAATCTCTTAATCTCAGACAACGCCCTAGAGTTGCGCGCGGACGACGCGAAATTTGATCTCATTAAGGCGGTAACGAACGAAGGAAGCACATTTTGTCTCTGTGATTGCAAGGTTAACGGTATTGCTCTTTACGCGGACTATGTGATCGACGGCGATTTAAAAGAAGCGGCGGTTGACTCAATTTCAGTGCGTTACAGTGACGTATCAGAATGGTTTCTCCACTGGCGAACGGTTGACGGTTCAGTTGGTAAAACGCTCAGCTGGACACGAATCCCGAAGGATATCAATGTCAGCGTCGAAACAGATAATGAGCACTTCGATCTACGAAGCGCGTATTGTAGTTCTCGTAGCCAATTGGGGGAGGATCTCGTACTACATGAGCATGTGGAGTTCATTTTTTCGGCGAGGGCGAGCAAGTTCAGCCTTGCAGATGTGAAGGCAAAGACCCATGAACTCTCATGCTTACTTTCTATTTTGCTAGCCTACCCAGCCACTATCATAAGCATTATTGTTTCACAGGGATCTGGTCGCTCCTATCGGATCTATTTTCCCACATTTGAACGACCCCAACGGACCAAAGATGATAGTAGCTTTTGGGTTCGGTGCTTTATCCAACAGCCTGCGTTAGACGGACGGTGGCAGTCGATTTTCGACCACTATTACCAATCTAAGTACAGAAAGGTTTGTTGGGTACGTCTGTCAGGCATGCAGCGATATGAAGGATTTTGGGAATACAAAGCACTTGGTTATGTCAGTCTCTTAGATAGCTATCTGAACATTAGATTTGATAAAGTCTCCTTCTCTGAATCTCTACCACCTTCCTCGAGGAAATTACGAAAATTCCGTCAGGATCTTGCAAAAGAACTTCCAACCATACTCTCTAATGAGAGAGATAAGATCGTCGAACTCGCCAATAAGTCATTTTCCTCAAACAAATTCAATTTAGAAGATAAATATAAACTGGCGCTTAAAGAGACAGATGCTGATATTACGAAAATTATCAATCTATCAGAGGAGGAGTTCTCTCTGATTAAGAAAGTTCGCAATCGCGTCGCGCATGGAGATGATCATGGCTTAAAGCAGGAACAGTTTCCTGTCGTGATCCGTGCTGAGTCAAAGATCGCGTTGCTTCTGACCTACTGGGCATTTTTGGATTTCGGCCTCACGACACAAGAATTTATCACGTGCTTAGAAAAGACGCATAGCAAGCTCAAACTCGCTGCCATGATCGATAAAGTCCATATGGACCGCGTTACCGGGAGTGCCGATTTTTTTTCAGTCACGATAGAAGAGCTTCAGTTGCTTAAAGGAGAGAAGGGACTACGAGTTCATGGTTGTTGCATCGAAGATGATCTTGGAAATATTACGTTTTCCGAAGAATATACCAAGATGTATAAAGATTGGATACATGATCCAACCAAGACATCGAATATACATGATCCTGAAAGAATTTTTGGTGTTTCTAAGAACCGTGCTAGGTTCGTTAATCAAGGATATTTTGAATGCGAAGAAGATAATTTCCGAGTACATTGTATGTGGATCATCAAGTAGACTAATTTTTTTTCAAATATACCCGCCATTCTGAGTTGGCAAATGTCGGTTTTTTACATACCCGCTCCGGAGCGTTAAGAAGAAGTTTTCAACGTCAAGCTGCTGCTTTTCGTGTGGGGTTGGCAGCCCGGCGTGAGCTAGCGGGAGTGGACAAGATGGCAAGTTAGCCCACCCTGCAGGGGCATATGATGGTTCTAACTGACGTGCCCCCTTTTTTGTATCCACTCAAAAGGAGAGTTCCCGTTTTTTATGGCTTTGGGTTGATGGGATGACAAGTGTCTCGGGGG
>NZ_QUWV01000128.1 GCF_003403295.1 Komagataeibacter melaceti | reverse complement strand
TAGAGAACACGAAACCGGCCTGTAAAGCATTAAATGGTGGGGTGGGTTACTTCTCCGGCGGCGCCTTGCGCGTCCCGCCTCGTTTCCCGGCCTTTTTTGCGGCTTTGTAGGCCTCTGCGCTCCTCGCACGCGACCTGGCCTGCCTGGCCCGCACCCTTTCCACGGCGGACCGTCGAGGTTGCTTCGGACTACCCTTCTCATCCGGGGCCGGATTCCCCGCATCGGCTTCTTGAGCTGGCGGTTCCGGGGGACGCGGCGGTCCGGCGAGTTTCTCCTCCAGAAGCGGGCCAGGTTCTTCGGTCGTCCGGCCATGCCCCAGACCTGTTTCCAGAGCTATTGTCGAGCGTCGCTCCGCGTGGCTCGGGGCGGTCATGGGATAATCCGCCGGCAGGCCCCATTTCTCGCGATATTGCTCGGGCGTCATACGGTGCGCCAGATGGAGATGGCGCTTGAGCATCTTCAGCTTCTTCCCGTCCTCAAGGCACACGATATGGTCAGGGAAGAGCGTTGCGGATATGCGCGCATCCGAAAGCGTGGCGGTGGTCCGAGCGCCGACCGGGGTTCTGGCGGGCGCATATTCCGTAATGGTCGACATGACATCGCGGATCAGGGCGGGAATGGCCTCGGGCGTGACCACCGTATGTGCATTGGCAAGATAGGCCGACACGATACTGGCCGTAGCCGTGATGACCGTCTGGCTTTCGCCATCCGAGTGATCCAATGAAATATCCTCCTGCCACCGCATATCTGTCAGATATCCAGTAATGTGCCCGAGCGCGTTCCCGGGCACAACCGGACATGGATGGGCAGGTGTTTCGCTCATGATCAGGTCGGGATGACGCTCTCCTTATCTGGCCGCGTCCGGATGACGTTGGGAAGATCATAAGGTGTGGTGAGGCTGGCGGGATCAGATATTCGGCCTAATCTGTCGCCGTACCCACAAACAATGCGCGCCTAATGTCGTGAAAGGCATCCACGTGTCTTGGATATGCAGATCCGATGACGTGCGTGAGTTGTTCAATCGCTGACAGAGAAAGTTACAGCATGCGTATTTTATCTTTTCTTGTCCTTGGCGTTGCAGTCATCGGCATCACAACAAGCCCCGCTGCGAATGCCGCGGATCTCAAATTTGTTGGCGGAAAATGTTCGCCGAACGGCGTAGTCTCCACATCAGGACCTAATGGGACCGGGGCCATCCTCATGTGCAAGAACGGCGCGTGGAATGGACCGTCCGCAACCTATGGCACCGCCACGATCAGCCTGCGTTCCGGGCATGAAACCCAGTCAGCCGTTATCGGTATTGGAGGAATGCCGATACCTTTTGAGACTGTCACTGAAATCCCGTATGTAGCCAGCATAAGCAGCGTTTCTGGTAAGAAGCCGGTAAAAACCGAAGCGGTGATTCGCGATGGCCTGTCAGGGGCGATCAGCGCCGAGGGACAGCAGAACGGCCACGTTGCGCTGAAAATTCATCTGGTGGACACGTCCCTCATCAAGATGGGACATTACACAGCGCCCGACGGCAAAACCATCGACATACCGGAAACGCATACTGTGTCAGTGGACAACACCATTTATCTTGCTGATGGCCAGTCCGCTCCGCTTGTGTTGAGCGGTAAGACAATTGGGACAGTTTCCTGGAGCGTCCTCAATCCGCGCTAGGGCCAGGACCCATAAAGGGTTTCCCATTATGAGCGGCATGTGATTCGCTGTCTCTCAAAGGAGATGAGCGATGGACGCTGACCTTTTCTGGCTTTCGGACCGACAGTTTGCGCGGATTGCACGGCAGCGGCCCCGCTACTGGTTATGAGTCCGGGCCCTAGGAGAAATTTACAACCAGATGGCCGTCGTTCTGCAGCACCCGGACTGCACGCAGGACATAAACCTGATTTTCAACGACCCATTGCCATCAGACGACTACGTGCCGTTCCGCGCCCTGTTTCGGGATATGCCGGAACCCTTCACGGGACCAGCCACAGCATCGGGCGGGCTCGTCAATACAAAAATTGACCGCAAGCTGTTCGAAACTATGGCCCGTTTTGAAATGCGGGCTGGTGCGACAGAGGCAGACGCCCGGAAAAGTGTGGCTTCGGCACTCAATCAGGCAGCCGTTTAGGCGGCCTGGTTGAACAATGCTAGCATCAATCTGCTAAATTGTGACGCGTGCCAATTGAACCCCTATTGGGTCCGCTGCCATGACAATCTTGACAAAACCCTCGGGCAGTTTGAACGGCGATTCCCCAGGGACTTCTTCCAAAAGAAATTGAACGTGGTTGGAACCATTTCCGCTGCAGCTCAAAACATGCTCCAGGCGCAGGCAGTCTGTCACAAAGTCCTCAGATACGCCGTTCTTAAAAAGAATCGACGCACGGTTTGCATTTTTCTTCCGGTTAAGCATTACTACCGTTCCTTTCGACTCTACCATGCTAGTCACGTGAAATGGATTGGTTTGTAAATCATATCACCACGGAATAGAGTCATTCAAGAACTATACCATTACCGCTCTCCCCATAATAGGGCCCGGAATCATAACCAGTAGCTGACGGTCACGACGAGGCAGCTTGTGGGCGTCGTACACGGTAACGTAGTGAAACTCAGGACGGGTAGTTCTTTGTATTATGGCGATTGCGAGGAGCGGTAAGTCTGGTTGGATCAGATAGCCATGCCAACTGTTTGCCAATCCCCAGCCCGGCCATTGGCACGATGGCACGGGGTCCCAGCCACGAAGCGAGGGGCTGACGGTAACGTGCTCCAGCAAGAAGAATGATCGGGAAGGACTGGGAGTGTCCACGCTCGACAAGCTGGCTGACAACCCGCTCGCCCCAGGCCCGGCGATCTGCAGCCGGCATGGTCATCAAGGTCTGTTCGTATGGCGCGATTACATCATCAGGTGCGACAAGGCCGTGTAACGCCGAAAGGACATACCACGGTGCTCCCTGTGCTTCGACGTAGGCGCGTGCTTTCCGAAACCACGGCGACTGGTAGAGGTCTGCCGCCCGCATTGGCCCTGACGCCTTTTTCTTGACGCAGGCGACCAGATGCAGGGGCGCTGTGCGGGACATGATCTGCTCCTGGTTACAGTAACCGCGTCTTCTTCCCCTGCTTCTTCAGTAGGGAAACGGCTTTTTTGTCGAATGAGACGAATGTTTCTCCACCCAACCAGGCACCTTCGTGAGCGATAACCCCATCGGCGAAATCACCGCCAGCTTCCAGAAACGCCAGACCGGCTTCGACGGCGGGACGGTTCATCACCACATTGCTCGTGCCGAGTAATGCGCGAACGGCTGTGGCGACGTCACCCTTTGGCAGTTTTGCCCCCTGACGGAGTATCCATACCAGCTCGCACAGGGAAGGCAGTGATACGGCAATCAGGGACGCGTCAGTCAGTACCTTTCGCGCGGCCCGGCACTGGGCCGCATCATCCTGAAGGATGGCACGCGCAAGCACATTCGTATCGGCAATGATCTTCACTTGTCGGCCAGTTCGCCAGCCCAGCCAGCCGCAGCAATCGTGTTCATCTCGTCAATCGTGAGCGGCTTTTTCAGTTTCACCCGGCCATCGAGGCAATGCAGGAAATTATCAATGCTGCCAGATGGCCGAGCGGCGCGCACACGCACTTCACCACCGGGCAGTTTTTCAAAATCGACCCGCTGACCCGGCTGGATACCGAGATGTTCAAGCAGTTCGCGCTTGAGCGTGACCTGCCCCTTCGCGGTAACGGTTAAGGATGCCATGGACCCCTCCTATCAACAGGTCGATAGTAAGGCGGTCGTGCCTTACATTCAAGACGCTTCGTACAGGAACTGCATACAGCCTTCATGACTGCCTTGGGGGGGGAGAACGAACCCGCTGCGCGGGATTGGTGCGGTGTGCAGGTCTGTCACCACGGCGTGAGCGATCTGTTTTATTTGGAACTGTCCTGATCGGGCCAAGCACTCTGGCTTCTTCCCACCAGAAGGAGCCGGATGATGACAGAGTCCCTGTGCATTGCTGCAATCAGTCCCCTTCGCCAGCGCCTGCTTGATGACATGGCGGTGCGGCGGTTCTCCCGGGAGACGCAGCGCAATTACCTTCGCGATGTCGGCCGTTTCGCCACGTTTCTGGGCCGCTCACCCCACACGGCAACAGTCGAGGATGTTGACGTGCCCCCCGGAAATGTAACCATTTAAAAGTAGAGTCCGATCGAGAAGGATACGGACGGATGAAGCGCAGTCGTTTTACGGAAG
>NZ_QUWV01000127.1 GCF_003403295.1 Komagataeibacter melaceti | reverse complement strand
TAACTTTCATCCGGGCGGTCTCCTCTGAATGGTCTTCCGACCTCATCATGGCACATTGATGTCGCATGGAGGCCGTCCACCCCATCTGGATCCATACTCCCATGATTGGCCGGGGTCGCGGTCACTGCGGGCCATTCTCGCCTTGGCCCGGAATCACGACTGTGATTACGTCCTATTTGATGCGGACGGCCCGGTCGATGCTTCGCTTCGTTTCTTTGATGATGATGAAGATGAATGACCGGCAACGGCATCGGGCGTCCCTCGGGCCAGAGGCGCCGGTTCTTATTTCTTAAGGCGGGATACTTCGGTGTTCCGCCTTTTTTGTGTCCTCGCAAGGGGCTCACACAAAGGAATACTGCCATGAAACTTCATTTTGACCACGCCCTGGTGGCGCGGCTTCTCTCTCATGCGCAAGCTGCGAGCGAACATTCCCCTACCTATGATCAGCTTGTTGACCCGGCCTTTTTCAAGGCTGGCGTGTCGTCACGCCATCCGACCGGTGCGGATGTCGATCGTACCAAAATACCGGCAGGCCTGATGCTGGTTGGCGATCATGGGGTGTACCTGATGTCGAATGGTTATCCGGGCTTCAGTGACGCTGAGGGTCAGGCGAACCTTGTCGCCTATGCTGTCGAAGCGGACCCGCGCACATGTCCTGACGACTGGTACGATGTCAAACGCGCGTCATTTGGCGGCGACGATGGCGCGGAATTTCTTTCCGCTGACACCATCCGCAAGGCACTGGAAGCGACTGCGGGCAATCGTTTGTGGATTGATGTCACGCCTGCGCGGATCAGTTGCCCCTATCTGGCATCCCCGCAAAAAGCCCGATCCGGACAACCGGATGGCGGCTCTGGAAAGGCCAAATCTGAATAGAAATATAATAAAAATAAAATATAGAAATAAATGAAACAGTAAAGGAAGGAGGCAGGCACCACAGTCCAGCCTGCCGCGCAAGGGGTGGCTCCTCGCCGTGCGCGATGGCTGCGCCATCTGTGCGCGGCTCCGGTGCCGCCGCTGTGCGGCGCCCTTGCCCGCCAGTCTGGCCTGCGGCCGCCGGAACAGGTCGAAACCCCCGAAAAAAGGATCTGGAAATGGCACAGAACCGCATCGCGCCGCCGTCCCGCCCTGCCGTCGAAATCGCCAAATTCGTCGCCATCGTGCTCCTCTGGACGGCCTCCATGGTCACTTTCCTCCTGCTGCCCGACGTCTTCCTCGATCCGTGCACGGGCATCATCGATCTCAGGTGACACCACCCTCGCCATCCGCTGCCCATCCGCGCCGCCCTTCGGGGCGGCGTCTGCATTTTCTGGAGACTGATCATGGCCAGAACCGAACGTACCGACATCCACCAGTCCGTCACTGACCGCATCATCCGCGAACTTGAAGCGGGAACCGTGCCATGGGTCTGCCCATGGAACCGTGCGAAATGCGGCATTGCCCTGCCGCGTAATGCCGCGACCGATCGGGCCTATTCCGGGATCAACATCCTGATGCTGTGGGGTTCGGTAGAGATGCAGGGGTTTTCTACCCAGAAATGGCTGACGTTCCGTCAGGCGCATGCGCAGGGCGGCAATGTCAGGAAAGGCGAGAAGGGAACGACGGTGTTTTATGCTGACCGTTTCACGCCAAAATCGGAAGCGGGTTCCGACGAGCCCCGCCAGATCCCGTTTCTAAAGCGGTTTACGGTGTTCAATGTTGACCAGTGCGAGAACCTGCCGGAAAGCATGGTCGCGCCGACCGCGCCGTTGCCGGAACGCGAAATCGTGCCGCACGCGGAAACGCTGATGCGCGAAACCGGGGCGGACATCCGTATCGGCGGCGATAAGGCATTTTATGCCCCGGATGCGGACTTCATCCGGGTTCCGCCCCAGCAGTCCTATTTCAACCAGATCGACTGGTACCGAACCGTCTTTCATGAGATCGGGCACTGGACCGGGGCTGAAAGCCGGCTGGCGCGCACCTTTGGCAGGCGGTTTGGGGACCATGCCTACGCGGCCGAGGAACTGGTGGCAGAGATGACATCAGCTTTCGTGTGCGCGGAACTGCAGATCGAGCCGACGGTCCGCCATGCTGATTACATCGGGAACTGGCTGGAACTGCTGAAGGCTGACAAGCGCGCCATTTTCACCGCAGCGAGCGCAGCTTCAGCCGCGGCCCAATACATTTTCAGCCCATCGGCACATCAGCCGTCCGTCGAGGACGTGGCGTCTGCCGCCTGACATCCAACCCTGAAAATATATGCGCCCGCAAGGGCGCGCTGAGTGATGGAGTTCATCATGCCAGTCTTTGCCCTGATTGCCACTCCCGCCGTGCGCATCCGTTCCGACGGCTGCACCATCCTTAAGGCGCTGCCGATGGAACACCTTGGTGCACGGGGGATGATAGAAGCCCGGACGCTCGCGGAAATCTCGACTGCCGTAACGCTTTACGGTGAGAGGACCGCCGGCGCGCATCCCGGGCGCTCGTTTTCCATCAGTGTGCATATCCGTCGGGGCGATCGTAAGCCACGTGGCTTTGATGCGGCTTACCGCACTGGCGCCCTGGGGACCGACAGATGGGTTCTCATGGTCGATAACGACGCTGATGGCGCGCGGATCCTGCATGGACGGTCCGCAGCCGAAACTGGAAACATGGCGTCCTGCAAAGGAGACGTGGCATGATCCGCCAGTATTATACGTCTCCATTCCAGGGCGGTAATAACCCGCTTCGGGTCGGGACTATCGCCAGCGGGACCATCGTCCGTCTTCCGGCTCCTGTTTCGGGGCGTCCCTATCGGACCCGGCCGTGGATCGTGGAATGCTTTCTGAACGGCACGATGGGGGCGGCTGCGCTGAACCCCGTCACCGGTCTCTGGGAAGACCGTTATATGCGAGGCCGCTCGGATCTGGTCGTATTGCGCAGCCTCGCCAATGCCCGACGTGTGACCGTGGCGGTGCGTTATCTGGAGAGGCTGAATGAAGAGGGCCTGGGGGAGGGGCATTATCCGGATCTGCCGGATGTGAATCGCTTTCATAACGGCTATCGATGCCGGAGCCAGGTGTCATGACGGCGGGGCCGATCCTGTGTGAGCGGCTTCGGATCCCGCCTTTCGACCCGGCTGTCCTGAAACCCACCCGTTGGGCGACGGCCCAGCAAAAGGCAAAGCTTGGTAATGCGATCCTGCGGTTCATTGCACTCGGAATGCCTGCAGAAAAATTTACCCCGGCCCTGTATAACCGGCTGAGCAATATGTTCGGATTTATCGCGCATTATAGTCGGACCGGCTTCGCGCAGACATGGTTCGACAATGCAGCCACACGGCGCGATTTCCTCGATCAGGTTGCGCGATATCCCTGCTGGGGCGACCCGACTTTTGTCTGGTCGGATGTAGAGAAGGAAATCGGGCAGCGCGTCCGGGAAAACCTGCTGGTCGAGGCATGGACGACCCGTGCCCGCGAGGAACAGGTTGCGCGCGAGAAAGCGGAGCTGGCCCGTCTGCAGGCAAAGCATAGCGGAAAAGCGACGTCGGCGGATGCACCCGTGCCTACCGTGCAGCTCGGGCTGCTCTAGCCCTGGGCCATGCGCCAGGAGCCATGCCCGTCGAGGCACCGGCTCAGGAACGCCAGTGCGGCACGCGGATATTTCCGGATTTCCAGAACGCTGCCGGTGGGTACCTCCATGTGGTAGGCGCCGATCCGGGTGGCGCAATGCGGCTGGCCGCGCAGGAATTTTATGCCCCTGCCGGTGCGAACTGCCTGCCGTGGACCAAAAACGCCGACAACGTGACGGCCCCCGAGGTAAATATCGGCGTTGAACTGGCGCCACAGCGGTGCCCGGACATCCTGCTCATTGACTTCGACCTGCACGGTGCAGCAGTCATTCCATGCATCTGGCGTGCCATCGACGCCATACAGGGTCTGGCAGATCTGGCGGATCGCCAACTCATGTTCGGGCAGGAAGGACCAGCCGATCTCCTTGCCGAGAAAACGTCCCATGTAACGCCGGGCCTGGATTGCCAGTTCGGGATGAAAGTCGGCCTTCAGGGTGATGCGTCCTTCCGACGCAGTAATCACGGCCATGATGAACTCCCAATGTAGAGACAGGGAAATTCTAGTACGACTATCATCATTGTACAAGAATAAATGACACGATTATGAGCGAAATAGAAAAATAAAACAGAAATCAAAATCCAAAAGGCAAAAGCATGACCTCGGCCCCTGCCGGGTCTCTGACCTGGTTTTTGCGGTCTGAAGCGGTCGTCGTCGGGCGCAACCCCCAGGCCTGCGGTCGGGACGGCACCGTGAAGCCGCATGCGCGGCTTCCGCACCACTGCCGCCCCGAGAGGTTGCGCCCGCCGCCTGAGGCCCGCTTCCGCGCGCCCGCACCAGGTCAGAGATCCGGCAGGGGCCGGAGACGACCAGGAAGGAAAAAAGGAACAAGACCATGAGCCAGTCAGTCAATCGCGCCATCATCATCGGTCACCTGGGCCGGGATCCAGATCTTGCCGCACGTAGGGAAGGGGAGGGCAAAATCGCATCCTTCGGCGTGGCGACAAGTGAAACCTGGACCGATCGCGCCAGCGGTGAGCGCCGGGAAAAAACCCAGTGGCACCGTGTCGTCTCTTTCAACGATCACCTTTCGGCCGTGATCGAACGTCGGTGCCAGAAGGGAACGCTGGTCTATGTCGAAGGCCATCTCGAGACACGCAAGTGGACCGACCAGCAGGGACAGGACCGTTATGTGACCGAGATCATCATTGATCGGTTTGATGGAAACCTGAAGGTGCTGGCCAATGGTCGAAGCACGGGCGACGGACGCTTTGATGAAGATCGCCCGTCGCGGAGCACTGCACAGCGCCCGGCTCCGGCCACAACTTCCAACGCGCAGGACGTGGATGACGAAATCCCGTTTTAGGCCGCGCGGTGTTCCGGGTCGTCAACGACCCGGAGCATTGTGCCCGTTCAGGGAGAAGAAAGTGCGGTTTCTGCCGCGCCAGTTCCCGTCATGAATACTTGTGAGGACTGTCAGACCTGATGGCGCGGGCGATCGGGAAAGCCTGTCGGCCGATACCGGAACGCCGGTCGTCTGTCCACATCGGGGATAAACTGTGTCTTTCCTGTTTCTCCATCGGCCTTTACGCGGGTTCGTGAACCTTATTTTTCGTCAGTCGCATGATGTGGGCGCAGACGGGATACTCCACAGGGAGTATCTGGCGTCGTGAGTGCCCGCTCGTCCATAGTCCCGGTAATGCGTGCGCAGTGGCGTGGGCACGTGCCGTTTGCTGCCGCGCGTAAACTGCGGCCATTCGTGCGTCCTGTATTCTTTTGCAGTTTACGCAGAATAAAACCCTCAACGCGGATCATCAGGACGCAATATCTCGACGAACCATACAGAGGTCGTCGTGTGTTTCCACACGATCATCTCAAATACTCACCGTAAATACCGGAGCGGTCTGAAACACAATCCATGCTGTTCGTGAAGGAGTGTCTTTCATGGCTTACACGTCTTCCCCAGAAGCACAGCAAAGAGAACTTGATGAGCTTCGTAATGCCGTAAGCTGCGCCGTAGTGCTGGAGAAAGCCGGGTTCCGGCTGGATCGGCAGGCCACTGCGCAGCGTTCCGCCCGTAACCTGAAATTTCGCCGCGACAGTGAGGCCATTATTGTCAATCACGATGGCAAGGGCTGGTGGGACCCGAAAGGCGACGGCAAGGGCGATGTCTTCAAGCTTGTCCAGTATCTCGATCCCTCGAAGAACCTCGGTCATGTCAGGCAGGAACTTCGCGCCCTGATCGGCAGGAGCCCGACGCTCGAAGTTGTCGAGCGTACGAAGGGAGCCGCTGACAGATCGCGGCGCGATCCCGCTGAACTGTGGAACCGTCGCACCGCACCCGGGCAGGGGACGGCTGCATGGCGCTATCTGACGGAGATTCGTGGGTTGCCTGACCATATTGTCGCGATTGCCGGACAGCAGGGGGCGCTGAAGGAAGGCCCGCACGGAACCGCCTGGTTCGGCCACCGGGATGCGGACGGGCAGTTCACCGGCATGGAAATGCGGGGGCCGGATTACAAGGGGTTTTCGACGGGCGGAGTTGGCAAGCGTCTCTTCTGTTTCCGGGCCGACGGAGGAGAAGAACCGGTGACGCGCCTTGTTGTCACCGAGGCGGCCATTGATGCACTGTCCTTTGCTGCACTCGACCGCTTTCCGAAGGGAACGCTCTATACCTCGACAGGGGGCGGCATGAGCCCAGAGAGCGAAGCGAACCTGAAACGGGTCATGATGCAGGTCGCCGCCCAGCCTGAAGCGCGACTGGTTGTTGCCGTTGATAACGACATGCAGGGGGATCGTTATGCCGGGAAATTCGCTGCGATGGCACAGGACGTCGGTCTCTGGTCGGGGCGGATATCTCCGAAAGGGTCGGGAGAGGACTGGAATGCGGTCCTGAGGACCCGCAGGGAAGGAATGGAGGCGGGTTCTGTTCCCGTTGCGCCCTTGTGCCGCCTGTCCGAAGTCCTGGGTTCGGGGTCGAAAGCGCAGCCGGAGACGGTGTCTCCGTCATGGCTGGGTCAGGCCGAGGCGCACGGCACGCAGCGGCCGCCGCGGGTTTCGGCTCCGTCATTGCCTGCGCCGTCTGAACGTGTGGGGAAGCCCGCTGGGCCACGTTCAGGTTCATCGCCGGGGATGTCCTTGTGAACCAGCGTGAGTCCTTTGGGCTCACCGGACAGACGGCATCACGGGATGATCGTCATTTACGGCTGGCGTGCCACAGAGGCGGGCGCCGAACGGTCCTGCGCGCAGGATCATCTCACATAGGAGAGGGTCATGGGATCTGTTTCAGACTATGCGGATCTGGGGATTACGCGTCTGGCGATGAAGGCAGACCTTGCACGAACGTTTGCCCGCTCGCGCCCGGCTCGAGGCATCTGGAACCGCCACCTGCGCCAGCGTTTGGCGCAGGCAGAAGATGATTCCCCGATACCGCAAAGTGCAGTCCGCCTCTATGAGCGGCCGGGCTGTCCTGTCGGCCTGGTTATCGATGGACGCTGGGAAGGTCAGCTTGGGAACTGGGATCTTTCCTATCCGGCGACGATCCTGCTCTCGACCGGTAAGATCACTACCACCCCGGGTTGCGTGGCGGAAGGGCTGGAAGAGCTATGACCGGTGATCTTCCCGTTCCGCGCGCGCTTGCGCCAGTCCTTGACAGTCTGACGCCAGAACAGCGGCGCGCGGCGATGGCGCTGGGATATGTTCTGGTTCTGGCAGGGGCAGGCACCGGCAAGACCAAAACCCTGACAGCCGGGGTCGCAACCCGCGTCGGACTGCATGGCATGGTTCCTGGCCAGATCCTCTGTGTAACCTTTACCAACAAGGCCGCCCAGGAAATGCGCAAGCGCATCGGAGACGTTCTTGGGACGTACTCGGTACCCACATGGCTTGGAACGTTTCATGCCCTGGCGGCCCGACAGCTACGGGCCGAGCCTGAAGTGGCGCAATTGCGTAGCGGTTTTGACATTCGTGACGCCGAGGACAGTCTCGCCATTGTCCGCCGCCTGATCAGGACTGTCCCTAAGGAAAAGCTTCCCGTGCCGCAGGAAGGAGCGCCAGGAGATGCGAGACAGATCAAAAAAATGGCCGAGCGGATTGCGCGGCTGAAAGAGGATCTGATCACACCGGTGGCTGCTTTCGCGCATGTTGAAAGCCTGATCGGCAGGCGGCAGTCGGCGAATCTCCATGTGGATCACGAAAGCTGGCGCTTTGTCGTCGGGTTGTATGGTCGTTACCAGGCGATCCTGCGCGAGCAGAACGCGGCGGATTTTGGTGATCTGCTGATGTGGCCGACCCTCGCGATGCTGCATGATGCGGCATACCATCGCCGGTGGTCCGCCCGTTTTACGGCCGTGATGGCGGACGAGTTTCAGGATGTGAACCGCGCCCAGTACCTGTGGCTCACGTTGCTCAGCAGGACGTCTGGTGAACTGTTCTGTGTGGGTGATGATTCCCAGAGCATCTATTCCTGGCGGGGGGCGAAAGTCGGCTTCCTGCGGAACTTCCCGCGTGAATTTCCTGCTGTGAAGACGTTCAAGCTCGAGGAGAACTTCCGTTCCACCAGCAATATTCTTGATGCGTCGAATGCGGTGATTTCATTTGACCCGTCGCGGATCGAAAAGACACTGTTTACACGTCGGGGCGAGGGCCTCCCGATCGAGGTTCTGGGGTTCTCCTACGCCACCGAGGAAGCTGCGGCGATCGTCCGGGAGATTGGCCGTCGCGCAGCGACCGGCGTCGCCTGGCATGACATGGCTATCATTTACCGCCAGAACCGGCTCTCCCGAACGCTGGAGGAAGCATTGCTCCACGCTCGTGTTCCCTACGAGATCATCGGGGATATGGGTTTCTATCGGCGTACCGCCGTCAAGGACGCTCTGGCCCTGCTGACGCTTTGCGCATGGCCCGATGAGCGCAGGTCGGACGAAGCCTTTCGGCGGATGGCCAACCGGCCCCCGCGGGGCCTTGGCGCCAGGGGCCTGGGGAAAATCGAGATAGAGGCTTCGGCGGGTGGTCTGTCGCTATGCGCGGCGGCCACACGGACTCGGCTGTCCCCGAGATGTGCCGTGGCGGTGCAGGGATTCGTCCAGATTCTCAGACAGATCGGATGTCGGGAAGGGGAAAGCCTTGGGGAGCGCCTTACCGGCCTGCTCGAGGCAACAGGGTATCTGGACATGCTGCGGGCTGATGATTCGGATGAAGCGGCAACCCAGCGCGAAAACCTCGCGGAACTGATCGAACTGGCCCAGGGTTTCCGGCGCGTGGAACACCTCCTGGAGCACGCGGCACTGGCGGGCGGAGCACCTGGAGAAAAAGGGCGTGATCGCGTTCAGCTCATGACCATGCACCGGTCGAAAGGACTGGAATTCCGTCACGTCTTTATTCCTGCGTGGGAAGAGGCGATTTTCCCCGGTGCGATGTCGCGCAATTCCGAAGAGGAGCGTCGCCTTGCCTATGTGGCGCTGACCCGGGCTATGGAGCAGGCCACGATCACGTTCTGTGATTATCGCCAGGGCGGATCTTCCCGTCCGAGCCGGTTCATTGACGAAATTCCACTCGAGAACCGGGTCAGCAGCTGGAATCATGGCAGGAACGAACCACGTCAGTCTGACGGCCGTTGGAGGCAGGTTGATCAGGAACTGAATGCGCTTGGCTTGTGAATGCGGACAATGCATGCTCCGGCAGCGGCGACATGCGTTCGCGTGGCCGGGGCATTGCACCAAACAGGCTGGTTCCGTCCGACGCTTCGGTCTTAAATTGCTTTTCTTTTGGTCGAAGGACGTCTGCTTTATGGCGAAAAAGCCAGTGCCGCCGATTGAGCCCGATGACTGGGATGATGACGAGGCGGGTTTCCTGCAGCCCCTGGAGCCACCGCCGCCCGTCCGGGATCCGACGGATCTCAGGCCGCATACGCGCCAGCTCACCGACCTTCTCCGGGCCAGATTTCCCGACAGATGGGTCGGTGTGGAAATCGGCACGCTTCCGCTTCGGTGTGAGGACGACCTGTTCTCCGATTTCATCGACCTTGGAGATGGCCTTGGGGTTCGCCTCGATTATGATCCCGAGGAGCCGGAGCGGGTACTCTGGATCAGTGCCGGCAACCGTGACCATGGTGGTGAGCCGCTCGATTTTCCCCGCGATAGCGAGGCCTGTCGCGGGCGCATGCTTTCAACCGGGGAAATCGCGGAACTGCTCGATTTTCTCGACAGGGAGGCCGCTTACTGATGCCCGCTGACATGGCAGGCCAGCCTGATGCGCCGCCATGCGTCAGTCAGTGTGCCCCGCGGCACGTTGCGCTCAAGACCATGTAGCAGGGTTTCCAACTCGGAAAGGGAAAGGGTGCAGGCGACAAGCGCAGGTGACAGGACCGCAGTTCCCGTCATCACGACGTGGCTGAAGACCTGGATGGTCGGGTCCACGAGGCGGGCCAGCGCGTAGACGGCCCGGCAATGGGCGGCATTCTGCATCACCGGGCTGTAAATCAGCCGGGGCGGGGCGTCGGGCGCCTCGCCAGCAAAACGCTGTCGCCACCGTTCATCTTCCGGGTGTCCGGTCAGTTCGCCGCCATACCGCTTTGTCTCCACGACATGGATGCCCCTTGAGCTGAGGAACAGATGGTCAATCTGGGTCGTCCTGCCGTCACCCGTCGGCAGTATGGCGTCGTGCAGCACGGCCAGGCCGCTCCGGTCGAGCATATGGGCTACGGCGCTCTCTCCTTTCTCGCCCTGGATAGCGGCGCGAAAGGACCGCCAGACCTGCGCCTCATGGGCCGTCAGCCGGCATCTGCCGGGAGGCTTAATGCGATGACGTCGAAGTCGTGCCACGCCGTTTCCCCCTGTGGTTCCATGGCCCGATAGCGTGTCCCGTATATCTGTCCGTCATGCGACTGGGGCGGGAAATACCAGGAACCGTCTATGTTCCGGGTGAGGGGCCGGGTCCTGACCGACGTCACGGTCATCGCCACCGCCTCCCGGCCAGAAACACGCGACTGGGTAAAACCCCTCGGGGCACATCATATGGTGGATCACAGCAGGCCTCTTATCACACCCAGTGTGATGAAGTCCTCCATGTGCTTTCCGGAGAAGGGACATTCTGGATTGATGACCCGGCTGAGGAAGCGCCGTTTGTTCCCGGGCACCTGCTGGTCTTTCCGCGGCGTGCGGTACATGCGGTGCCGCGTATCCTGCGTGATCCTGTCATTTTTCTTGCCATCGACACACCGCGCCGGGCACCGGATGACGTGGTGTTTGTCGATCCTGCCAAAGGCACGCCTTCCGGTTTCATCAAGAGTATCTGAAGTCATGTCGCGGGTCACAGATGAACTGGATCTGTGTCCCTGCAGCGCATGCCCGCAAAACGCGGCGTAAGCCCAGGGCATCTGGAGACAGTTTCCTTTCCCGAAACACCTGGTCCGGGAAACATCTCTGTTCAGCAGAAAAAAAAGAAAATCAGGGGCGGCCCCTTCGGGGTTCTCTCACTCTGGTTCGCTAAGCGGCTGCGCCGCTAACCTCACTGGAGCCCCCTGCGGGGTCTCCACGCTTTCGCGCAACGGTTCGACCGCTCGCCCTGGGGTTCTGCAGGATCAATACTTATGTAATACATAATAATACTGTGATTAATAAAATTGGGCATAAGGAAATAAATGTAATAAAAACAATAGTAAACTAATATTTACTTCTAATATATTGTCTTTTTTATTGCATTTATATTCTGTCTGTACTATTCTTTATTTGTGGAGAGGGAAATGGTTCCCGCCACAGACGCCCCGCCCGGTGCTGGAACACCGGACAGGGCTGACGCCAGACAGAAAGGTCAATTTTCATGTCCAACGCTACCAACACAATGACCGCCGCCCTTGCTTCCGCGCAAGAGAAGAAAGCAGCCAGCAAGGCAAAATCGGGCCAGAAGGCCCCCGCTGCCCGCCGCTTCGAGGAAGCGGCCCGGCGTGCGCCTGTCATCACCATCGAGGCCGCCGAAGCCCTGATCCCCGTTCCCGACCAGATCACCAAGATCGTTTCCCATTTCGGCCTTGAGGACTTCGACGCCGACGCCCTCGCGGAAACGGCCCGGCAGGCTTTCACCGTCATCGCCCGCAGCCTCTCGCCCGTGCTGGTCGTGACCACATGGAACGGCGAGCAGAACGACAAGGGGCTGGAAATGCACCTCCAGCGCATGGCGGGCGCCGCTGTCGCGTCCGCCTTCGGGGCCGCCCAGTTCTATGACGCCAAGCGCGCGCAGGCCCGCGAACTGTCCTCACAGTTCAACGAGTATCGCGAAGAGGACCGGATGGGCGTCGACGGGCTGGAAAACAGGGCGGCCAACGCCCGCCGCTTCGCAGCCGAGCAGGGGATCAAGGCCGCCGCTCTGGTCGCGTCCGCCCGCGGGGCCCTTGCCGCCTACGAGGACATGATCGGCACCCCGTGGAAGCCCTACACGGCCAGCAACGCCCGCACCATCGACCAGCGGGCCGCAGCCGCCGAGATGGATGCCCTCGGCTTCTGACCGACCCGGCCGGACCCACGGCGGGTCCGGCCACCCACGGCTAGGTACCTTTCCGCAAGGATCGACCCGCATGAGCGAATATGAATCCATGGCAGACCGCGACGAAGCCCTTGAGCTTTCGCGTGCTGCGCCCCACCACGCCTGGGTCCTGACGGACCGGGACGTCTGGCATCGCAATCCTTTTTATCATGGCCCGGAAATGCCACACCCTGAAGATGACGGCGCGCATGACTTTATTGCCGACCACGGCATCGACGCATGGCGGGAGGCGACCACGGCCGCAAGGGCCGCTGCCATCGCCGCAGCCGAAGCGAAAGCGCGCGAGATCGCGGACGCCCCCGACCCCTGGTGGCCCGACGATCCAACGCCTTGAGAGACCACGCCGCAGGAGCCCGGAAACCGGGTTCCTGCTTCTGGTGTCCGGGGTCGCCATCGTGCTTGTAAAAAAATGCCCTGAAACCAGCATGTCGCCGCGAGGCGCCCGCCTCAAGCCCGCTACGCGCCGCGCTTCGCGCGGTGAGGACACGCCCCTTTCAGTGAACAGGGCCGCCCGGATCGCAGGGCGGTGCCCCGCGCTCCGGGCAACCCGGTCCACCTCAGGGGCATGCCCTCAGGCTTGACCCGGGCACCTCGCGGTCCTCCCGGCGGGCAGCGGCCTTCCCTGATCCGCTCCCGGGGAAAACAATGTAGGCCATGCAGCATGCCGGATTGTGGAGATGACAAACCTACTGTGTCGCCCTGCCGAACACGAAGCCAAGCTTGCCGTCATTCATGATGTAGGGCGTGCAGGTCATGCCGGGATGGACCGCGTCGTAGGCTTTTAGCCATCTTGTCGAGACCCAGCCGGGACGCAATGCGAGATTCATGCTCCGGACGTAGCCGTTCGTAGGCGGTGCGTTCGTGGCGACCGGGAGTACCGCCAGCGCGGGCGCAAGGCTCGGGGCATCGTCCCGTGGTTCGCTCTGCAGCGGGATCGGATGCCTGAAATCCATCATGACCCGCTCAGGTGCATCAAGGGCCATGCATCTGTACCCGTCGAGCGCACGGACCGGGGTTCTATGCAGCGCGAAGGCCGGGTGGCTGATGCTGCAGGTGATGGCCGCAAGGATCGCGGCCCGGTGGGAAAACCTCATGCTGGACTCCTCGTCAGCCGGTCAGGATCGAACTGGACGCGGCACTGCCCATTTTTGCTGCGACCGCCGCGCGCCATTGGCCGACCGTGGTGGTTGAACTGATATTGTTCCCCGACATCGCCGTGCTCGATATGTAGGACGACATGAGGCTGCTGTCGTCGGCCGTCGCGATTTCAGCGCCCGCGCTCGGGCCAAAGTTATAATAGGCCCGGGCATCAAGGGCTGTCGGGTTGCTGATGCCACTCTGCTGCAGGCTGGTTGCGGCATCCTTGAGATACTGCGCTGCAGCCACTGCCTGCGTTGCCGGATCCTGCTGGCCCGCCGTGCCGCTGGTGATGGATGAGGCCAGCGAGGGGTCTGCAGCCAGTGCCTCTCCAAGGGTCTGGCTGTAGGTCCCGTTGCTCATCTGGAACGCGCCGGTGATCGTACTGCCGTTTCCGGCCGTGTAGAGGTTCTGGCAACCGGATTCCACCACGCAGGTCGCGGCCAGTGCTGACGGATTGACGCCCAGCGCCTCGGCGTTCTGGGCTGCTGCATAGCCCCAGGACTGCTGGTATAGGGTCTCGAGCGCATCGCTGTCGGACGTGCCTGCTGTCGTTGTCTGGCTGACGGCGCCGTTTCCGCTGGTGGCCTGGGCTGTCCCCGTCGTGCCCGGGGTCCAGCCACCGAGCCCCGGTTCCTGATAGGTTGCGTTGACATGTGTCGGGAGCCCGCCCGGCACATTTACTGTCTGTGCGTGCCCGATCGGCGGCGCGACGAGGCCGCACGTTACGAGGACCACGGTCGCTGGCGCCGTGTGGCGGCATGGGAAGGGGAGCCGGATCACCTTGGCCTCCTGTTGCGAGGCGGACAGGATCGGCCGGCATCATGCGACCTGTGTCAGTAATTGGTACGGTGTTTCGGTTCCGGCCCTGAGCGTGTCCGTCGTGGACACGCTCAGGGCATCCGGCCGAGCGCAAATCCCGCTATCAGGACGATGGAACTGTATCCCAGGATGCGAAAGGCCGTCTGCAGGTTGTACCGTCTGGTCATGGCCGTGGCCTGGCTCTCGATGGCGCCCCTTAATCCTTTCGTCATATCCGCCGTGATCGCGAGGAGTTTCTTCTCGACCAGTTTTTCGTTGATGGTGCGCAGCGTGTGCACCGCTTCAATGCCGTCCCTGAGGTGACTGCGGATGGCGATCGTGTCCTGTGCCAGGGTTTCGCGCTGCTGTTCGGCCACCAGCCTGCTCTCGGCAACGGAGCGGATGGAGGCGCGCCTGGCTTCAATGCAGAGGGTGCCGATCTGGTCTATCGCTGCGACCAGTGCTGAAAGCACTTCGACTTCGGGCGCGATCGGACGCTCGACCCACTGGGCGGCGACCCGGCGCAGGTTCTCCATTCGGACCGCGAATTCACGGTCTGCCGCCTCGATGTCGCCTTGGGCTGCCATCAGACATTCTCCATCACCACGTCGGGCAATCCCTTCGGCATCCGGGGCAGATAGTCCGCTCCGAGGTCGCGCAGGAAGAGGGGCACGTCCCGTTTGAGCCAGCGATTGACCCGTAGCCTGTCGAATACCGAGCTTTTCGGCTGTCCGGGAACCGGCTTGTTCGCAGCAAAATCCATGAACGACTGCCCACGATCCGCGATTTTCTTCAGCCCGTTGATCGCGGGGAACACACCGTGCGCGGCGCCTCGGTCCAGAGCGTTGAGCACCGCTTCGTTTTCGAGGATCTGGCTGACCGCCTGAGGTGTATCGATACCGACGGGAAGCAGGCCTTCATTTATGACAATTGCCGTGCGGGGCGGCAGGAATCCGTGCTGCTCCTGAAGGTCCTGCAGATAGTCGATGTCCGCATTCTCCATGCCGATCATGAAGATCGTCACAAGCGAGATCCCGAGCTCGTCCAGCGCCGCGACAAGGGGAGATGAGCGGATCAGTTCGTGCATCGCAGTCCATCCTCCCCCGATGTCGAGGATCGCATCATGGCGGGATTCAACCAGCTTCTCGATCTGCCCTTCGAGCCAGGCAGCCTGCCCGGTCGGGGACATGCTGTCCGCTTCCAGAACCTGCGGACCAAGCGATGAAAGCGTATGCGAGCGGTTCATGGAATCCGTGTTCCAGATCTCCGGTCTGCCTCCCTGCTGGGCCGTGATCTCGGCCAGCGATTTGAGGAATGTCGTCTTTCCCACCCGCTGGCGCCCGATGGCTACGAGCAGTGTCGGGCGTGTCACCAGCTCCGTTGGGTCTGCGGCGTCTGTGATCGTGGCGGATGCCATGCCTTACTCCCGATGAAAACCGGGCTCCTTTCGCTTCAGCCGCGCAAGAAGATCCCGCTTGATGGCCTCGGCCCGGGCGCGACCAATGGGGAAGTTCTTCTCCCCGGTTGTCTCGCTGTCCGAGCACACTGGCACTGTCGCAGGCAATGATGCGACCTGTGCGTTTTCTTCGGCGGGCACTATTTGTGCGGGAACGCCAGTTCCATCGGGCGCGCAGCTTACGCGACCGTCATCGACAACAGCGGGCCTCCAGCCGCGAGGGAAGCGGCTGGGTTGCATGGCGCTTTCGGTGTCAGGAGATTGTGGAACCTGTTCAGCTTCCGGATGCGTGCGGCGGGTGCCGGCCATACGGCGCCAATAGCGCTCCATACGCTTCATCGCTTCCTTTTCGTCCGGAAGGTCAAGGCCATCTTCTCGGGCTGCGGCAACATAGGGAGCCCAGGAATCCCCTTTTGATCGCAGTGCGCTTATGTCCTCGCAGTTGGTGAGCAGCCACCGATAGAGAGGTGTCGCACTGTCTCGGGCCCTATGGTTCTCAATGAGCGATTTCAGCCGTTCCTTGCCGAACCTGCCTGTCATGATTCATCCCCTCCTGCATCATCATACCTGGGGCGCAACTTCGTCAGCATGCAGATTCTCACATGTGATCTGCGCGCGCATACTCATGAACGACCCATATCCCTACCCTTGACGCACGGACGGAACGACTGTTTCACGACCCAACGACTACCCTTACGACGACCCATTGACATACCCGAGGCCGACATTGCGCCTACCCATAAATAGCGGGTCCTCATACACCATTGCACCGTTGGTGCGGGCGGCTTCGCCGCCAGGAGCGGGGGAGTTGGAAAGGGTATAAGCAATGCTTAGACCCTTCCGGATGCCGCTGAGCCCATTTTAACAAGAGGTCGCATGTTCCCCGCGCACAATCTCCTTAGGAAAAGGGGAGATATGAGATGCGAGATACCATCCCTAACAGGCCGCGAGTCAGGAAGCCGGTCAGTGATCCGGTTCAACCTATTCTGCATAAAAGCGAACGAGACTATCTGACATTTGAAGACACCCGGATCTCAGTTCAGGAAGTCACCGGAAGGCGATGGATCTCGGCGCGGGAGATTTGCTCCATATTGGGCCTCAGCAATCCTTCTGCGACGGTCAAACGGCTTGATGATGATGAATATTGCCGTATTGGCGTGGTGACGGCAGGCGGGACGCAGGAACAGCTCTTCGTCAGTGAAAGCGGAGCCAATCACCTGACGTTCATTTCTCGAAAGCCTGTTGCCAAACGGGTTCGGCGCTGGATTACCGGAGAGGTGATGCCACAGATCAGTCGAACCGGTGCCTATATCCCCGGCGGATGCCCCGGAAGTGCCGTGCAACTTACAGTCACCAGCAGTCAGATGGATCTTCTCAGGCGTCTTTCGCGGCCTGGTCCTCACATGGTTTTTGTGATGCCGGGACAGGAGCCATACATTGAGGAGGTTGATCCTCATCAGTTCATTCGCGATCTGGATCGTCACGACGTGGAGGGGCTGGTTCACGCCATGAACCTGATCGGGTCGGTCTGGAGCGTATGCTGCAAAATCGACGGGGCGATGTATTGCTCCGCCGTCTTGCAGAGTGGTATCGGTCGCCAGCTTGATGACGCCATTCGCATCGGGGTGGACCTGTCCCGCAGCGTCATCGTGCCTACCCGAGAGAAATCATAAAGCCGCCACGGTTGTGATTCGATCTTTCCGTGTCACCTTAATTGAAAGAGACAGCGTTGATGAAAAGCACCGATCTGATTGACCGTATCGCCGAAGCCACGGGCGGCACGAAGGCCGATGCGAAGACCGCTCTTGAGACCGTCCTGGCCTCTATCGTTCAGGCTGCAGAGGTCGGCGATGAGGTATCGCTGCCTGGCTTTGGCAAGTTTACCGTCCGGCATACCGCTGCCCGCATGGGTCGCAATCCGGCGACCGGTGCTGAGATGCAGATTCCGGCCTCGCGCAAGCTGGTTTTTGCGCCGGCCAAGGCGGTCAAGGACCAGCTCACCGGGGCTAACCAGAAGAAGGTCTGAACGGTCGCATGATTCCGCGTCACGCTTCCCGTGTTTCTGACACGGGGGGGTGACGATGATGAGCGAGTCAGTCGGAAAACCTAACACGACCGCAAGTTGGGACGACGATATCCGGGAACGGCTTCGAATGATCGAAGACAAGCTGTCCCTGATCATTGAAATTCTCGCCCCGAAGGAATCTGATGGTCCGACACTTGATGAGATCCTCGGCCGACTGGTGACACTTGTCGCCGCGCAGGGCCCTGTTCTCAGGCATATTGACGCCACAACCGGCAGAACCCTCGATATTCAGGAGGGCCGGGCGCCCCTCACCTCTCGACCCGAGGAAAAGGACGGAACGGGTGTCTGATGATGACGTTCCGGAAAATCTCGGCTGAGAGTAGTGGTCGCCTGATCACTGCCTATTTCACGCAGGAGCTGCCAGAGCCAGAGCACGATTTCCGTACCCGGCCCGGAAAAGTGCCCGACGCGGATGGTGGCCGACTGACCAGCTATTACACCGGTCGCGATGGGCGGGCCTCGTGGCGACCGGACATGCGACCCGAGATTGCAGCGGCTCTTGGCATTGATCCGAAGACACCACCTAAGAACGCGCAACTCAATCGCCTGTTTGAAGCAAAGAGGGCCGATAATGGCGATGACTGGTCAAGGAATGCCCGCAAGATCAGTGCCTATGATCTGACCCTGGCGCCACACAAATCAGTTACGCTTGCGGCCGAGTTTGCGCCGACCGAGGCCGAGAGGGCAGCCATCTGGCACGCCATTGATCGGGCAAACGACGCCACCATGCTCTATGTCGCGCGGGAAATCGGCTTCGCGCGGCGCGGTCATGGAGGCGAAGACGGTGCCAACCCGGGCGAGGTCGCCTGGGTGTCATTCCGGCATGATACCGCGCGCCCGACGGTCGAGGCGCGTGACGCGGGGACAGGTCAGACCTATCTGATCGATACGCCAGCAGGCGGCGATCCCCATGCCCATATCCATAATGCCCTGTTCAATGTCGTGGTTACGGAAGAGGGACATGTGGGTTCACTCGACACGAAGCGGCTGCGATCGCGCGTTCATGAATTTGGAGCATATTTCCAGGCACAGCTCGCCGATGAACTGCGCCGGATCGGCATCGCCCAGCAATACGATGCGAGTGAACAGGCGACGGTCATCTCGGCCGTGCCGCAGGATATATCGGATTTCTTCAGCAAGGGACGACGCAACGTCATCAGGGCGGCCAAGGAGTATGCCGCGGCGGAAGGAGCGGACTGGGCGCATATGCCGATCGAACGCAAGCGCCGCATCCTGTCCATGGCCGGCCTGGCAGCCCGGCTCGACAAGGATAAAGGTACGAGTGACCATGAGATATGGCACGAGCAGGCCAGGCGTCTTGGCTGGGAGAAAAAAAGTCTGCTTGGCACGCCAGTAGCGCCCGTGGGCGCCAGGGAACAACGATACGATATTGCCTACCGTTTCGCTGCGCGCCATCTCGCGAGGGAGTTTGAAACAGCCGCCGTGATCGATCACGACAAGCTCAGAACGTATGCGGCCCGGGGCCTGATCGGCACCGGCATCGAGGGTGGCGTGAAGGACATTGATCATGTCGTGGCCCTTATTGAACAGCGTGGTCTTGAACTCGGCGGGGAACGGGTCTCGCTGATTCAGGAGATGCGTGGCGACAGGCTGAGGGTGACGAATTCCGCGCAGATCGCCATTGAGGAGGACCTCGCGATTCAGGCGGCTCGTGCTTCAGGAGACCGGAGCGGGGCGCTGTCGGACCGCCAGATCACGGAAGCGATCGGACGATCACCCCTCGACTTCGCAAGCGAGCATGGAAAGACCCAGAAGGCTGCGATCTACGCTCTTGGCCGGGGCGGTGCGCTCTCCATGCTCACCGGCGTCGCGGGTTCCGGGAAGACGGCCCTGCTGTCTCCGCTGGTCGATGCGTGGAAACATGATACGCGTTATGACACGAATGGTCGCAGGGTTATCGGGATTGCCAATGCCTGGCGCCAGGCGGACGCATTACGTGAGGCCGGCATCTTTGACACAAGCGCGATGCTGCCCTTTTTGGCGCGGCTGGAGCGCGGTGACGTTGATGTGGACCAGAATACGGTGCTGGTGATTGACGAGGTCGGTCAGGTCGGCCCGCGCCAGATGCTTCGCCTGTTACAGTTGCAGCGCGATACCGGTTGCACGATCAAGGCGCTGGGTGACCACGAGCAGGCGCAGAATATCGAGGCAGGGGACGCCATCGAGATGCTGCGCCGGGTCCTGGATCCGGAAGATATGCCTGAGCTTCTGTCCAGTGTCCGGCAGGTATCTGCAAGAAATCGCCAGATTGCTGATCTGTTTCGTGGCGCAGAGCCGGAAGAGAGCGATCTGGAATCCCACGAGTTCAAGGGGGCTGCGGCCAACGCGCATACCGACGAGGAAAATGATGACGACGTCCGTAACAGGTTCCATCTGAAGGAAGTCCGGGACGCGATTGATATGAAACGGGCGGATGGAACGATCCGTCTGGTCGGCGGCGACCATGAGGAAGTCCTGCAGGATATTGCCCGGCTGTATGTGACGCGTCGCGATGCCCTGGCCGCCGAGGGTGCCGGCCTACGGCGTGGTCGGACCAAGACGATCAGCATGTCGGCACTGACCAATCAGGATGCTGCCGATCTGAGTCGGGCAGTCCGTACAATCCTGCAGGAGCGCGGCGAGATCTCGACGCATGAAATCACCGTGCAGGCTATTGATCAGCGCGGCGAAACCTATGATCTTGCGATCGCTATGGGCGACCGGCTTCGGCTGTATCGTCGGACATGGGGCAGTGTGGATGGAAAGGGCGCCACAGTCGGAAATAACGGCGATGTGGTGGAAGTTCTGGCTCATGGCGATGCGGGGCTTCGCGTCCGCACGAAGGAGGGGCTTGTTGCTGATGTTGAATGGCGGCGGTTTCGTGACGCGAAGACTGGTCGGGTACTGCTGGGGTTCGGACATGCCATGACGATTGATGCGGCACAGGGGCTTACTTCAGATGAGCACATCAACGCCCTGCCGCGAGGCGTCGAACTGGCGACGGGATTTACCTCATACGTCGCGGAAAGCCGGGCGCGTGGAACCACATGGACCATGATCTCCGATGGCGCGACGTTTGAGGCGGTCCGGAACCAGAGGGCGCTCGGGGATACGACTCCCATCACTAGTGACGATCTGTGGAATCATGTGGCAAAGAAAATGGCGCATAAACCATATAAATCACTGGGCACGGATCTGGTTGCCCGAACCCGCAAGGCCCGGGATGCGAGGATCCGCGAACTGATCGCGCTTGGGCGCATGCAGGAGACACTGACGAAGTCAGGTCGCCCCTATGGAAGGGAGATTATTCTGGAAACGCAGGCGCGGCAGGCCGAGCGCTTGCATAAGGCGCGTCTGGCCGAGATCGACGCCAGGCTGCAGGTCATGATCAGGAACGCACCAGCGGTCATGACGGGTGCGGAGCAGACGCTTCGGAGCCAACGGGCCGCCCAGGTGCTGGGCAGGCGTCCCCCTGTGCCATCTGCGTCGCCAGGCGCCGCCACTTAGAGCGTCCGGCTTTCTGCTGTTCTCACCCGTATCTGGATCCCGCTGACAGTGTGCCATACCGCGACAACATCTCAGATCTGACGCACGCTTTGGTCATTTGCGCAACGAAGTCGGCTGCGTATCGTCAGGCAGGCGGGGAGCAGCAGATAACAGGCCAATGATGGACGATGTGTCTTTCCGGGGAGATCCTGATCCGTTCGACTGTTGGTTGAAGAACGAATTGCGTGCCCGGTTCAATGATGTTGTGCGTGAACCGATCCCTGAAAGTCTGCTGCGCATTATTGGCGCGACTGAAGCTTCCGGGCATGTTCACGTCTCAAGACCTTCCTGGGCCGAGGAGGAAGCTGTGTCTGAGTGTTCTGCTGACACCGGCTCCAGATGATTTCGTATTGCAGATATGGCTTCTTGATGCTGGGCGGGAAACGGGTAACAGGATTGCTGTAGAAAGCAAGAAGTGTTGACGGTCAGATAAAATACAGATGAGCAGGCACAGGATCCTATTGGATATCTGCTCAAGAGCATACCTGTTCTGCAATCTGCCAAATCGTCGAAAACGTCGAGGACTATTCCCAGTAGCGGTGTTATATATAGGGCCACAGTTTTTTCGTCTGTTAAGGTGATGGACAATGCCCGAAGAACAACAAAGACAGCTGACGCTGGCCGTGGAAATCATAACTGCTTATGTATCGGGAAATAAAATATCGCCGGACGAACTTATCAGGCTGATTGGGGCTGTTTACAATTCATTGTCCGTCCCGACTACTTCGGGAGTAAAAGAACAGATACCTGCCGTTCCCATCAAGCGGTCCGTATTTCCGGATTATATCATATGTCTTGAAGATGGGAAAAAGCTGAAAATGCTCAAACGGCATCTGCAGGCATCCTATGGTATGACGCCTGAAGAATATCGGCGGAAATGGGGACTTCCATCTCATTACCCTATGGTCGCTCCCAATTACACAGTACGCCGATCGGAACTTGCAAGAGAGATTGGGCTGGGGCGGGATATAACGTCCACTGCCACCAAATCTGGTGATGAGGGCGCGACGGATCCTGCATTGCCTGACAAGCCACAAGGAAGGCGTCGGGGCAGAAAGAAAGCTGTTCACTAGAAGTGGAACGCGCCGCCGGACCGGGCGGCGCGGCGATCTCCTGGCTCAGGAACGCAGCAATATGCGAAGGCAGAACTTCTTCGCTACGCTGTAGGGTGTCGACTGGGGATGTTCCTATTTGACCGGACCATGATCCAGTTCGGGGCGTGACGTCGATAAATCCCGACGAAAGATGCCTTTTATACAATCCAGGTTGCGGATCGCGATCCTAAGCCCTTGCGTTATGCACCTTGTGGAAGAATTCAGTTCTCAGTGAAAATCTATAAGCGATGACTACAAAGTTGTGCTGTCACGAGGGCAGCCTGCCTTTTCCGCTCGGACAATCCTTTTGCAGATCCCATGTCTGGTGACGGACAGCTTTCTCCTTATCACGAGCGGTCCACGTGTAATCATTCAGAGAATGAACGCCTCAGCGCCTCAGAGATGGCGTTCCAAAGCCTGAATTTTTCGATCATGGGATATTCTTTCTGAATCTTGCCGCTGGGTATGAAACGAGTATCCCGTAATGACCTGATGATGCGGTCGGCATCCATATCCGGCATTTCAATAAGCTCCTTGAGTGCCTGCCGGGCATTATGGTGTGACCGGAGATATATGGCTTCCTCTTTCATGTGGTGCTTGATGGTCATCTCCAGTGCTGCGCTGAGATAGATAACGTGGGGGGCGAAATTGATATAGCGCCAAGCCGGTCTCGCCAGATCAGGGTTCGAGAAGTCGAGATTGGATTTTATCCCATCAGGATAGGTCTTCATGTCACGATCGAAAGAGACATGATCCGTGATCTGTTGCATCAGGGGTTTTGAAACCCTGTCCAGAATCTGGTCGTAGTTTTGCCTGCTCGTCGGGTCTCCAATGATCGTAGCTGAGATGGGGAGAATGATCTGGTCGGGGATGGCGCCGTCCCGCCTGAGAACGTCATTTATCAGGAACCGGTGGACACGGCCGTTCCCGTCAGAAAGAGGATGGATGTAGACAAACCCGAAGGCTGCCACGGCGCTACGCATGACAGGAGACTGTCCTTCAGTCCTGTCGAGGAAAATTTTTAATCCCTCAAGCATATCCGCTACGTCTTGTGCGGGAGGCGCGAGGTAGTGAACAACATTCTCGTACCTCATCGTGTATTCTCCAACGAATACCGGAGACAGTCGCAAGCCAAAATGCTCGGTTATTGTGACGTCACCGAGGATGTTGCGTTGCAATTCGGCAAGGTCAGTATCTGTCAGGGGGACTGTCCCTTGCCCGGTTCTCGTGGCGAGTACGTGGCTGAAGCGCTGGATCCGGTCAAGTTGATGCTCCTCGCCTTCAATGGTGAAACTTGCCTTGCTTTCACGATTTGTCAGCCACACTGCGGCCCGGGCAAGCATGCTCTCGCCGAACTCCTGCACCAGTTCACCGTAACCGGCAGATACGTCCATCTCCGCAGCCGTCTTGAGTTGACTGGAAAGCGGGATAAAGGGGCAAAAAAAGCGGTTCCCGGGCATGTTGTCACGGACGCGCCATCTGCTGACGTTGCTCGTCTTGTCCGGAGAAGCTGTTACCTGAAAAGATGCGTCCAGTGCGAAGACGTAGTTGCCGCCGAGGTCGACTGGCGGCACGAGCGTTTGTCCGGTGACGAACTCAAAGAGAAATGACGCCCGTCTGGCATATTGTCCGGTCGGTGCACTGTTTATCCACTCCTGGACAAAACCTGGTCCGGTCTTCGCAAAGACGCGCGCCAGCAACTCCAGGCTGGTGGGTTCGTGTCGCAGATGAAACTGCAGATGCGCGGCCGCCGTGTCGGCCGGACGCATGTTTTCGGGATATGTCTCGATGCTGTATAAATTATGATGACTGCTCGACCGGCGACTTCCAAGCTGGCTTTTGACAGCCAGTCCACCGAATGGCTCTGCATCATATTTCAGTGCGAGCCACATGCCGCCAATCGGGTCCGCCATTGGAGTTAGATTCCTGCCGAGTTGTCCAAAACCGTTTATTGATGCTTAAAATCGCATATAAACGGTGCCTTGTGTAAAAAAATATATATGGACAGCCGTGGCCCCGCGTATGCGTTCGTCACTTCGTCTTTGTGATCAATAATTCCCATTCACTGAAGCGCCGCATGATCAGCCTGTTTGCTCCTCGTGTCCGTTGATATGGTCCCGGCTGGGTTCGGTGGCGTCGACAAGGTCTGGAGCCCCATCAAGCCGGATGAAAGGCATTGTCTGACGTGATCAGCTCAGCATCGCTCCTTTTCTGGCGGGCGGGAAGGCTGGAATCCGGCTTCCCGTTGTCGCATCCCATGACCACCATCCGCCTGCGCCGAAAGTCATGTTGTAGTAGTTTTCCTTCCCGGCTCGTCTGGCAGTGTAGGCCTCGTCCGTGCGACCGAAAACTTCCATTGGATATCCGTCACTCCGCGCGGTGTCCTGCAAGATGAAGTCGGGAAAAACGAGATCCCGTTCTGCGTCGAAACGTAGTGGTTTTTCGAATGCGCGTCCCGCTGCCACGAGGGCATCGGCTACCGCCAGTTCATGGCTGCTTTCGAAAGGAAGCATGCTGCGAGAGACGGTCATCAGGGCACCGGTCCTGACTTCCGCCTGGATCCAGCCCCTCCACCGGCTATTGGGCGTTCCGATGGTTCGTGCAGTCACATAGAGCAGCGCTACAACATGTGCCTGCCGCGCCGCTTCGGGCAGGGCGAGCGTGGCTGCCGCCAGCTGGTGCGACCGGGCAAGACAGTTCCTCTCGGCCGCAGGCACTGTCAGAAAGCAGCGGTAACCATTGCGCTGGCCGCTCAGGGTCATGGTGAAATTGCCCCTGGGATCTGGTTCCAGAGCCTCCACGAACCCGATCAGGAACAGATGGTTTTCCTGTCCTTCTGTCCTGACAACGGCATGGAGACGCCGTCCGAACTTTTCATGCCTTGGGGCAACAGGACAGAGAAGATCGGAGATCAGTCTGCCCTGCGCCCGGATCCGGGTTCCGGCAGAGGCGATCCGGCCCAGGGCGACCGTCGGTGTGCGGTGTCCGGCGAATTGTGGCCGCCATTCGGTCAGCCCCGCCCGCTCCCACAGGAGATGGAGCAGCCCGAGAGGCGTCATCCGGCGCTGTCGCGCCTGTCCGGGCCGATCTGAAGCAGGCAGCGGCGTGTCATCAACTGGCCGGGGTGGTCCCTTGCGGCGCAGGCCGATCGACAGGGTCACAGCGACATCCCCATCCTCACCCTCGCGAATTACGCTATTTACATAGCTGGCGCGCCCACTTTTCTCCGGATCAGGCTTGTAGAAGGGGCATGTCTTTTCGTGCAACGGCCCTTCATTTGGCCAGACGGCGAGGTGATAACTGTGACTGTCCGCCCGGTAACGGATCTGTAGAGGTAGTACGGCGCCGCGATGCTGGCATAGGCATCGCGCCTTGTCAGAACGCTCCGCGCTCCGGCTCTCATCATATTTTGCCTTCAGGCGGCGTTCCCACCGCTCCGGGTCGGTCCGGCGCCATTCGAGCTGGAACCTTTCCCCGCCGGGAAGGATGATGATCGTGCCCGTCATGCCGAGGTTTTTTCGCGCAATATCCTGATCTGGGCGAGGATTTCCTTTTCGGTCATCCCGGTGCTGGCCGCGCCCTCCTTCGGTGCGCCTTTTGTCATCGCGTCCCTGACACCCAATATAAGCAGTGCCCGACGCCGGGCTATACCAGGCTGCCGGTCCACGCGGCGTTCAATGGCTTCAAGGCGTCCAAGCAGGTGACCGTCGATGGGAGGTATGGTGCGGGGCGGTGTCTGAAAACCGGGTTTCGGGATGGAGGCAGCGTCACGCAGCATATAGGAAAATGGTGTCAGCATGTCTGTTCCGGCTGCATGCTCATTCTCTTCATCGTCATTGGCGGTCGCAACCCGGCGTGGTGCGGCGGCGACTGCTGCACCAATCTGTGCAAAATTGCGCAGGATGTCTTGAGAACCTGAACCGAGGCGGTCGACTGCTTCCTCGAGTGCGCGAACATCTGGCTCGTCGTGTACGGTGGTCAGTTCAGACTGAAACAGGCCGCCTTCGATCGTCGCGAGGAGGGCGAGCAACTGCTGGTCCGGGGGCACCCGATTCAGGTCCAGCGGCGCTGCAAGCATGACCGGCTGGGCCATGCGGATCGCGCCTGACCGCCCATTGACGGCGGCAAAGAACGTCTTCGAATGGACAATGCGACCGGCATACATCGTTATGGCCTCGCCCTCGATGAGTGACTGAAGGTCTGCCCAGGGAATACGGGCGACTTCCCGGACTTCGGCACCCCGTCCTTCCCGGTAACTGCCAGCCGAGTTACCTTCGAAATGCGTGGCCTGACTGACCTCAACCCGATCGGATTGTTTTTCGATCCACTCGCGCGTGCGCATGGCATCCTGCAGGCGCATGGCGTGGGTGAGGTTGGCGTTGCCGAGCAGGGTAAAGGCTTTGTCGCCGATGCGTGTCGTAAGACCCGGAAGATCCTGAAACCCCAGCCAGAACATGCAGTTCAGGCCGCGTCCCATGGCCAGCTGCCGGTCCATGCCGTCCGTGACGTAGGCGGAGAGTTCGTCGTAGAAAAAATGGAACGGCGCGTCGCCGCTGCCTGCCTTGAGCTTGAAGACCTGCTCGGCAGGGCCGTCGAGGCGGGCGCCAAGAAGCTGGGCCATGACGCCGCGACCGGCCGCGACCACGATCTTGCCCAGTCCGGCCAGCGTATCCGAGGAATTCTCCAGCGCGGGCAGCGTGACGACGAGAATGCGGCGGTTCAGCACCACATCGCGCATGTCGATATCAGGGATCTGGGCGCGGAAGATGTGCCCGAGACTGACGCCAAGCTGCGTGAAGACCCGGGTGAAATACATCTTGGCGTAGCCATGCTGCTCGCTCGGTTTGTTTTCTTTCTGCTCATTCCACGCCAACGAGGAATCATACCCCGGCAGTTCGCCCAGATAGGCCTGGGCTGGATAGAGGATATCATCGGGAATTTCTGGAACGCTGATCTCGATGGGGTGATCGGAGCCGGGATTGCGGATCAGGAACACACGATGCCGGGCCAGCGTGCCGATCCAGCGCAGTTCCATGGCGTAGCGCATGGTCTCGATGTTGATCGGCACGCCGTGCGTGTCGCGCATCCAGGTCAGGACCGGGGCGATCGTGCCGGCAAGGCCGACAGCACGATCCCGAAAGACGCCGTTGGCGTCGTTGCTCGACGGCTCACCAAGCTGGCTGACCAGCATTTCACGGATGGCGTCGGCATTGCCGGTCGCAAACGGATTGAACGTATTGGACTGGCGGATGCCGCTTGCGGTCAGAAAATTGAGATTGAGCACCTGGTCGTCCAGCCCGAAGCGGCGGGCAAGCGCCAGTACATCGCCGTGGACCGTGTTGTCACCCTTGCCGTCGATCAGGATGAACCCGGATCCATGCGCGAGAGGATTGGCCAGCAGGGAGATGGCGGATGTCGTTTTGCCTGCACCCGTTGTGCCGGGCACGGCGGCGTGCTGGCGCCCCGCGTCGGATGAAAGCCAGAGTTGCTGGCCGGTCAGTCCGTCCGTTCCAAGATATATGATGCCTGCCGCCGCCCGCGGCCGACGGGTTTTGGGATCAAGATCGTGTTTGTCCTTCAGGCCGGAATACCTGGGCAGATGAAAAGGCAGCACGGGCTGGCGGGTCATGACCCAGAGCGTCAGGCAGAGGGCGAGGGGAAAGGTGATCCCGACGATCGCGGGAGCCAGCACGCTGAGCCCTGCCAGGATCATGAGGGCGAACCCGGAACTGCTGGATTGCAGCTCTTCGGCGATCCGGACCGTGAAGGGACGCGTGTCGCGATAGGTAGAGCCGTGTTTGAGTTGCTGGTGGACCTGCGGTCCGCCGATCTCGCGCTTCACCATGCTTCAGTCTTCCAGCCCGAAAGGAGATTTTCCGGTGCCGATTGTAGGCGCCACGGGAGCGGTTGGTGCCGTGGGGGAAACCGGTGCCGTCGGCGCTGTCTGCGCTTCGCCTGGGGGGTGCGGATAAGTGACGACAGGCCGCTGCGTCATGATGCGTCGTGCAGCATCGATTTCCGCGCTCGCCGGGTGACCATCGGGATTGCCGACCACATTCCCGTCGACCGGCATGCGCGCGCCCGGGACATAGGTTGAGCTGACCCCTGGCGCGCCTTCGTCCGTCATGGGCGCGCCGGAGAGTGGGGGTAGAATTGCAGGCGGTCGTAGCATGCCAGCGGGCCCGGTGTCGGGAACAGCGCGGTCGGAAACCATGGCCTGACGTGTGCCGATGATCAGGATGGCGGCCAGCCCCCCGGCGATGAGCGCGGGCAATGCCTTTTTCAGGCGCCAGCGCCGTGCTGCTGCCGCTTCTGGTAAAGTGGCTGCCGCATCGTTCGTCTCCGTATGCCCGAAATCAGATCCAAGATGGAAATGGAGCGGCTGTAAGCCTGTCCCGTCGAGTTCAATGGTGATGGGCGCCCGGCCATCAGCGTCGAGGATGATACGGGTCATGGGAAGATCCTTATGCTTCGGGCATCGGGCGCAGGATGGCGAGTGCGTTCTCAACCGCAGGGATGTAGATCGGACGCTGGTAGCGTCGTTCTTCGCTCCAGTGCGCACGCGCGCCGGCGGCCTCGATGCGGGGATTGGGATGAAGGTCTTCGGCCGGGATTTCAGCAGGAAAGCCGAGTGAGTGCAGCGCGTACCACAATGATCGGTCGATGAGCTTCACGATGGCGAATGAGGAGGGTGCCAGTACGCCCGCCTGACGCCGGGCCTCGTGCAGCAGGGTCATGAGCGCGGTCACGCTCCATCCGCTGCGCTCGCAGACCGTATCGATACAGTTTGTGATTTCCTTGTCCTGCAGGGCAGAGCGGGCGCTGCGCATAACGGACTCCGGCACCGTGAGCGGCGCCAGCGGACCATGCGGACCATCAAGGCCAGCGTCGGCCAGACCGGCAGAGAGTTCACCAAGCAGGGCGAGGGCTTCCCGGCGCCTCTGGAGGTAGTGCATCGCAAAGGCAACGAGAAGCACCTGTTCGACAGGGGACGCGGCGTGGATGCTGGACCAGTGGCGGCCCAGCTGGCGCGTGAACGCTTCGAGCGCGCCGGTTTCACTGTAGCGGTCCTGTGCATCGACAGCGAAGCGCGCGCCCCATTCGGCACGTGTCAGAGCCGGGTCCGCGGGCAGGGGGATGCCATCCGTGGGCGTTACAAGCCTGTCCAGTCGGCGTCGGACGAAGCCTCTCAGTGTCGGAAACATTTCTGCCTGGACCGCAATCAGACTTTCCAGGTCGAGCGCTTTTGCAAAACGGCCGGGGGCAGCACGCCACATGCATAACCCGCCCAGGAGCGCAATCACGATGGCCACCGGCCATTTCAGGGCATTGCCCAGGATCGCAAGGCCATAATAAAGCTGGATCGCCCGCACCAGATCCGGTCGATATTGCGCGGCCTGCAACTGGAAACGCAGGCGCATCAGGTCGGGATTAGACGTATGCAGCAGGTTGATCTGCCCCAGCATGGCCCGCAGATAGAAGGCTGTGATCTGCGTATGCCACAGGCTCCAGGCCATGTAGCTGAACAGCAGGACCCCGACGATGATGATGATCGAGGAAAAGAGCAGATAGTCATCGCTGGATGACCATGGGACGCGGCTCGTGCTCATGAGCGATCGCCCCTGCGGTTTCTGGCCATCATCGTGAGGGCGATGTCGTAGAAACGCCGGAGATAGGCATTGCCATGGCGTGGGGTATGAGAGTGATAGAATGCCACGGCCTGCCAGAGGTCGCCGTGTGCCTCGTGCATCGCCTGACCAAGGATCCAGGCGCCTGCCTCGATATTGGCACACGAACTGTCGCGCAGCGCCGCATATGTTTGCGCGGGCGTGCTGTGCCATCGCCTCGCGATGCGATCGACCCATGTCGTGTTGACCTGCATCGGCCCGAGATCCGCCGTGCCGTTACCGTTCGGGCTGACCATTCCGGGGCGGCCGGCCTCGACATAGAGGAGGACGAGCAGCACGCCACGGGGCACACTAGAGATTTTTGCCGAAGCCTCCAGACAGGCTGCAATCTGGCGGCCATTTTCTTCGATGCTCGCGGCGCGGGCGGTCGTGCCGACGGCAAAAAGGGGAAACGCCCCGAGTGCCGCCAGAGCGAGGCGGGGGTGTTGATTTTCACTGAGAACTGACCCGGGTTTTTCATCAGGAATTGACCCAGCCAGATGCTATTTCAGGCATAGTCGGGCGGGCG
>NZ_QUWV01000126.1 GCF_003403295.1 Komagataeibacter melaceti | reverse complement strand
CGAAGTTCTGATCCGGTCTCAAATGCGTGCAGGTAGACACATTCGTATTTCAACGACCGCCACAGACGCTCGATGAACACGTTGTCCAGCCAGCGCCCACGCCCGTCCATGCTAATGCGGATCTGACGTTCTTCCAGGATACCGGTAAAACGGGGCGTCGTGAATTGTGAGCCCTGGTCCGTGTTGAAAATCTCCGGGGTGCCGTAACGCATCAGCGCATCCCGGAGTGCCTCAATACAGAACTCCGCGTCCATCGTGTTCGACAGACGCCAGGACAGCACCTTGCGCGTG
>NZ_QUWV01000125.1 GCF_003403295.1 Komagataeibacter melaceti | reverse complement strand
CAAGCCACCCGTTCGGACGCAGGGTGGGGCGGGGCATGTGGGGGTCATGTGAATTCATGCCCCACGGGCCGCGCCAGCAGCCGCCGGCCCGCTTCGGCCATGTCGATCGTGCCCGCCAGCAGGCTGCTGACCGTGGCGATGACCGGCGTGCTCACATCGTGGCGCTGCGCCAGTTCATGCAGCGCCGGGGCCGTGGCCATGCCCTCGGCCACGCCTTCCAGCGCGGTTGCGGCCTGTAGCGCGGGCGTGCCCTGCCCGATGGCCAGCCCAAGCCGGTAATTGCGTGAGGCAAGGCCCGTGCAGGTCAGCAGCAGGTCCCCGATTCCCGCAAGGCCGGACAGGGTTTCCGGCCTGCCGCCCAGCGCCAGGGACAGGCGCGCCAGTTCCGCAATGCTGCGGGTGATCAGTGCCGCGCGGGCATTTTCCCCCAGCCGTGCGCCCATGGTGGCGCCCGCCGCGATGGCGATCACGTTCTTGGCGGCCCCGCCAAGCTGCACGCCGGTCGGGTCGTCGCTTGCATAAAGGCGGAAGGACGGCGTGGTCAGCAGGTCGGCCAGCCTGCGGGCCTGCGCGCGCTCCGTACTGGCCAGCACGGCGGCTGCGGGCAGGCCAGCCGCGATTTCATGGGCGAAATTGGGGCCGGACAGGACGCCCAGCACGCTATGGGGGAACAGTTCGCCCAATACCTGCAGCGGCATGAGGCCGGTAGCCTGCTCCATGCCCTTGCAGCACGCGATCATGGGCGCGCAGGGGGGTACGTGGCGTGCCGTGGCGCGCAGGTGCTGCATGGGGCAGGCCAGCAGGATCAGGTCGGCCTGGCGCGGCATGTCGCCACTTACGGTAATGGTGTCGGGCAGGGCGAAGCCGGGCAGGCGCGGCAGCACCCGGCCCGCGGACATGGCGGCGGGATTACGCGCCCACAGGCTGACATGCGCGCCCGCGCGGGCGGCCTGCATGGCCAGCGCCGTCCCCCATGCGCCTGCGCCGATCACGGCAATCCGCGCGATATGGGTCATCCCCTTAGCTCCCCCTTTGGGTGGTGTGCCCTGTCCGGCATTCTGTTGTTGCGTTAACCGCAATGCGCCTGTTGGGTTTGCCATGCAAGGGGGTGGCGGATGGCGTTGTGTTGATGCCCCCGTTGACCGGCGCGCGGGATGTTTTACGCGGTCATGCGCTGCGCCATTTCCGATAGCGGCCAGCGCGGGCGCGGGCGCATGGCGATATCATCGGGAATGGGCAGGCCAAGTGCCAGACGCGCGCGCATGGTCTCGATCGCGGCCCACGCCACCATGACGGCATTGTCCGTGCACAGGCGCAGCGGTGGGGCGGCAAACGGGAGGTCATGCATGGCGGCGAAGTCCCGCAACCGTGCGCGCAGCATCCCGTTGGCCGCGACGCCACCGGCCACGACCAGCGTGGTGGGCCGGGGCATCATGTCCAGCGCGTGGCCAAGGCGGTCGATGACGATATCACTCACCGCCTGCTGGAAGCTTGCGGCAAGATCGGCCGCCTGCTGGCGCGTAAGGGCGGTGCGGACCTGTGCGGGCAGCTTCTGCGCCACGGCGGTCTTCAGACCGGAGAAGGAGAAATCGCAGCCGGGCCGTCCCATCAGCGGGCGGGGCAAGGCGACCGCGCCAGGGTCACCCTCACGCGCCAGGCTTTCCACCGCCGGGCCGCCGGGCCAGCCCAGCCCCAGCATCTTGGCGACCTTGTCGAACGCCTCGCCCGCCGCATCGTCAATCGTGCCGCCCAGCCTGCGGTAATGGCCGACACCTTCCACCGCGATGCACTGGCAGTGCCCGCCGGAAACCAGCAGCAGCAGGTAGGGAAAAGGCGCGCCATTGGCGGCAATGCCGGGCAGGCGGGCGGTCAGGGCGTGGGCCTCGATATGATTTACGGCAATGAAGGGCCTGTCCAGTGCCAGGGCCATGCCCTTGCCCATGTCGGCCCCCACGATCAGCCCGCCGATCAGACCTGGCCCGCAACTTGCTGCAATGGCCCCGAGGTCACGCGCGCGCAGGCCAGCGGCCTCCAGCGTGTCGCGTACCAGCGCGGGCAGCGCGGACAGGTGCGCGCGGGCCGCGATTTCGGGCACGACCCCGCCGAATGGCACATGGCCGGATTGCGATAATGTCGCATCAGCCAGTATCCGACCGTCGCCCGTAACGATGGCGCAGGCGGTGTCATCGCACGAAGATTCAATGGCCATAACGGGAGTTGGCATTTCGGGGGGGGCTTGTCTGGTGTCGGGCATGGCGCAATTTACAGTCCGGTCGTGCCGAATGTCATCTTTCCTTTATCGTGGTGTGGTAATAGACACGCGCAATGGAGTCCGCAAAGCCATCAGCCCTGTTTCCGTCGTCCGCGCTACAAAAGGTCGCGGCCGAGGCCGCTGCCCGCCAGCGAAAGGAAGCCACGCAAGCCGAACCCCACCGGCGCAAGCTGCCGCTCAGGGTCGGGACGCGCGCGTCTCCGCTCGCGCTGGTGCAGACACGGGCCTTCCTGACGGTACTGACCCGTTTCTGCCCCGTCCTGCGCGACATGGGCGCGTTTCAGGAACACCAGATCAGCACCACGGGCGATCAGGTGCTCAACCGCAAGCTGGCGGAAATTGGCGGCAAGGGCCTGTTCGCCAAGGAAATCCATGAAGCCCTGCTGGATGGCCGGATCGACTTTGCCGTCCATAGCCTGAAGGATCTGGAAACCACCCTGCCGCCGGGGCTGGTGCTGGCCTGCACGCTCAAGCGCGAGGATGCGCGCGATGTGCTGATCCTCGGCCCCGACTGTGAAGAGCCGGACCCGGCTGATCCCTACGCGGGCCTGCCGGAGGGCGCGCTGGTGGGCTGTGCCTCCGTACGCCGTCAGGCGCAGATGCTGCATGTGCGCCCCGACCTGCGCTTCGGCCTGCTGCGTGGCAATGTGCAGACCCGGCTGGACAAGCTGGCGGCGCGCCAGTGCGATGCAACGCTTCTGGCCTATGCGGGGCTGCGCCGTCTGGGCATGGAAGACCGTGCGGATGTGGTCCTTGACCCCACCATCATGGTGCCTGCGGCGGGGCAGGGCATCGTGGGCGTTACGGTGCGTGAGAGCGATGTGGAACTGCGTGAACTCCTGTCCGCGATCGAGGATTACGAGGCGCGGGCCGTCGCCACGGCCGAACGCGCGCTGCTGGCGGAGCTGGACGGCTCGTGCCGCACACCGATTGGCGGGTACGCGCGCCTGATCCCGGTCGTGGCCGGGGGCGCGCCGGAACTGCACCTGACCGGGCTTGTCGCGCGTGAGGACGGCTCCTTCCTGCTCAAGCGTTCCATAAGCGGCGCGCCATCCGACGCAGCACGCCTCGGGCGTGACCTTGGTCGCAGCCTGCGGGCGGACAGCCCGGCCGACATCTTTGCCGAATAGGCAGGACCCGCCCCATAGTCCTGATGGCGTGATCATAACACGCCCCCCGCCCGGGCTTGCCCTCACCATGGCGGCGGTGGAGGCCATGGGGCTGCGGCCCCTCGCGGCCCCCATGCTGCGTATCGAACATTTCGCCCTGTCCACCGGCGCGTTCCAGCCCGATGCGCTGGTCCTGACCAGCGCGCAGGCAATCCCCGCCATCAACCGGCCCCAGTGGCATCACCTTCCCTGTTACGTGGTGGGCAATGCCACCGGTGCGCGGGCGCGCGCGGCCGGGTTCAGCCATGTCATTGCCGCCACCGGCACGGCGGATGACCTGCTGGGCCTGATCCGTGCCCACGTGCCAGCCGGGAGCCGGGTGCTGCTGGCCGTGGGGCGGGGATACGGGCTGGAGATGGCGGCAAGCCTGCGTGCCGATGGGCTGCGGGTGCTGCGGCGGTGCGTCTATGCCGCCCGCGCCAGCCAGCGCCTGCCCGGACCCGCGCGCGCGGCCCTGCGCGCCGGGCGCATTGGGGCTGTCATGCTGTATTCGGCCCGCACGGCGGAGGCTTTTCTGGCCGCGCTGGATGCCCGGCTTGCGCCGTGCCTGGCCAGCGTGCGGGCCGTTGTCATGTCACATGGGGTTGCGGCAGTCCTGGCGGAGGGGCCGCGCTGGCGGGATGTCAGCGTGGCCGAACGCCCCGACCAGACAGCGATGCTGGCCTGTGTGGAACAGGCTGACCGACCCTGAAGGTATTAAAAAAGGCCGGGAGCATAAGCCCCCGGCCCGGTCATCCGTTCAGGATGAAAACCCGCCAGATCAGGCGTGGCCCGGCGTCTGGTCAAAGGAGTTGCGCTTGGCCTGCCACAGCGACACGAAATCAATCGGCTGGAGCACGACCGGCGGGAAGCCGCCATCACGCGTGACTTCGCTCAGGATGTTGCGCACGTACGGGAAGATCAGGCGCGGCACTTCCACCAGCAGGATCGGCTCGATCAGCTCGGCCGGCGGGTTGTTCAGCGTCGCGATCGCGGCATAGGTCAGTTCGGCAATGAAGACCGGACGGCCCGCGGGGCCACCTTCCTGCTGCGGGGGTTCGCTGGCTTCGGCCTTGACGGTCAGGAGCACCTCGAACACCGGCTGTTCCTGCTCAAGGCGGTTGGCCTGCACGTCGATGTTGACCGAGATCTGCGGGCTGGTGCGCAGCGTCGCGAAGATTTCCGCGCCAGCGGGCACCTCGAACGAGAGGTCCTTGATGTATTGCAGGTTGATCGCGAGCGGCAGGGCCGGAGGCGCGCCCTGACCGTCTTCAGTGGCGGGGGGCTGGGTCTTATCGGACATGCTTGTCTATGGTCTCCACAGTAACATGGAACGGGAAAACGCTTATCGTATTCTCTGGCCGTAGCATGGGCCAGCAGGCGATGCCATACCAGCCGCCGGAATTTTAACGGGGGTTGCGCATTGTGCTGTCTCCGGGCGTTGCCTATGTTGGGTGCAGGCTAATTTCTGGCAGGCTTGGCCGCCTGCGGTTTTGGACGCGCGGCATGAATTTCTCTTTTGGTCATTTTCCTCTGGATCTGGTTATTCTGGGGCTGGTGGCTGTCTTCCTCGTCCTGCGCCTGCGTGGCATCCTTGGCCGCCGGGTCGGCGCTGAACCCGCCATGCGCCCCATGGCGCCCCAGCCGGTCAGCCAGCCGGTGGTGGAACAGGCGCCCGAGCCACCCCCGCCCGCCATAACATACGACATTCCGGGGCCGGATACGCGCGTGGGCGGCGTGCTGGCCCGCATCGGCATGCTCCAGCCCGGCTTTACGGCGGATGGGTTCGCCAAAAGCGTGGAAAGCTCGTTCCGCCTGATCGTGGGGGCCTATGCCAGCGGTGACCTTGCCGTGCTGCGCGAACGGCTGACGGCGGCGACCTATGCCGCGTTCGAGGCCGCGATCCAGTCCCGCCAGCAGGCCGGTGAAGTCCTGCGCAGCGAGATTCGCGACATTACCGACATCGCCATCATCGGCGCGGAACTGGATGAGACCGGCCCGAACCCGCAGGCCCGGATCGAGGTCCGCATCGTATCGGATCAGGTCAGCCTGACCGTGGATAGCAATGGCCAGCCCGTATCGGGCGTTGATGCCGTGACCGAGTTTTCCGACCTGTGGACGTTTGAATGCATTCCGGGTACGGCAGGCGCGGTCTGGCGGCTTGGGGCGAGCCGTAGCGCGTAAAGATGTCTGCCATAATCTGCCGATAAATCCGTGATCTGATCGTATTCATGAAAGTATTCAGGTACGCGGCGTCCCTGTGCGCCGTTCTCGCCGTGTCCGGGTGTAATCTGGACTTCCCTGATCTGGGGGGGCACGCGCCCTCTTCGGGGCCCGTCTCGTTCAACAGCCTGCCCGGCTGGAAGGATGACCCGCTGGAGCAGGCGCTGCCGGTTTTTGTGGAAGACTGCCACAAGGTCCAGAGCCTGCCCGCCGACAGCAAGCTGGGCGGGGATGATGGCACGTCCCGTCCCGGCCGGCAGGTGGGGGACTGGGCGGCGGCCTGCAATGCCGCGCGCACGGTGCCCATGGGTGACCGCGCAGCCGCGCGCGCCTTTTTCGAGACATGGTTCGTGCCCTACCGCGTGCCCCCGGGCAAGCGGGCTGATGGCATGCTGTTTACGGGGTATTACGAACCTGAAATCCGCGGCTCCCTCCACCGTGGCGGGATTTACCAGACCCCGGTCTATCGTCGCCCGCCCGATCTGGTGCGCCAGCGCGATGCGCAGGGTAATACGGTAACGGGCCGCCTGCAGGGTGGTCAGGTCGTGCCGTACTGGACCCGCGCGCAGATTGACCAGGGCGTTCTGGCGCATAAAAAGCTCGAACTGCTGTGGCTGGCGGACCCGGTGGACCTGTTCTTCCTCCAGATTCAGGGGGCGGGGCGCGTGCGCCTGCCTGATGAGCGGGTGATCCGGCTGGGCTTTGACGGGCTGAATGGCCAGCCTTACGTGCCGCTGGGCCGGGTCATGGTGTCACGGGGGCTGCTGCAGGCCGATGATGTCAGCATGGCGTCCATCCGTGGCTGGCTTGAGGCAAATCCGTCCGATGCCATGGCCATGATGGAGCAGAACCCGAATTACGTCTTCTTCCGGGATCTGGGGCAGGGTGATGCGCAGGCAGGCGCGCCGGGCGCGCTGGGCGTGCCGCTTACGCCGGGCCGTTCCATGGCGGTTGACCGCCATTACATCGCGCTGGGCAGCCCGGTATGGGTGCAGACGCAGGTGCCGGTGGACGGGCATGAGACGAACTGGAACCGGCTTGTCTTCGCACAGGATCTGGGCACCGACATCAAGGGTTCCGACCGCGCCGACCTGTATATGGGCTGGGGGCCTGAAGCCGCGCAGACGGCGGGCAACCTGCGCGCGGGCGGGCAGATGATCGTGCTGGTGCCCCGTAGCGCACCGGGCGGGCAGAAGACCCGGTCCGGCGCGGAGTGAAGAGCATACCACCATGACAGGGCGACCCCGCGCGGGGCAGGCTTCCGCACCTCCTTCGCGCGCGCCGCGCACCATCCGTTACACCGAGGGGCCGCATCTGCTGGTGCGTGGGGACTGCATACGCGCGCTGCGGCGCATGGCGGCGGACAGCGTGGATGTGGTCGTGACCTCGCCGCCCTACAATATCGGGCTGAAATACCGCACCTACCGCGACCGGCTGGATGAGAACGGGTACCTGGACTGGATGGTCGAGGTCGCGCGTGAGGTCCGGCGCGTGATGCGGCCCGATGGCTCGTTCTTCCTGAATGTGGCGGGGTCTTCCGCGCAGCCATGGATTCCGTTCGAGCTTATGGTGCGGCTGCGTGAGCTGTTCGTGCTGCAGAACCATATCTCATGGGTCAAGTCGATTTCGGTCGGGGCGGAGACGCACGGGCATTTCAAGCCGGTGAACAGTCCGCGCTATGTCAACCGCAACCATGAACACCTGTTTCACCTGACCCTGGCGGGTGATGTCACGCTCAGCCGGCTCGATATTGGCGTGCCCTATATGGACAAGTCCAACATCGCCCGTCGCGGCCACCGGCAGGACCGCCGCTGCCGGGGCGATACGTGGTTCATCCCGTATGAAACCGTGCAGGGCAGGGCGCAGAAATTCCATCATCCCGGCACGTTCCCCGTCATGCTGCCGCAGATGTGCATCCGCCTGCATGGCAAGCGCGCCCCGGTGGTGCTGGACCCCTTCATGGGCACGGGCACCACGCTGGTGGCGGCCGTGCGCGAAGGGGGGCAGGGCATCGGGATTGACCTTGATACCATCTATGTCAATGTCGCACGCCAGCGGGTACGCGAAGCTATGCGGATAGAGGCGGATGGCGCGACAGGCGCGGGGGATCAGGAGATCTGATCGTTTCTGTCGTAATGATTGTTTTTGACAAGTAATTCCTGAATCGGCCAGAACCCCTCATCAGGCAAGGGAAAGGGTTTTGTATGTCGGTAAGCAAGGCGGTAATGGCGGCAGTGGCGCTTGGCGCCGTGGTTTATGGCGGGACGGTCGCCTATCTTGAGCATTTCGATCACGTAACGGCGCCGGCACCCGCGGCGGCATCGGTGGATGCAACGTCATCCGCCGCGCTGGATGTGATCCGCGAGGCGCGATGCGATTACTGCCATGCGGCGAATGTCAGCCTGCCGTTCTATTTCAACGTTCCCGTGGCCCACAGCCTCATGAACGGCGACCGTGAACAGGGCCTGCGCCATTTCCGCGTGGAGCCGGTGATCAACGCGCTCCAGACCGGGCAGGTTCCCGATGAGGAACCGCTGGCCCGGATCGAGGAAGTCATCCGCCAGAACCGCATGCCCCCCACCATGTACCTGCTCATGCACTGGCACGCCCACCTGTCCGCCGCACAGCGTGAGAGCATGCTGACGTGGATCGCGCAGGTGCGCCGCCAGCATTACGCGACGCAGGGCGTGGCCGATCGCTTCGCGGCGGAGCCGGTGCAGCCGGTGCCCGAATCCCTGCCGGTGGACAGCCGCAAGGTCGCGCTGGGCCAGCGCCTGTTCTTTGACCGTCAGCTCTCGGGCAACGGGCAACTGAGCTGCGCAAGCTGCCACAGCCTGCAGCATGGCGGGGTGGACGGGCTGGTTACCGCAACCGGCATTAACGGGCAGAAGGGCCCGATCAATGTGCCCACCGTCTTTAATGCCGCCTTCAACAAGAGCCAGTTCTGGAATGGCCGCGCGGCCACGCTGGCCGAACAGGCGGCTGGCCCGGTCATGAACCCGGTGGAGATGGGGTCGCATGAATGGGCGGTGGTCGCCGCGCATATTCAGGCGGACCCGACCTATGTTGCGGATTTCCAGTCGGCTTTCGGCAATGACGCGATCAATGAGGCCACGATTACCGAGGCGATTGCTGAATACGAAAAGACGCTGATCACGCCCGACAGCCGCTTCGACCAGTACCTCAAGGGTGATGACGCCGCCCTGAACACGCAGGAAAAGCATGGCTACGCGCTGTTCAAGGATATTGGCTGCTCGGGTTGCCATACCGGCCCGTCCATGGGTGGGCAGGCGTTCGAGCCGATGGGGCTGGAAGGCAATTATTTCGCCGCCCGTGGTGGTGCGCTGACCGCTGCGGACAAGGGCCGCTTCGAGGTGACCCACAACCCGGCGGACATGGAACGCTTCAAGGTACCCAACCTGCGCAATATCGCGCTCACGGCACCCTATTTCCATGATGGCAGCGTCAAGACGCTGGATCAGGCGGTGCGGGACATGGCGCGTTACCAGACGCCGGACCATAACATCTCCGATCAGGACGTGGCGGATATCGTGGCGTTCCTCAACACGCTGACCGGGCGTTATCAGGGCGAGACCCTGCGCAATACCGCGCCGTAAACCTTCTTCCCAAGGGAAGGGGCGTCATCCCCGCCGCCTGTGCGGCGGGGACTGTCGCGTTGTGACGGGCGTGTGAAGGCATGGACCGGCCATGCGGTGTTATTGAATCCATGCGCGGACAGAGGCCGCCGCCCGGAGAAAGGAATGACCGTGAGGCAGCGCAGACTGAACGAGGAGGAACAGGCCCTGTGGGCGGCCTTCGCTCAGGGGATTGCCCCATTGCGTACTGCCCGGCCGCTTCCGCCGCAGGAGCCTGCTGTCCCCCCGGTCGCCCCGATGCGGGGGGAAGGCCGGGCGGGCATGAGCCGTGCGGAAATCGAGCAGCGCCTGCTGGCGGGGCAGGTGCATGCGGTGCATGGAACCGCCACCCACCGGCTGACCGTGCAGAAGGGCAAAGGCGGCGCGTTTGAAATTGGCGTACGCAGGCCCGGGCTGGATGATACGAGCTGGCGCGGGCTGGTCAGCGGCAAGCTGCGCCCCGCGCGCAGGCTTGACCTGCACGGGCAGGTGGCCCAGACGGCCTTTCACCGCCTGCATGGTTTTTTAGTGCAGGCCCATGCGGACAACGTGCGCTGTGTCGAGATCATTACCGGGCTGGGCAGTGGCCATAATGGCGGCATCCTGCGGCGTGAACTGCCGTTCTGGCTGGGGCGTGGCGATCTCGGGCGGCTCATTCTGGCCGTGGTACACCCCCATGCGGCCAATCAGGGGGCGGTGCGTGTGCTGCTGCGCCGACCGGGGCGCGGGGGTGGCGGCCGCTAGTCCAGCCGCCATACCGGCAGCTTGCTGGCCAGCCAGCGGCGCAGGGTCATGATGCTGGACGTATCACCCGAAATGGTATGGAGCGCGGCCGTGGCCTCCGCGCCGGTCAGCATGGTGCGCCCCGTGCCATGGGTCAGGGCCTGCATGGCATTGTCCTGTAGGGCCAGTGTCGTTGCCGCCCGCCAGCGGGCCAGCGTGGCGGGCTGGGTCAGCATGGGCAGCACCAGCGCCAGATCGACCGCCGCGGCCCCCGCCAGCGGTTTCCATGCCGCATAGAGCAGGGATGTCAGGCCGGAACGGGCATCCTGCGCCAGACGGGCCTCCATACTCATGATGTCCTGATCCGCAAGCCTGAGTGATCCGCTCCCCGTTGTCAGGCTGAACAGGGCGGGAAAGCCCGCCTGCCCCAGTGTCCTGATCAGGGCAGTGGTCTCCGGCGTGCCGAGTGGATCGTTGATCTGGATTACATCAACCTGGTTGTCACGTAGGGCCGCCGCCGCCGCCTCGGGCGTTGCAAGCCCGGTGACGGGAATGGGACGCAGCCCGAACAGGGTCATGGCCACGACGGTAGGCAGTTCAAGCCCGGTCAGGGTCGAGACGGCAATACGGACCGGCCGGTCGCGCATGAAGTTGCCAAGGCTGCGGTGTAGCTGTGCCCGCCCGATCACGACCGGCGCCGTCATGCACAGCATAAGCGGCAGCCAGCGGCTGGAATCAAAGTGAATACGCGGATCACCGCACAGGGCTGAAACCAGCACCGAACCCGGTGCCGCCAGCGCCATCATGCCATCGGTCGCGAACTGGGTATCGAACAGGTTGGCGCCAGTTACCCCATCCTGCCCCACCGTGCTGCGCACCGGCAGCGGGGCGGGCAGGCCCAGCCCCTGGGCCAGTGCACCGGGCAGGACCGGCCCCCAGCGGTCCGCCATGGCGCTCTGGTTGCCGGCAACCAGCAGCCCCGGCGTGCCGCCTGATGGCATGGGCAGGCGCTCCTGCGGCAATTCCGAGGCGTGCGTCCCCCGCAGGGGCATGGCGGCCCCGGCGGCCAGCAGGGCCAGCAGGCTGCGGCGCGGGATCATGGCCGTGCCCGCCGGGTTTCACCAGCAGACCCGCATGGGCCGTGGCCCCACCCCGCGTGGGCGCGAGGAAACAGGACGGGCCGGGTCTGGGTGCGTGGGGCGAACATGCGCTATTCTATGGCCACTGCACTTCCGGGGGAAGGCTCATGAGGATGGCTTCGGTATTTCCGCCCGTCTTCAGGCCAAAAATGGTGCCCCGGTCGTGCAGCAGGTTGAACTCCACATAACGTCCGCGCCGGATGAGCTGGGCGGTGCGCTGTTCGGGTGTCCATTTTTCCATCATCCGGCCACGTACGATGTCGGGATAGGTCTCAAGGAAGCCCAGCCCCACATCGCGGGTGAAGGCGAAGTCCGCGTCAATGTCGCCGGTATCGAGCCGGTCATAGAAAATGCCACCCAGCCCGCGCGGTTCATTGCGGTGGGGCAGGTAGAAATACTTGTCGCACCAGTCACGGAAGCGGGGATAGTAGCCGGGGTCATGCTTTTCGCATGCGCGCCGGAACCCGTCGTGAAAGCGTTCGGCATCGCTGATCGCCTCGGCGCTTTCGGGGAACATGGGGGTAATGTCGCCACCACCGCCAAACCAGCCCTGCGTGGTGATGATCATGCGCGTGTTGAAATGCGCGGCAGGCACCAGCGGGCTGCACATATGGGCCACAAGGCTTATGCCGGTTGCGAAAAAGCGCGGGTCTTCCGACGCGCCGGGAATCGAATCGCGAAAACCGGGGCTGAATTCACCACTTACGGTGGAGACGTTGACCCCCACCTTTTCAAACACCCGCCCGCGCATGAGGCTGATCACACCCCCGCCGCCGGGTGTCCCGTCCTCGTTCGTGCGGTTCCATGGCGTGCGCTCGAAGCGGCCCGGCACGTCCTTGCCCGGCAGGGCCGGGGCATGGGCGGCAGCGGCTTCGTCCTCGATCTGTTCAAAGGCCGCGCATATGCGGTCGCGCAGGGTTTCAAACCAGGTTCGGGCCGTGTCCTTCATGGCGTCATGGGCGACGGCGGTGCGGGTAATTGTCATGGTCTTGTCATTCTGCCCGTTCAGGTCATTCGCAATGGATATTACGGGTGCCCGTTTGTTCCACCTATTGCAAGTACGGGCAGGGACAGGATTGGCCCATTCCACCACACGAAGGGTTGCCAGCGCACGGTAGTAACGCGAAAAGAGGGACGGAATTATGGCGGGAGCGAGGTGGACATGCATAGGCCAGGTCATGCGCGTGACAGTGCGCCACGCACGCGCCCGGTAGTGCGGCATGGCGTGGTGGCGTCCTGTGTCGTGGCGCTGGCCCTTGCGGCCGGGGGTAGCGCGCGGGCGCGGGATTACCGCGAACCGCCACGGCAGGTCTGGAGCTTTCAGGGGCCGTTTGGTCATTTTGACCTGGGCGCGGTCCAGCGTGGCTATACCGTTTACGCGCAGGTCTGTTCCGCCTGCCACGGGATGAAGTCGGTCACCTATGGCGACCTGGCGGGGCTGGGGCTGAAGGAGGCTGATGTCAACGCCCTCGCGGCCACCCACCACGTACCCGCCGGAACGGATGCCAGCGGGCACCCGGTCTCACGCCCCGCCAACCGCGATGACCACCTGCTTTCCCCCTATCCCGATGCACGTGTGGCGGCGGCGGCGAACCATGGGGTGGCCCCGCCCGACCAGTCGCGGCTGGCGGCGGTGCATCCCGGCGGGGTGGACCGGATCTATGCCTTCCTGACCGGCTATGGCGAGACCCCGCCCGCAGGCATGGCGGTGCCGCAGGGGCTGACCTATAACCCCTATGCCGCCAGCGGGCGCACCGCCATGCCGCCGCCGCTGCATGAGGGCGGCGTCACCTATCCCGATGGCACGCCCGCCACGGTTGCGCAGCAGGCGCGCGATGTCACCACCTTTCTGGCATGGGTTGCGGCCCCCCACCTGACCGAACGGCACCGGGTGGGGGTGGGCGCGGTCGTGTTCCTGGTGTTCCTGCTGTTTCTTTCCATCATTCTTAAACGGAGAACCTGGTCAAATGTCCCCTAATCCTGCCACTGACGAGCGGATCGAGCCGGTTATCGGCCTGATCGGCGGTTCCGGCCTGTATGATATCGAAGGCCTTGAGGACAAGGAGTGGCGCACGGTCGAGACCCCATGGGGCAGCCCGTCCGACCAGCTCCTGTTCGGACGCCTGGATGGCGTGCGCTGCGTGTTCCTGCCCCGCCACGGGCGCGGGCATCCGCTGCCGCCTTCGCGCCTGAATTACCGCGCCAATATCGACGCGCTCAAGCGCTCGGGCGTTACGGATATCGTGTCGCTCTCGGCTGTCGGGTCACTCAAGGAGGAACTGCCGCCGGGACATTTCGTGGTGATCGACCAGTTCATCGACCGCTCCTTTGCGCGCGAGAAGAGCTTTTTCGATACCGGCTGCGTGGCCCATGTCGGCATGGCCGACCCGCTGTGCCCGCGTATTGGCGATGTGCTGGAAAGCCAGTGCCGGGAGCTGGGGCTGGATGTGACCCGCGGGGGCACGTACCTGGTCATGGAAGGGCCGCAGTTCTCCACCCGGGCGGAGAGCAACCTCTACCGTTCATGGGGCTGCTCGGTCGTGGGCATGACCAACATGCCCGAAGCCAAGCTCGCGCGGGAGGCGGAGATCTGTTACGCCACCGTCGCCATGGTCACGGATTACGACTGCTGGCACGACAGCCATGACAGCGTGACGGTGGATGCCGTGGTCAAGGTGATGCAGGAAAACGCCAGCCGGGCGCGTGCGCTCATCCGCTCGGTCATTCCCCGGCTGGGCGTGGCGCGTGGTCCCTGTCACGCCGGGTGTGACAGGGCGCTGGAACATGCGCTGATCACCGCACCCGCAAAACGCGACCCGGCGGTGCTGGCCCGGCTTGACGCCGTTGCGGGGCGGGTGCTGCGCGGCTGATCCGCCATTCCCCCGCCGCCATCACGCAGGTGATGGCGGCGGGCGGGACGGTCAGAGCCAGTGTTCGAAAAAGCTCAGGCTGCGCTGCATGGCCAGCGTGGCCGCCGCCTCGTTGTAGGAGGCACGGTCGGTGCAGCCGAAGCCGTGGTCCGCACCCTCATAGGTAAAGATTTCAATATCCGCGTGCGCCGCGCGGATGGCCTCGACATCATCAGCCGGAATAAGGGCGTCATCCGCGCCAAAATGTAGCTGCACCGGGCAGTTGGGTATCTGGTTGCGGGTCTCGGCAATGCCGCCGCCATACCATGCCACCGCCGCGGCGAAGGTTTTCGTATGGCAGGCGGCTTCCCATGCCAGCTTGCCGCCCCAGCAGAAGCCGATGATGCCCGTCTTCTCGGTTGTCAGGCATCCGGCAGCCGCCACGATATCCTTCAGTGCGTTTTCCTCGCTCCCCTCGGCGCGCAGCTTCAGCCCTTCCTGAACACCCGCGTTGTCATAGGGCAGGACGGTGTCGCGCCGCACCCGGTCGAACAGGGCCGGGGCGATGGCCTGATAGCCCTGCGAGGCAAGAAAATCGCATACGGCGCGGATATAGGGCGTGATCCCGAAGATTTCCTGCACCACCACAACGGCGCGCGCGGCGTCCGGACGGCCTGCGCGGTAAGCGGAAAATGTGTGCCCGTCCGCCGCGGTGACGGTTATGACTGCGCCCATGCGTTCACTCCAGTCTTTCTTCTGTTGTTCGGCAAAGAATGATGCCGGATGGTTTTTCGTCAACATGAAACCGCGTGGCGGCGCATTTTGAGGTGCCGGGCGGCCGGTCGTCCCCGCTGCTGATTCGGGGCGGCCCGATGCCATGCAGTAATGGCGCGGCTGGGCACAGCTTTCCTCGTGCAACGGCGCGGTATTTAAGTAACTTATTGATATTAAATAATAAAAAACGAACGGGACAGGCCCCGCCGGGGGAGGCGGCGTTTTGTGCGCCTTTCCCCCGCCGGGTGTTCTTGACACCTGAGAGGGGGCTTCCTATCTGGATGTTAGCACTCTCACGAGGGGAGTGCTAACGCGATGCGGCCTGGCGCGCGCGCCAAACCGGTGGCGTTGCTTAATCAAGGGCGTTACCTTTTTACAGATATGGAGCGATCCATCCATGACGAAATTTCGTCCCCTGCATGACCGTGTGGTCGTCCGTCGCCTCAAGAGCGAGGAAAAAACCGCAGGTGGTATCATCATTCCCGAGACCGCCAAGGAAAAGCCGATGGAAGGCGAGGTGATCTCGGTCGGACCGGGTGCCCGTAACGAGCAGGGCCAGATCGTGGCTCTCGACGTCAAGGCGGGTGACCGCGTTCTGTTCGGCAAGTGGTCGGGCACGGAAGTGACGATCGACGGTGAAGAACTGCTGATCATGAAGGAAAGCGACATCATGGGCGTGGTCGCCTGACCCACCCCGCTTTCCCGACCGAGTGACATTTAAGAAAACCTTCCATACCGGAGAAAAGAACAATGGCAGCCAAGGACGTAAAGTTCGGCGGTGAAGCCCGCCAGCGCATGCTGCGTGGCGTTGATATCCTTGCGGACGCGGTCAAGGTGACCCTCGGCCCAAAGGGCCGCAATGTCGTGCTCGACAAGAGCTTCGGCGCGCCCCGCATCACGAAGGACGGTGTCTCCGTCGCCAAGGAAATCGAACTGGCCGACAAGTTCGAGAACATGGGCGCGCAGATGGTCCGTGAGGTCGCATCCAAGACCAACGACATCGCGGGTGACGGCACCACCACCGCCACCGTGCTGGCCCAGGCCATCGTGCGCGAAGGCGCCAAGGCCGTTGCCGCCGGCATGAACCCGATGGACCTCAAGCGCGGCATCGACAAGGCGGTTGGCGTTGTCGTTGAAGAGCTGAAGAAGAACGCGAAGAAGATCACGACCCCGGCCGAAACGGCGCAGGTCGGCACGATTTCCGCCAATGGCGAAAAGGAAATCGGCGAGATGATCTCGCAGGCCATGCAGAAGGTCGGCTCCGAGGGCGTCATCACGGTGGAAGAGGCCAAGGGCCTGCACACCGAGCTGGACGTGGTCGAGGGCATGCAGTTCGACCGTGGCTACATCTCCCCGTATTTCGTGACGAATGCGGAAAAGATGACCGTCGATCTGGACAGCCCCTACATCCTGATCCACGAAAAGAAGCTGTCCTCGCTGCAGCCGATCCTGCCGCTGCTCGAAGCAGTGGTGCAGTCCGGCCGTCCGCTGCTGATCATTGCGGAAGACGTTGATGGCGAAGCGCTGGCGACCCTGGTTGTCAACAAGCTGCGTGGTGGCCTGAAGATCGCCGCCGTCAAGGCGCCGGGCTTCGGTGACCGTCGCAAGGCCATGCTGGAAGACATCGCGATCCTGACCGGTGGCCAGGTCATCAGCGAAGACCTGGGCATCAAGCTCGAAAGCGTCACGCTGGACATGCTGGGCACCGCGAAGAAGGTGCACATCACCAAGGAAAACACCACCATCGTCGAAGGTTCGGGCGACAGCGCAGGCATCAAGGCCCGTTGCAGCCAGATCCGTGCGCAGATCGAGGAAACCACTTCCGACTACGATCGCGAGAAGATGCAGGAACGCCTGGCGAAGCTGGCCGGTGGTGTTGCCGTGATCCGCGTTGGTGGTTCCACCGAGATCGAGGTGAAGGAACGCAAGGACCGCGTTGACGACGCCCTGCACGCGACCCGTGCGGCGGTTGAGGAAGGCATCGTCCCCGGTGGCGGCACGGCTCTTGCCCGCGCATCGACCAAGCTGGGTGGCTTGCACTTCCATAACGACGACCAGCGCGTCGGTGCGGACATCATCCGCAAGGCCCTGCAGGCTCCGCTGCGCCAGATCGCCCACAACGCGGGTGAAGACGGTGCGGTCATCGCCGGCAAGGTTCTGGAAAACGAGACCTACACCTTCGGTTTCGACGCCCAGATCGGTGACTACAAGGATCTGGTCGAAGCCGGCATCATCGACCCGATGAAGGTTGTCCGCACGGCGCTGCAGGATGCGGCTTCCGTTGCCGGCCTGCTGATCACCACCGAAGCGATGGTGGCCGAGCGCCCGGAAAAGAAGGCCCCGGCCATGCCTGAAGGCGGCATGGGTGGAATGGGCGGCATGGGCGGCATGGATTTCTGATCCATCCCGGCATACGCCACGGAAAAAGGGGGGAAGGGCCATGGGTCCTTCCCCTTTTTTTATGTCTGCCCCATGGCAGATGGAGTGGATGTGAGCGGGCGGATGTCAGGATTATTTGACACGGACGCCCATTTCATGCTGCCCCTATGGAGCACGAACGACGTGAAAGCTGCAGGGTGTTTTCCGGATGCCCCGTTTTTTTCATGGCCGTAAGGCACGCGCCCGGATTCCCGGTATTAGGACCGGGAAGGATGGCGCTGGAGAAGAGACTGGCTATGGCTACCGGAAAAGTAAAATGGTTCAACGCAACCAAGGGTTTTGGCTTCATCATGCCTGATGATGGCGGCAAGGACGTGTTTGTGCACATTACCGCCGTGCAGGCCGCAGGCCTGCGTGGTCTGAACGAGGACCAGGCTGTCAGCTATGACATCGCCATGGAGCGTGGCAAGGCTGCCGCGACCAACCTCAAGGCGCTCTGAGGTCTTTCCCGTTCAGGGGGTAGGGTTACAGGGAGCGGTCAGCCAGGCTGGCTTGTGGCGGTGTCCTGCACATGCAGGAAATCCGTGATCTCCCGCGCCGCCGTGTTCAGGCCCAGGCGGCGGACCATTACCCCCTCGGGGAAAGCCGACAGCAGGCGTGACGGGGTGCGCCGGTCCAGCAGGACGAATACGCCCCTGTCCTGTCGGCTGCGGATCAGGCGGCCAAACGCCTGCCGCAGGCGCAGGCGGGCAATCATGTCATCATACCGCCCGGGTGCCCCACCGGACAGGTGAATGCGCCGCTCCCGGTGCAGGATATCGGGCCGCGGCCATGGCACGCGCTCGAAGGCGACAAGACGCAAGGCGTCACCGGGCACATCCACCCCATCACGCATCGCATCGGTTCCCAGCAGGCAGGCATTGCGCTCGCTGCGCAGGATGTCCACCAGCGTCGCGTTATCCATCGGGTCCACATGCTGGGCGAAAAGCGGCAGGTCCGCGGCTTCCAGCGGGGCGACGATGCGCCTGTAAACATCCTTCAGCCGCGATATGGCCGTAAACAGCCCCAGCGCGCCGCCGCCAGACGCCATGAACAGCGTGCGGTAGGCCCCGGCCAGCGCCGCCGGGTCATCATGCGCCACATCGTTGATGATGTAGGCCCGGCTCTGTTGCGCATAGTCGAACGGGCTGGGAAAGGATGCGCGGATGGCGGGTGAGGGCAGGTGGATCGCACCTGACCGGGCCTCCGCCGCGTCCCATGCGCGTTCGGCGGTGTCGTGGGTATTATCCTCGCCCGTTTCATCGCGCAGGGTGGCTGAGGTAATCAGCACGCCATGCGCCGGGGCGGCCAGCACGCTGGCGAACGGAATGGTGGGGTCCAGCCAGTGGCGGTACAGCCCGACATCACGCTCTCCCGGGTTCTGGCCCTCGCGGCGGTCCATGCGGATATAATCAATATATTGCGGGGTCGTGCCCTCGGCGGGCGTGTCTTCCAGCTGCATGTTGCCCAGCATGGCACACCAGCCATCCACCCGCGCCAGCGCGCGGCGGCGGATGGAGCGTATGGCGGCGGCAATCCGTTCGCGCATGGGGGTGTCCAGCCATTCGGCCTCGGTATCCAGCGCCTCGTCCAGTCGTGCCACCAGCGTGCGCAGCGGTTCGGCCAGGCGGCGCAGGGCACGCTCCAGCCCCTGTGCCGCCCTGTGCAGGGGTTCGGGCATGGGGTGGAGGTCACATTCGCTATCGCCACGGCGCTGCCCGCCCTCCGGGCTGCCATGGGTGCGCGCCAGCACCTGCTGGCGCAGTTCATGCAGCAGCAGTTCGGAGGGGTTGGACAGTACCGGCTCATCCGTCGCGGCGGGGGTGTCTTCCCTCGGGCCATGGGTGGGGTCATGTGCGGCAAGGCGGGCCGACCAGCCGGGGGCGGGCAGCGCGCGGGCGGCCATGAGCGCGGTATCAAGCGGGGTTTCGAGGCGGGGAATATGGACCAGCAGGTCCTCCAGCCGCCTGCGCAGGCCCCGTGCGCGTGAGCGCGCCCCCTCCGCACCAAGCAGCCAGCGGCGCAGCTCCGCCGCCTCCAGCCCCGATAGTTCCAGTGCGAAGGCGCTGTCGGCGGCCTGTGCGATATGGTGGCCTTCGTCCATGATGTAGCGGGTGGGCGTATGGTCTTCGTTATTGGTGTCCGAGCCGTCCAGCGCGTGCCATGCCGCCTGTGACATGACCAGCGCATGGTTGGCGATGACCAGATCCGCCGTCCGGGCGCGGCGGATGGAATGTTCCACCAGGCATTGCTGGTAATGCGGGCAGGCCCCGTGGATGCACTCGCCCCGCCGGTCGGCAATGCCGGTCAGCAGCCCACGGCCGAACAGGTCGGCAAACCAGCCCGGCAGGTCGCCGCCCGACAGGTCGCCATCAAGCGTATGGGCCGCCCATAGCGCAATGAGCGCCAGCCCGATCAGGCTGCCATCCGCCGCCTGCCCGCGTGACAGCGCGATGTTCACGCTCTCTTCCATGTTGAGCAGGCACAGGTAATTCTCCCGCCCCTTGCGCACGACCACATGGCTGCGGCGGATGGCTGGGTCGGGAAACAGCCGGGCCAGCTCGGTTTCGATCTGGCGCTGCAGGTGGCGGGTATAGGTGCTGATCCATACGGCTCCGCCGTTACGGTGCGACCAGATGGAGGCGGGTGCGACGTAGCCCAGCGTCTTGCCGGTGCCGGTGCCTGCCTCCGCCAGTACCATGTGCGGATCACCCTGTGCGGTGCGCGGGGCGAAGGCCTGGGCGGCGACATGGCTGAACGCCTCCTGCGCGGGGCGGTGTTCGGCCCCTTCGCCCAGTATGGTGCGCAGGTGGGCGCGCGCTTCCTCCCCCGTTACCGGCTGGGCGCCGGGGGCGGGGCGGGGGGCTGTGTCTTCCCATTTGGGCAGGCGGGTCCAGACCTTCAGGGCCTCGTTGGGCTGGATCATGCCGGCAGGCAGGCGGTCAGCGCCATCCAGCCCCAGCGCCGCGCAGACCGAAGGCCCCCATGCCCATCCCGCCTGCCGCATGCGCCATGCCAGCGCGGCCTTTATGCCGCCCTCGGGCGTGTTGCGCTGGCGGGCGATGTGGCGCAGCATCCCGAACGCCAGATCGGGCAGCAGGTCGGCCTCCGGCCGGTCCAGCCGGTGTTCGGCAATGCCCAGCGTCATGCCCAGGCCACGCGCCGTGGGTGGCGTGCCCTGCGCGGGATGGGCGAAGGCAAACAGTTCCAGCAGGTCCAGCCACGGGCAGGGGCGCGGCGGGGGCGGCAGATCAAGCCTGCGTGCGGTGGCGGGCGCGTGAATGACCATGAGCGCGGGCCAGTGCGGCAGTTCACGCCGTATGTCGGCCGCTGACATGGATACGATCTCCCCCTCCGGGGTCAGGACCGACCATGCGCCGTGGCGGGGAATGATCGCCGGTGCGCTGTCCGGCAGGGGCGGGGTGTCTGGCATGTCAGGACATGATATAGGGTACGCGGGCGTCTGTCGCCCGCCGCGTGTCATGTCATTCCCGTTGCCGCATCCCCGTGCTGTGGCATAGGATGGATTGACCCGCGTCATCCCTGTCCATAGCTTGCCGGTCCATGTCAGAACAGCATCGTTCCCTTATCTCTCCCCTCCCCAAATCCTGGCCGTTCGAGGAAGCCGCCAAACTGTCCGCGCATGTTGGCGCGCGCGCGGTAACGGCGGACCGGCCCGTGCTGCTGGAAACGGGATATGGCCCGTCGGGGCTGCCCCATATCGGCACGTTTGGCGAGGTGGCGCGGACATCATGGGTGCGGCAGGCCTTTACGCGCCTGACCGGCCTGCCCACGCGGCTGCTGGCGTTTTCGGATGATATGGACGCCCTGCGCAAGGTGCCCGAGAACGTGCCCAACCAGGAGATGCTGCGCCAGTTCATCGGCAAGCCGCTTTCGCGCGTGCCGGACCCGTTTGGCACGCACGAATCCTTTGCCGCGCATAACAATGCCCGCCTCCGCGCCTTTCTGGACGGCTTTGGCTTTGAATATGAATTCGCGTCTTCTACCCGCTATTATGAAGATGGCCGCTTTGACGCCGCCCTGAAGCGCGTGCTGGAAGTGCATGACGAAATCGTGGCCGTGATCGCCCCCACGCTGGGCGCGGAGCGGCGTGCCACCTATTCCCCCGTGCTGCCCATCCACCCCCGTACCGGTCAGGTCATGCAGGTGCGCATGGATGCGATCGACCCGGTTGCGGGCACCGTGCGCTGGACGGATGAGGAAGGCGAGACGTTCGAGACCCTCGTTACCGGTGGCCATGCCAAGATGCAGTGGAAGGCCGACTGGGCCATGCGCTGGTATGCGCTGGGCGTGGATTATGAAATGTCGGGCAAGGACCTGATCGACAGCGTGCGCCTGTCGGGCAAGATCTGCCGCATCCTTGGTGGTCAGCCCCCGGCGGGCCTGACCTATGAGCTGTTCCTGGACCAGAACGGGCAGAAAATATCCAAGTCCAAGGGCAATGGCATCTCGGTCGAGGAATGGCTGCGCTATGCCCCGGCGGAAAGCCTTGGCCAGTATATGTTCAACGCCCCGCAGCGCGCCAAGCGGCTGTTCTTTGATGTCATTCCCAAGGCCACGGACGAATATCTGGCCCATGTGACCAAGGCGAAGACGCTTGCCGCGGATGACCCGGCCCTGATGACCAACCCGGCATGGTTCATCCATGGCGGTGAGATCCCGGCCAGCGCGGGCAGCCCCGTCACGTTTGGTATGCTGCTCAACCTGGCCAGCGTCGCCAATGCCGAGACGCCGGATGTGCTGTGGAAGTTCATCCAGCGCTACGATGCCAGCGCCACACCGGAAAGCTGCCCCATGCTGGCGCGTCTGGTGGACCATGCCATCGTCTATTATGCCGATTTCGTCCGCCCGACGAAGCATTACCGCGCACCTGATGCGCATGAGCGCAAGGCGCTGGCTGACCTGGCCGAAGCCCTGCGCGGGATGGAGGGGGAAGATGCTTCCCCCGATGCATGCCAGAACCTTGTGTTCGAGATCGGCAAGACCCATGGTTTCGAGCCGCTGCGCGCATGGTTTGGCTGCCTGTACGAGGTGCTGCTGGGGCAGAAGGAAGGTCCGCGTTTCGGGATTTTTGTCGCATTGTACGGGATTGCGGAAACCGTGGCCCTGATCGAGGCGGCCTTGACCCGCGACGAAAGGGCGGCAGGCTAGGGGCCAGCCATGGCCGAACGCCCGCCGCACGACCCCATGACCCCGCCCGATATGGAGGGGAAGCCCGATGGGGCGCCCCCCGCAGGCCGGCGGGGGCTGCTGCGCCACCTGCCGCACATACTGGGCCTGCTGCTGCTGGTGGCCGCCATCGTGGTGGTCCAGCGTGAGGTGCGCCACCTGCACTGGCATGACATAAGCCAGGCGCTGGCCGCCATTCCGGCGGCGACACTGTGGGCCGGGGCGGGCTTTACCCTGCTGTCCTATCTCGTCCTGTCGTTTTATGACTGGCTGGCCGTGCGGCAGGTGGGGTGCCCGCTTTCGTTCCGGCGCACGGCGTTTGCGGCCTTCTGTTCCTATGTCCTGTCCCACAATCTCGGGTTTTCGGCCATTTCCGGGGCGGCGGTGCGGTTCAGGCTGTACGGGAACTGGGGGCTACGGCCATTTCAGGTGGCCCAGATCATTGCCTTCTGTTCGGCCACCTACCTGCTGGGGGCGGCGGTCCTGATCGGCAGCGTGCTGGTGCTGGAGCCGGATACGGTGCCCTTTATCGGGCAGAAACTGCCCATCATGCTCATGCGGCTGGTGGGTGTGGTGATGTGGGGCGGGGTGATCGCCTATGTCGTCATGGGCCGTTATGTCAACGAGATCAGGCTGTGGCGGTGGCACATAACCTTCCCGTCCTCCGCCATGGCGGTGATGCAGACAACGGTCGCGGCGGCGGAGGTCGCAGCCACGGCGGCCATTGCCTACACCTTCCTGCCATCCGCGCCGGGGCTGGATTATGGCACGTTCCTGGCCATCTACATCGCCTCCTACACGGCGGGGCTGGTGGCCAGCGTGCCCGGTGGCCTCGGGGTCTTTGACGGGACGATGATGCTGGCGCTGGGCGCTTACCTGCCCGCCACGCGCATCATCACCGCCATTCTGGTCTTCCGCCTGTTCTACTACATCGTGCCGCTGTTCGTGGCGGGCATCATGTTCGCCTCGCACGAACTGTTCCTGCGTGGGGATGCGGCACTTACGCGCAAGGTGGGCGCGCGCCGCCCCCTGCGCGGGCCACGCACGGGACGGCCCAGCCAGGTCATTCGGGAAAGCGAGGCCGATTTTTCCGTGGCCGTGGCGACGGGGGCCGTCTCGCTGTGCGGTGCGCTCCTGCTGGCCCTGACCCTGCTGGACCCCGAAGGGTGGCTGAACGCAGGCAGGCTGCAGCCTGTGTTCGTGATGATGGGGGATTACCTGCTGTCCCTGATCGGGGTGGCGCTGATCGGGCTTGGCATCGGCCTGTCGCAACGGGTGACACTGGCGTGGAAGGCAACGATCGGCCTGCTGTCCGTGGCCTGTGGCCTGACGCTGCTGCGTGGTTCGCCGCTGGTGGTGCCGGGCCTGCTCATGCTGGTCTGTATTCTCATCGCGCCGTTCCGTGGTTCCTATTACCGGCATGCCCGGATATTGAGTGAACCGCTGTCCTTCCAGACCATCGTGTCGATCGTGCTGCTGGTCGGCTCCATCGTGATCCTGATGCTGGCTGGCCCGCATGATTCGGTGGGCGGGAGCTGGTGGGAGATCATGCTGTTCGCCTCCCGCCCCGGTATCACGCAATGGACGCTGGGGCTTGCGGTCATGCTGGGCCTGACCATGATCGTGCGCCTTGTCCGGCCGGGGCGTATCCTTGTCCTGCCGTGGGATGACACGACACAGGCCGCGTATCGCGCCCTTGACCATGCGCTTGAGGGCGTGGGCCAGACCACGCCGGTGCCATCGGGGATGATACAGGGCGCACGAGAGCAGGCGTTGCTGCCATTCGTGCGGATCGGGTCCTATCTTGTGGGACTGGGCGACCCGGCGGGGGATGCGGATGACTGCATATCCGCCATATGGTGGCTGCGCGATCTGGCGGTGCAGGAGGGGCGTCGCCCGGTATTCTGGCACGTGGGCCAGACACTTATGCCGGTCTATAACGAACTCGGGCTGACATCATGGCCGCTGGCGGCGGAGGAAACAGGCGCACCGTCATGCTTCCTGTGTGCTGCGGCCAATGACCTTGCCCGCCTCAGGCCGCTTATGCGGGATGCCTTTCCTCTGATGGAGCAGGCGGGTTGCTGATGCGGGCATATGAATTCACGGTCCGTCAGGTGGCGCGGTCATGACGGTCCATAGCGGTCTGCTGACCCATTTTTCCACCGTGGTGGGACTGCCCAGCCTGTCGGGCGCGTTCCTCATGGCGTTTCCCGCGCTGTTCTCGATCGTCAATCCACTGGCGGCGGCACTTATCTTCGCGCAGGTCACGGCGGGACAGGACCGCAAGACCTGCATGGCACTGGCGCGTCAGGTTGCGCTCTATTCCGCCGTGCTCATGCTTGCCTCGATCTGGACGGGCGGGATGGTGCTCGCCTTTTTCGGCATCACCATAGACGCGCTGCGCATTGCGGGCGGGCTGGTTGTGGCTGTGCGGGCATGGGCGCTGCTTCAGGCGCCCGAGACGGAAGAAGCCCGCAAGCAGGCGCAGGCCACGCAGACCAACCGCGCACCGGATAATAACAGCACCATCATGGGGCAGGCGTTCTTTCCCCTGACCATGCCCTTTACCGTGGGGCCGGGCACGATTGCCGTGGCAATCGCGCTGGGGTCGGAGGGGCCGCCCGGTGGGCTGCATGTCGTCTTTTATGGTGTGCTGTCGCTCGCGGCCCTGCTGGTGGCGGGGACGGTCTGGGCGGCCTATGCCTATGCGGACCAGCTACTGGGCCTGCTGGGGCGGACAGGCACGCGCATAGTCTCACGGCTGGCGGCGCTGATCCTGCTCTCCATCGGGGTGCAGATCCTGATAACCGGCGTGCAGGGGGTTATCCTGTCCACGGCCCATTCCGTCCTGCTTATGGCGGGCGAATAGCGGATTTACGTCACCGGGGCCTTCAGGCCGGGTCAGGCGGCAGTATTTCCGGCACAGGCTTCCCGGCTAGCACTGCCTGCACACAGGCGCGCAGGGCGGGCAGCACGTCATGGCCAAACTGCGGCGTGCGCCGTTCCCACGCCCCGGTACGCCATGACGGGTGCGGCAGGGGGAAATAACGTGGCAGGTAATGCCGGAAATCAAGGCAGCACCGCGTCACCTGTCGTGCGCCCAGAATATGTCTCTGGGCATAGGACCCGACCACCAGCGTCAGTTCTATATCGGGCATCTGCGCCATGATACGTGCCCGCCACTGGGGCGCACATTCCGGGCGGGGCGGGCAGTCTCCGCCCTGTGGCAGTCGGCCGGGGTAGCACAGCCCCATGGGGACCAGGGCGATGCGGCTGGAATCGTAAAAAGTGGTCCGGTCTATGCCCATCCATGCCCGCAGCCTGTCGCCGGAGGCATCGTTGAAGGACTGGCCCGTCTCATGCACCTTGGTGCCGGGGGCCTGGCTTGCAATCAGCAGCCGTGCGGTGCGTGAGACATGCAGCACCGGGCGCGGCCCCAGCGGCAGATGCGCCGCACAGGTCTGGCAGTTGCGGATGGCGTCCAGCAGGTGTTCGAGTGTCTCGGCCATTCCGTATTCCTGTTACTGCGCCAGCAGCGCCTGTGTCCATGCAGGGACCGTATGTGTGGCAGGGCCAAGGATGGTCTGGTCAAAGGGGGAGGGACCAGAGCGCGCCTCCAGATTGAACAGCATCGTATCCGCATGGTCGGCCACGCTGTCCACAAATCCAGCCGCCGGATAGACAACGCCGGAGGTGCCGATGGCCACGAACAGGTCACACGCCGCCAGCCGCTGCGTGATGGTGTCCATATGGTAGGGCATCTCCCCAAACCATACGATATCAGGCCGTAGCGTGGGGCCATGGCAGGCGGGGCATGGCGTATCGGGAAAACAGTCTCCATGCCATGCGGGTGTTGCGCCGCAGCCGGTGCAGCGCAGCCGCAGCAGTTCCCCATGCATGTGGATGACATCGTGACTGCCCGCGCGCTCATGCAGGTCGTCTATATTCTGGGTGATGATGGTCAGGTGCCCCTGCCACCGGCCATCACGGGCGGCCTGTTCCAGCCCCGCCAGCGCCAGATGGGCGGCATTGGGCTGCACGGCAGTCAATCCGGCACGCAGGTTGTTATAGAAACGGTCCACGCGCAGCGGGTCGCGCCGGAAGCCCTCTGGGGTGCAGATATCCTCGATATGTTCATTGTTCCATAGTCCGTCCGGACCGCGAAAGGTCTGGAGGCCGGATTCCTGACTGATGCCAGCCCCGGTCAGGACCACGATGCGCTGCATACTGTCATTCCCTCCTGTGGAGCAAAGTCTGTCCCAAACGCTGCCCCACGGTCGCGCGGGGGCATGTGAACCCGGACCATAAGTACTCCGGTTTGGAGGGAGGCCGGGTTCTGGAAACCTTCCGGACCATAGGCGGATGCATGATCCCTGCCCATAAGAAAACCGCCATGGATTTCTCCATGGCGGCTTTCCGTAACTGAAATCAGGATGGGTGGCTCCAGGAAGCCACCCCCGCGCCTTACTGCGCGGCGTCCTGACCCGTGTGTGTCTGCGGTGCGAAGGTCCAGCCCGCGCCGTAAGGCTGCGGGAGGAATACCGACCAGCCACTGCTGATGCTGTTCCAGCCAGCGCTGGAAACCGGCGCACCCGTGTCGCGCAGCTTGGTCACGTCGGCGGCGGTGACGGTGCCCGGCGCCTTGTTGCCCCAGCTTGTGCGGATGAAGTTGACCACATCGGCAATCTGCTGCGCGGACAGCGACTTGCTGTAACCCGGCATGGCGACTGCGGACGGCGCCCAGTTGCTCGGCGGCAGGATGCCACCATGTGCAACCACGTTCACCAGCGAGGTCGGGTTCTCGGTCACGACAACCGGGTTGCCAGCCAGCGGCGGGAACATGCGGGCCACACCACCACCGTCGTTACGGTGACAGATGGCGCATTCCTTCACATACGTATCGGCACCCGGAACACTGGCGGTGTTACCCGAATCCAGCATGGTCGCGGTGGACGGATCGTAGGTGTAGTTGCCCTGTGACGGCGGAACCGGCGGCAGGCTCTTCAGGTACTTCGCCATGGCGTGCAGATCGTCATCGGTGAAGTACTGGGTGCTCCATGCCACCACATCGCCCATGCCACCGAACACGGCGGAGTGGTCGATACGGCCCGACTTCAGGAACAGGTAGATGTCGTCCTCGCTCCAGCGGCCCAGACCCACGACCGGGTCATTGCGCAGGCTCGGCGCAACCCAGTTGTCGATCGGTGCGCCACCGGCCAGGAAGTCAGGTCCACCGGATGCATCCAGGGCCTTTTCCTGCATGGCGAAGCCACGCGGTGTATGACACGCGCCGCAATGGCCCGGGCCAGTCACCAGATATTCGCCACGTGCGACCTGCGGGTCGGTGCCGGGGGCGGGGGTAAAGTCCTTGGGTGCGGGCGAGAACAGCGCACGCCAGATGCCCAGCGGCCAGCGCATGGACATCGGCCAGGAAATTTCCGGCTGCTTGTTGGGCTGCGCCACCGGCTTCACGCCATGCATGAAGTAGGCATACAGGGCCTGCATGTCCTCCTTCGTCATGCGCGAGAAGGCGGGGTAGGGCATTGCCGGATACAGCGTGGCGCCATCCTTGCGGATACCATGGCGCACGGCTTCGTCGAATTCTTCGAAGGTGTAGCGCCCGATACCGTAGGTCGGGTCCGGCGAGATGTTCGTGGAGTAAATCGTGCCGATCGGGCTCTTGATTTCGAGCCCGCCCGCATAGGCCTGACCGTGCAGCGCGGTATGACACGCCACGCAGTCACTCAGCCGTGCGACATATGCCCCTTTTTCGACTAGCGCGGAGTCGGCATTTGGCGTCTGAGCCAATGCCGTCCCTGCCAGCAGACTAAACGCTGCCGCGCTGAATGTCACCTTAAGCCTGTTGATCATTATGTTCACCATCATGCGTCGCGTTGATGCGAAAAATTGTCAAAACCGGGATTACGGCAGCTGCTCGGGAATACCGGCGGCGTTCTTCCGGGCATCAACTTCCCTCTGATAGGTCTCGTTCGCACGCTTGATCAGGAACTGACGGATATCCTCAATCTCGTTCGGGTTCATGTTGCTGTCGAAGCGGTCCATGCCATAGGCGGTCAGCGCACCGCGGCCAACAACATTGTAGAACGCATCCTGGTGGCGGATGGAGCCGGACCAGCGCAGATCGGGCAGCACACCACCACCTTCGGCATTGTCACCATGGCAGGCGGCGCAATACGTCTGGAACTGGAAGTAGCCGTTATCCGTGCGGGCGGCATCAAACTGTGCCGGCGGCTTGACGGGGAGGAAGCCCTCGTTGTTCTGCTTGGGCAGTTCGCCAGCCTTGCCATCAAGCGAGAAGGCAATGATGCGCGAGTGGTTGACGGTCCAGCCGCTGGTGCGGGCAAGGCCACCAAGGAAGAACGGATAGATGCCGCCCCAGCCCACTTCAACCGCAACATACTGCTTGCCGTTGGCAAGGTAGGTCACGGGCGGAGCGATGATGCCGCTGTCAGCCGCGAAGTGGAACAGGTCGGAACCGTTCGTCGCGTCATAGGCATGGAATTCGCCGTTCGCCAGGCCCTGGAACAGCAGGTCGCCGCCAGTTGCCAGGATACCGCCGTTCCACGGGCCCTTGTGGTCCACGCGCCAGGCTTCCTGCTGCTTCTGTGGGTCCCAGGCCAGGAGGTAGCCCTTCAGGTCCTTCACGAAGGCCTGCTTGGCTTCCGGAGAGTCGGGGATACCGACCTTGTTCATGTCCAGACCAAGGTTCCAGCTGTCAGGATGCGGCAGGAACCCACCCTTCTGGTTGGTGTACAGGAACGGAACCTGCTGCGCGGGAATGTAGACGAGGCCCGTCTTGGGGCTGAACGCCATGGCCGCGAAGTTATGGCCGCCAAGGTCACCCGGAATGCCGTACCAGTCCTTGCCCGTAAGCGTGTAGAGCGCATCGGGGTTATAGATCGGACGGCCGGTCTTGGGATCGAGGCCGCTGGCCCAGTTCACATAGACGTAGTTCTTGCCCGAGATGAACTCGCCGGTCTTCGCATCGATGATGTAGAAGAAGCCGTTCTTCGGTGCATGAACGATGACGTGGCGGGTCTCACCATTGATCGGCAGGTCAAGCGTCATGATCTGCTGGACAGAGGTGAAGTCCCACTGGTCCATCGGCGTTTCCTGGAAATGCCAGACGTACTCGCCGGTTTCCGGCTTCAGCGCGACGATGCTGCCCAGGAACAGGTTATCACCCTTGCCTTCGGAACGGTACTTGTAGTTCCACGGCGAACCGTTGCCGACACCCAGATAGACCAGGTCGCTCACGGGGTCATACACGATGGAATCCCACACCGTGCCGCCGCCACCCTGGCGGGTCCAGGCGCCGGTCGGGCTCCAGGTCTGGTAGGCCTTGTTCATCAGCACGCTGTCGGACGCGGCGTGGTCAGGCTCGTTCTTGGGGTTCGGAACCGTGAAGAAGCGCCAGTCCAGCTTGCCGGTCTCGGCATCGAACGCGGAGACGAAGCCGCGCGCGCCGAATTCGGAGCCACCGTTACCAATGATCACGCGGCCCTTGGCCACGCGCGGTGCGCCATCGACCGTGTAGGAACGCTGCTTGCCCAGCTCGGCTTCGGGCGGAATGGTGTTGACGCTCCAGACCAGCTTGCCGGTCTTGGCGTCCAGCGCGATCAGGCGGCCGTCGAACGTGCCGAAGAAGACCTTGCCATTCCAGTAGGCCGCGCCACGGTTGACCGTGTCACAGCAGCCCTTGTCCGCGATGTTGCCGGGCACGCGCGGGTCATAGGACCACAGCAGCTTGCCGGTGGCGGCATCGACGGCCTTCATCATGCTCCAGTTGGTGGTGGCGTACATGACGCCATCAACAACCAGGGGCGTGCCTTCCTGGCCACGGTTGGTATCGAGATCCAGATACCAGGCCAGCTTCAGGTTTCCGACATTGGAACGATTGATCTGGTCCAGCGGGCTGTAGCGCTGTTCAGAATAGGTGCGGCCATAGGTCAGCCAGTCACCGGGATGATCATCAGCATGGATGATCGCTTCCCCCGTGGCGCCCTGCCCATCATCTGCAGATGCCATGGTGGCATAGCCCGAGATGAGAGCCGCACATATCGTTCCGGCTGTAAGCGTTCTGCTCAGAGAACGTCTTTTTCCGAAAACGGCAGAAATCATATGTGATGTCCTCAGAAAAACTAACGGTTTCGAATTCAGGACGCCGCCGCCGCAACTTTCTGTCCGGGCCGGGTTTCTGTTTGTGGTGGGAAAGGAGCGCGTGTCGCGCCTGTTTTCCACCCAGACAGGAAACCGACCGTAAACAGAGGAAAAAGCAGGTAGTCCGTTTCATGCGAACATACCGAGGCTGGTACGCCCGTCTCCTGACATTTTAGTGTTCGAGATCACAAGAACGTGAAGTTGTTGTCAGATTAGCAATGAATCGGATAACCGAAAAAACGGCACCGATATTAAACGATAATTTCTGAATTCGGACAAAATGTGCTTTTCAAGCAGTTCACAATGAATGGCAGGAAATATATTTTTATTATTCAGAAAATATATAAATAAGCAGCTCCGACGCGCCCGGTATCCTCGCCTGCGTAACGGTATCGCGATGCAGGGAATCAGAATGTCAGCGGATAATGCTCCAGCGGTTCGTAAAGCGGCGCATCGGTATTCCGCAGGGACTGGAACAGGGTGAAGTGCGTGACCTGCTCCCCGGCGGTTGCGGGCAGGGGGGTGGCCAACCAGCGCTGCCGCTGGTCAGGATCGGTGCGCAGGGACTGGCCAAGGGTCACGTGCGGCACGAAGCGGCGGCCACGTCTGGCGGAAGATGGCAGGAGCCGGTTCAGGGCCGAGCGGATCTTCTGCTGCAACTGCACCAGCGCGGGATCGGCCGCAACGCCAGCCCATAGGGTATCCGGACCGTTCCGCGTTTCGGACTCGAACAGGCCGGGCGTGGTCAGGGATACGGTGGGCAGGGCAGGGCGAACCGCTGCCAGGGCATGATGAATGTCCTCCAGCATGGGGCGCTGGGTGATCTCACCAATAAAATGCAGGGTGAGGTGGTAGGATTCCGGGGGATACCACACCACATCAGGCAGGCTTCCCCGGAGTTCACCAACGGCGTGCCGCAGGGAAGTCGGTAATTCCAGACCAACAAAAAGACGCATGATGTTCCTGTGAAATAAGGGGGCCGTCGGCATGTGTCATGATACGGCGCGTACAGTATATATACTCGGCCTCATGCGCGTTGTGCATGTTGCCGTATTGTAATGTGTTGGACACGCTGAGGTTCTTGAACGTGTTCTAGTATGTTCCCACATTCAGGGAAAAGCATGTCAGTCAAAGATGTGCAGGAAGGAAAAACAATGGCTTTTGGCCCTGATTCGCGGAGCTTCGTCCGCCCCACCGTTGAGAGTGCCGCAGGCTCCGTCGATATGGGCCTGCGCGCCTATATGTTGCGAGTCTATAACTGGATGGCATCGGGACTGGTGCTGACCGGGCTGGTTGCGTACCTGATCGCCAATACCAGCCTGCAGGCGCTGTTCTTCCAGCATGTCCCCACCGCTTCGGGCATGGTGGCGATCCGGCCCACGGGTCTGGCCATGCTCGCCATGATCGCGCCGCTGGGCTTTGTTATGGTGATGTCGTTTGGCGTGAACCGGCTGTCCACACAGACGGTCCAGACACTGTTCTGGCTGTTCTGTGGCGTGATGGGGGCAAGCATGTCCAACATCTTCATGGTGTTCACCGGCGTTTCCGTCACGCGGGTGTTCTTCATCACGGCGGCGACGTTCTGCACCATGTCGATATGGGGTTACACGACTCGTACCGACCTCAGCCGCTTCGGTTCCTTTCTGATGATGGGTCTGTTCGGTCTCATCATCGCTGGCGTGGTGAACATGTTCCTGGCCAGCCCGGGGCTGTATTTTGTCTATAGCGCCGTTGGTGTGCTGCTGTTCGTGGGCCTGACCATGTTCGACACCCAGCGGATCAAGGCCACCTACCAGCAGTTCGCCTATTACGAAGGGCCGGACCAGGCGGCCAAGCGGTCGGTTTATGATGCGCTGAATCTCTACCTCAACTTCATCAACCTGTTTCAGTTCCTGCTCCAGTTCATGGGCGTGCGTAACAGCAGCAATGACTGAGGGATGACAGGAGTCCTGTAAATTGCAGACCTGAAAGGTACTGTTTTGGCAATAGGAAGGGTCGTCGCGAAAGCGGCGGCCCTTTTTGCATGAAAAGGCTGATTTTGTGGATGATCTGGTGGAATAGATAAGACTTATTCACACAATGAAATTATGTGATGACGGGAGTGTGAGGTTCATGACAGTTAAGCAATGCCTTGTAAAACCCCGTTTTTTGAAGATAAATCAGCAGCATTGTAATTTTGTGAAATATTATGTGAAGGCTTGCCTATAAGGCCATTCAGGTCGGATAACCCTTGAATAGAAAAACTATATGAAAGGGTAAGCGGCACAGAGCATGCGCTTCAGAACACAGGACGGCATCGCGATTTATGGTCCGATCTGCCCTGACAGTAATGATTACGTAAGGTCTGGCGGGCCGTATTGATCAAAATCATGGTCAGCCGGTCGGCAACTAACTCATGACGGATGCAAACCGAAAGTGGCGCCTGTCATTTTCGGGAGTCGACGTGGCGCGATGTCGCTGGATGCGGGGAGATGCCAGGTGCATTTTCCCTGTTGGGCGTATAGCGTAGCCGTTGTTGTCTAAGCCCGTGGATGAAGCGAGGATGTGAGCAAAACAGGGTGATGTCGAAACCAACGAGGCGTGAGATGAAGAAAAAAATCTTGCCAAGATTAACGAAGTTAGTGAGCTTATCTTCGGCAGTGCTGTTAGCAGGCTGCACGTGGGATACGCTCGACCCCAAGGGCATAGTCGGTCTTCAGGAAAAGAACCTGATCATGACGGCGCTGTTCGCGATGCTGCTGGTCGTTGTGCCGGTATGTATCCTGACACTGCTGTTCGCATGGCAGTACCGTCAGTCCAACACATCGGCCGAATACCTGCCGAAATGGTCGCATTCCAACAAGATCGAAGTGGTTATCTGGGCCATCCCCAGCCTGATCATTCTGTTCCTGGCGGTGCTGACCTATCAGACGTGTCATTCGCTTGATCCGTACAAGCCTCTCGAAGCGGAAGCTAACGTCAAGCCAATTCATGTCGATGTTGTGGCGCTGGACTGGAAGTGGCTCTTTGTCTATCCGGACGAAGGGATCGCAACCGTCAACCAGCTCGCACTGCCGGTGAATACGCCGGTTGATTTCCGGATCACCTCTGACTCCGTGATGAACTCCTTCTTCATCCCGCAGCTCGGTACGATGATCTACGCCATGGCCGGGATGCAGACACAGCTGCACCTCATCGCCAACGAAGCGGGTGATTTCCAGGGTGAATCGTCCAACTTCAGCGGTCGTGGCTTCTCCGACATGCGTTTCCGTGCGCTGGCCATGCCTGCGGACCAGTACAGCGCGTGGATCGAGAAGGTTAAGGCTTCTTCCGAACAGCTGGACAGCGCAAGCTATCCCAAGCTGGCCGCGCCGAGCGAGGCCAACCCGGTTGAATACTTCTCGCATGTCGATGCGGGTCTCTTTGACGAGATCGTTGCCAAGTACAACGACGGCATGATCATGGATAAGAGCACCGGCAAGATGCTGCATGTGCAGCAGTCCGCGATGTCCGACATGAACATGAAGGAATAGGACAGATGTTAGGCAAATTAACTTTGTCGGCCATTCCTTATGATGTGCCGATCCTTGTTGGGACTTTCATCGGTGCTGCCATTGCTGGCCTGGCCGTTGTCGGTCTCATCACCTATTACGGTAAATGGGGCTACCTGTGGCGTGAATGGCTGACCTCGGTCGACCACAAGCGCATTGGTGTCATGTATATCGTTGTCGCGCTCGTGGCGCTGTTCCGCGGTTTTGCGGACGCGATCATGATGCGTTCCCAGCTTGCGCTGGCCTATGCCGGTAACCCCGGCTACCTGCCGCCGCACCACTATGACCAGATCTTCTCCGCCCACGGCACGATCATGATCTTCTTCATGGCCATGGCGTTCATGCAGGGTCTGATGAACATCGTGGTGCCGCTGCAGATCGGTGCGCGCGACGTGGCCTTCCCCTTCGTGAACACGCTGAGCTTCTGGATGACGACTATCAGCTTCCTGCTGGTCAACGTCTCCCTGTTCATCGGTGAGTTCTCGCAGTGCGGCTGGCTGGCATATCCGCCCCTGTCCGAGCAGCAGTTCAGCCCCGGTGTCGGTGTTGACTACTACATCTGGGCAGTCCAGCTGTCTGGTGTGGGCACGCTGCTGACCGGTGTGAACTTCTTCACCACCATCGTGAAGATGCGTGCGCCGGGCATGACCTACATGCGCATGCCTGTGTTCACCTGGACCATCTTCTGCACGACCGTGCTGATCATGGTGGCCTTCCCGATCCTGACCGTTGCGATCGCCCTGCTGGGTCTTGATCGTTACCTTGGCATGCACTTCTTCACCAATGACGGTGGCGGCAACCAGATGCTCTACCTGAGCCTGATCTGGGGCTGGGGCCATCCCGAAGTGTACATTCTTGTCCTGCCTGCCTTCGGTGCCTTCTCCGAAATCACGCAGACCTTCTCCCGCAAGCCGCTGTTCGGCTACAAGACCATGGTCTACGCGACCGCTTCCATCATGGTTCTGTCGCTGCTCGTGTGGGCTCACCACTTCTTCACCATGGGTGCCGGCCCGAACGTGAACACGTTCTTCGGTATCATGACGATGGTCATCGCGGTTCCGACCGGGGTGAAAATCTTCAACTGGCTGTTCACGATGTACAAAGGGCGTGTCGAATTCCACGCGACCATGTACTGGGTGATCGGCTTCATGATCACCTTCTCCATCGGTGGTATGACCGGTGTGATGCTGGCGATCCCGGCTGCTGACTTCGTTCTGCACAACAGCCTGTTCGTTATTGCCCACTTCCATAACGTGATTATCGGTGGTGTGTATTTCGGCTACGTTGCTGCCATGAACTTCTGGTTCCCGAAGGCGTTCGGCTTCAAGATGAATGAAGCCTGGGGCAAGCGGGCGTTCTGGTTCTGGCTGGTTGGTTTCTACTTTGCCTTTATGCCGATCTACGTTGTCGGTTTCGAAGGCATGACCCGCCGCATGAACCACTACGACAATCCGGAATGGCATCCCTGGCTGCTGATCTCCGCATTCGGTGCCGCGCTTATCGCGCTTGGTGTTGTCTGCCAGCTCACGCAGATCTATGTCTCCATCCGTGACCGTAACCTGGCTGAAAACCGTGACCTGACGGGCGATCCCTGGAATGCTCGCACTCTGGAATGGTCCACCTCTTCGCCGCCGCCGTTCTACAACTTTGCTATCGTGCCGACCGTGCATGAGCTGGATGCCTTTGCTCATGACAAGGAAGCTGGCATCGACACCCGCAAGGTTGGTGGCGACTACAAGCCGATCCATATGCCCAAGAACACGGCATGCGGCTTCTTGATTGGTGCCTTCAGCTTCGTGCTTGGCTTCGGTGCGATCTGGTATATCTGGTGGCTGGCCGCTGTTGGTCTGATCGGTATCATCGCTACGGTGATTGCCCGCTCTGCCGATAACGACGTCGACTACTATGTGCCGGTCTCCGAAATTGTTCGTATCGAACAGGAGCACTCCCGTAACCTTATGGCAGCACAGGCAGCGGAATAATGGCGCAAAACATTACTGCTGATGCAGCCCACGGACACGACGAACATCACGAATCTCCTGTGGTGTTCGGGTTCTGGGTGTATCTGATGACCGACTGCATCATCTTCGGTTCGCTGTTCGCAGTGTTCGCGGTGATGCGCAACCAGTTCGCCGGTGGTCCGACCGGCCACGAAGTATTCGAGCTTTCCGGTGTTGGCATTGAAACCGCCATTCTGCTGCTGAGCTCCATTACCTATGGTTTCGGCATGATCGCCGCCCACGACAACAAGGTCAGCACCATGCGGACCTGGCTCGGGGTGACCTTCCTGCTGGGGCTGGGCTTCCTTTTCATGGAAATCCGTGAGTTCTCTCACATGATTGCCGAAGGTAACGGCCCGGATCGCAGTGCGTTCCTGTCCTCCTTCTTCACGCTTGTGGGTACACACGGTCTGCACGTGACCTGCGGCCTGCTGTGGATGGCGGTCCTGCTGTTCCAGACAGCGGGAAAGACCGAGCTGAACGAGCGCATGATCGGTAAGCTGACCTGCCTCAGCCTGTTCTGGCACTTTCTGGACATCGTCTGGATCTGTGTCTTCACCTTTGTCTATCTGATGAGTGTGATCTGATGGCAGACCATGTATCTTCCTCGGGAGAGAGCCACGGGAGTGTAGGGTCTTACCTTACCGGGTTCGTACTTGCCGTTATCCTGACGGTCGCGGCGTTCGGGATCGTGATGTCGCATGCGATGTCACCTTCCGGCACGGTCGGGGCGATTGCCCTGCTGGCGGTCATTCAGATCGTTGTTCATCTGGTTTACTTCCTGCACATGAACGGCTCGTCCGCTCAGCGCTGGAACGTCATGGCCTTTGTCTTCACGGTGCTGTCGGTGATCGTCCTTGTGGCGGGCACGATCTTCATCATGCATGACACGTCCATCAACATGATGTCGCGCTAAGCGGCATCATGCGGGGTCCGGGGGGATTACCTCCCGGGCCTGACGGCATAAAAAAAGACCGGCACGAGAAATCGTGCCGGTCTTTTTTTATGGGCAACCCGGTGGGAAAGGCCGGGATCAGCCTTTCTGGGGTTCGGGGGAAAGCAGCTCTTTCTTGTTGGGCTTGTCTTTCCATTCCTGGGCGTCGGCCGGAGCGTCAATCTTGCGCGTGATGTTGGGCCATACCGCAGCGTATTTGGCGTTCAGTTCAGCCCAGGGAGTGGCGCGGTCGTCACTATCGGGGAAGATGGCCTCAGCCGGGCATTCCGGTTCGCACACGCCGCAGTCGATGCATTCGTCCGGATTGATTACGAGAAAGTTCTCACCCGCGTAGAAGCAGTCAACCGGGCAGACTTCGACACAATCCGTGAATTTGCAGCGAATGCAGTTTTCGGTGACCACATAGGTCATCGCCTATCTCCGATCATTATTTGTTCGGCCAGCGGCAATAGGCCCGGCCATTGGAAAAGGGACGAGGCGCCACATAGGGCATGACCTCATCAGGAATGGCGGAAGATATGAGAGTGTTTTCCTGCCGTGGCAAGCCCAAGACGGCAGCTAAAGCATAATCATGACCAGCATCTGCATTGCAGCCACAATATTCACGCAGATTCCGGAATAACTTCATACAGAAGCTGTGCAAGAGGGGCGGATTGCCGCCGTTCGGCACAACTAATAATGCGAATGACTATCACCGTTTTTCTGTCCGGGGCGGGCAGCGTCAGGATGTCGCCCACATGGACCTGCGCATGCGCCTTGGTCACGCGCTGGCGGTTGATGCGGACCTGCCCGCCTGTGGCCATCTGCGCGCACACGCTCCGGCTGCGCCCGAAGCGGGCATGAAGCAGCCACAGGTCCAGGCGTTGGGCAGTAGGGGCAGCGGGAAGGGAGGGCTGTTTCATGCTGGTCATGGGCGGTTGAGCAGGGCGGCGAGGGCCGCGAATGGACTGTCAGAGCGGCGGGCGGGTCGCCCACCACCTTTCGGCGTAGGCTGTCCGGTAGCCTTACGTTTTTCCGCCCGGGGCGGTTTTCCTTTTTTCTCGGCCATGGGTTCAGGCAGGAATCGTACCATGACCGGGGGCGGCGGGCCGTAATGGTCCGCTGGCATGGGGCGGGGATGATAGACGCGCATGTTCAGCCCCTTCATGACGGCGGGCAGGGCCTCGCGCCGCACCCCCAGCCGCGAGGCCAGAAGCGGCGGCAGCGGTATGGGCGCGCGCCGGGTCATGCGGGCGAGTTCGAGAATGAATTTTTCCGCAATATCCAGCCTGATCCGCACCGGCCCCGCATCCAGCCAGCCCATGCGGTCCATGAGCGGTGTGGGCAGGGCGTCGGGCGGCAGGGAGATGCGGCTCATGGCGGGCAGTGGGGGGCACGGCATGTTCAGGCTGATGGCGACCAGCCAGCCGCGCAACTGCATGGGCCGTTCCTTCAGGATCGCGGGCATGAACAGGCTGTAGTGCCCGATCCGTATGCCCAGCCCCCGTAACCTGCGGACCATTTCCGCCCCATAGCGTTCGCCCCGGTGCAGGGGGGCGACGCCCGCGCCCTCGTGCAGGCGGTGGACGATGCCGCGCAGGCTGGGCGTGCTGGCCACGGCGGCGCGGACGGCAAAAAGCGGGGCCAGATGCTCACGTACGGTCCGCCCCAGCCATTCCTGAAGCCGGTTGCGGATGCGTTCGCGCTGCGCATTGTCCAGCAGCGGGTTGTCGAGCACCTGCGGGCGGGGCGTAAGGATGTCGGCCCCCGGCTGGAGCCGCGCAATTGGCATGCCCTGCCACAGGACGTGCAGGCCATCGGGGGAAAAGGTGAAATGCCGGTCCTCATCCTGCACCAGCAGCGCGACGCGGCGCGGGATCTCGCTGCGGACCGCACGGCGCGCGGCGCGCATGAGCAGGCGCGCGTCATCGGCATCGGTATGCTCGCCCGCAATCAGGTCCAGACCGGCAATGCGCCCGACCTCATGGCCTTCCACCACCACATTGCCCTGTGCGGTCACGGCGGAAAGCAGCGCGTCATGGCCACCTTCGTCCAGCCGACGGATCAGGCTGGTCGCACGGCGGTCCACAAAGCGGGCGGTCAACTGTTCATGCAGGATGTCGGACAGGCGGTCCTCGGCTTCCCGGGTGCGGGCCTGCCAGTGCTCGGCATTAGCGACCCAGCCGGTGCGCGAGGCGATGTAGCTGCATACCCGGATGCCCGCCAGCCGCTGCATGAGAGAGTCGATGGTCCCCTCGGTATGGAAGAAATAGCCGATCTGCTTTTCCATCCACGCGGCGGGAATACGCCCGTCGTGAATGATATGGGTGAAAATGCGCCCGCACAGGCGGATATGGCTGTCATCGCCCAGTTTGCGGAAATCCGGGATCTGGCAGCTTTCCCACAGCAGGCGGGTGGCGGCGCGGGAGCGCACCAGCGGGCGGATCTCGGTGTTTGCCGCCAGGGCGGCCAGGGCCAGCATATCACTGGCTTCATGGCCCGCGGTCAGTTCCGGGCGGGGAGAGGGCTGGTTGAGGCTGGACAGCAGGGCATCGGGTGATGAAAAATCAAGCGCGCTGTTGCGCCAGGACAGGCGTGTAAGCGGATCGAACCTGTGCTGCTCCACCGCTTCGGCCAGTTCCTCATGCAGGGGTGGGCAGGTGCCGGTGGTGCCGAAGGTGCCGTCACGCAGCCCGCGCCCGGCCCGGCCCGCAACCTGCGCGATCTCACCGGCATTGAGGGGGCGGACGCGCGTGCCGTCGAATTTGGACAGGCTGGCAAAGGCGACATGGTTGACATCCATGTTCAGCCCCATGCCGATCGCATCGGTCGCGACGAGGTAGTCGACCTCCTTTTCCTGATACAGCGCCACCTGCGCATTGCGGGTGCGCGGTGAAAGCTGGCCCATCACAATGGCACACCCCCCCCGCCTGCGGCGCAGCAGTTCGGCTATGGCGTAAACCTCGGCTGCGGAAAACGCGACAATGGCCGAACGCGGTGGCAGGCGGGTGAGTTTGCATGCCCCCGCATGGGTAAGCTGGGACAGGCGCGGGCGGTGTTCGACCTCGACCCCCGGCACCAGCCGGCAGATCAGGTTGCGGATGGTGTCGGCGCCCAGAAACATGGTTTCGGCCGTGCCACGGGCATGCAGCAGGCGGTCGGTAAAGATATGCCCCCGGTCCGGATCGGCGCAGAGCTGGATTTCATCCACCGCCACGAATTCCACCCGCCGGTCGAGCGGCATGGCCTCGACCGTGCAGGAAAACCAGCGCGCCCGGGGCGGTATGATTTTTTCTTCCCCCGTTATCAGGGCGACGGCGTGCGCACCCTTGCGCGCGACCATGCGATCATAGTTCTCCCGCGCCAGCAGCCGGAGCGGGAAACCGATGATCCCGCTGGAATGCGCCAGCAGGCGTTCAATGGCCAGATGGGTTTTTCCGGTATTGGTCGGGCCGAGCACGGCCCGGATCTTCGTATCGGAATAGGGGCCGGAACCATGCCCGGCCACAGTGCGATAGGGGCCACCAGGGCCCGAGGGTACACCCGTCATGCCTGCATGCTCTGTCCAGGCGGCGGCAAATGCAAGCAAAACCACATGCGGCTTGCGTTGTGGGGTGACCGGACGCACGCTGGCGGGAATAAAACGTGGTAGGGAGGGCATTTAATGAACATGCTGGAGAGTCAGGACTGTCTGGTTCTGGCGGAAGATGTGGCGGGGCAGGCTGTGGGCGTGGTGCATGCCATCCGCCCTGCGGCGCTCGATCATCTGGCCGATCTTGTGGGCGAGGCCGGAGCCCGTTTTGCCAGTCTGTCCGGATTTGCCGCCCGTTACGGGCAGGTGCAGCTCCTGCCCGGCGCGGATGGCCACGTCGCCACCGTGCTGCTGGGCGTGGGTGAGGAAAAGGATGGCGCCGATCCGTTCGTGTTTGGCGTGCTGCCCGATTCGCTGCCGCCCGGCCTGTGGCGTGTCAGCGCGCCTGCCGATGTGGATGCGGCGGACATTGCCCTCGGCTTCTGTCTGGGCGCGTACCGCATGCCTGCCTTCGGGCGGGATGTGGAGCCGCCCGCCACGGCAGGGGCACGGCTGGTCGTGGATACGGCTGGGCTGGCGGCGGGTGAGATGGCGCAGTGCATGAACCTTGCCCGCTCACTTATCAATACGCCCCCCAACCTGATGGGGCCGGACGATCTGGCCACCGCAGCGGCGGCGGCGCTGGGGCCGCTGGATGTGCAGGTGCAGGTCATCCGCGGGACACGGCTGGAAAAGGAATTTCCCACCCTGTTCCATGTCGGCAACGGCTCCGAACGCGCGCCCTGCGTGGTGGAAGCCCGCTGGCGCGGCAGCACCGCCACTGATGAGGCGCCGCTCATCTCCCTTGCTGGCAAGGGTGTGTGTTTTGATACCGGCGGTTATGACATCAAGCCCGCATCTTCCATGCTGCGGATGAAAAAGGACATGGGGGGTGCGGCCATCATGCTCGCCCTTGCGCGGCTGATCGTGCTGCGTGACCTGCCGGTGCGGCTGGAACTGCGGCTTGGCTGCGTGGAAAACAGCGTGTCGGGCCGGGCGATGCGCCCGAGCGATGTGGTGGTGACCCGCTCGGGGCTGACGGTCGAGATCGGCAATACCGATGCCGAGGGGCGGCTTGTGCTGTGCGACCTGCTGCATGCCGCGTGCGAACACCAGCCCGACCTGCTGGTTGACGCGGCCACACTGACCGGCGCGGCCCGCGTGGCGCTGGGGCCGGACGTGCCCGCCCTGTTTGCCAATGATGATGATGTGGGGGCGGCCTTCGTTACGGCGGGGCATGCCTGTGGCGACCCGCTGTGGCGGCTGCCGCTATGGCCGGGCTACCGCAAATGGCTGAGCAGCCCGGTGGCGGATCTGAACAATATTTCATCCAAACCCATGGCAGGGGCGATTACGGCGGCCCTTTTTCTAGAAAATTTTGTCAGTACAGATGTGCGCTGGGTTCATATCGATACCTATGGATGGAACGATACGTCACGTCCTGGCCGCCCGGAAGGCGGAGAAAGTCTTGGTTCAAGAGCGGCTTACGAAGGGATATTACGAATATTTAATGTCGGGGACAGAATGCATCGCTAAAGAAACAATCCCGTAAGCGAACTAATTCTCGCCCTGCGACTTATATATGCTCTAGATGCCAATTATATAGGCAATGCTGAAAGACATCATCCAGCCCCGGTCCGATTCCGCATCTGTGCGCCGGTTGGCGGGACTGACATTCGACAAAGGATTTCCACTGATGGCCAAGTCATCACAGGCTCATACGGATCAGATGATCAATTCCCTGCGCGACACCATTGTGGCAATGGTCCGCCGTGACGGTCCCGACCTGTCAGCCCGCCAGCTGGCCGTGTTCCTGACCTGCTACCTGAGTGACGACGCGCACACCGTGCGTGGCCTCGCGGCCGAGCTGAACGTGTCCAAGCCCGCGATCACCCGCGCGCTGGACCGGCTGAAGGATCTTGACCTGGCCCGCCGCACGCCCGACCCGATGGATCGCCGTTCCGTGCTGATCAAGCGCACGCTCAAGGGCAATGCCTACCTGCGCGACCTCTGCACCATCGTGACCGAGACCGCCACGCAGGAAAAGGCCGCCACCCCGGCCCGCAAGCCTGTCCGTCCCCGTCGGGCCGAGGGACTGCGCCGCGTCGGCTGAACTTTTGCCCATGCCCGCGGTTGTTTTCGTATATTTCAGGGACTGAAGGATCTGATCCATGCGTATATCAAGACGTCTGGTTGCCGCCGCCATTGCGCTGGCACCGCTGGCGGGCATGCCCGCCCTGGCCCAGGCGGCCGACTCCTCGCTCGGAACGCCGTCCGGTCACGTGACGATGAAGTTCAAGTCACTTGATATCGGTGTCGGCCACACATGGGGCACGGGCAGGCTCGTGTTCAAGAACCATACCTACCGCTTCAAGATCGAGGGCGGTTCGGTCGCGGCCGTGGGCTTCTCCAATGTCGAAGCGCAGGGCACCGTCTATAACCTGACGAACATCAAGGATTTCGAGGGTAGCTACGCCTCCGTCAACGGGGAAGTCACGGCGGGGACCGGCATCGGAGCCGTGCTGCTGAACAACTCGGCAGGCGTGCGGATCCAGCTTGATACGTCCAGCACCGGCGGCCGTCTGGCGGCTGCGGCGCAGGGCATGAAGATCACGCTGCGTAAATAAGGACTTCACGCCATTACGGGCGGGTTCTGATCCGGGGGCGGGTGGCCATGCAGGCTGCCCGCCCCCTTTTTGTTACCAGTCCAGTTCCGGTGTCCGGCGCACCTGCCGCCACACGATCACGGCCCAGCCAAGCTGGACCACGCCAGCCAGCCCCAGCGCGACAGGCGGCGTCATCCACGTTCCCGCAACGGCTACCGCCACAAGGCTGCCGTACAGCGTCGCCCCCCATGCCAGCAGCGTAATGCGCCATGCGGCCATGCCGCTGCGATGGGCCATCTGGTACAGGTGCTCCCGGTGCGCGCGCATGAGCGGGCGGCCCGTCATGGCACGCCGCAGCAGGGTAACCGCTACGTCAGCCAGCATGCCCGACAGGATCAGGGGCATCAGGATTTCGCCATGCGGCAGATGCGGCATGTCCGCCATGCGCAGCCCCAGCGTGCCCAGCACCAGCCCGCAGCACTGGCTGCCCACATCCCCCATGAACAGCCGCGCATGTGGGAAGTTGAAGGGCAGGAAGCCGCCCACGGCCACGGCCAGCACCAGTGCCGTAGCCCAGATGTCCACACTACCATGAGCTGCAAGGCACAGCCCCGCCGTGGCCAGACAGGCCAGCACGGTGCAACCGCCCGCCAGTCCGTCCAGCCCATCGACAAAATTGAGGGCGTTGCACAGGCCGACCAGCAAAACCATCCGTAACAGCAGGCCAGACCATGCCGGGATATGGGGCAGGGACGGCATGCTGCCCCACGCCACCAGTCCGGCGGCAGCAATCTGTGCGGCAAGCTTCCATGCTGGGGGCATGGGGTGCATGTCATCATACCATGAGAAAAGGCCAAGCCAGACCGTGGCCACCAGCAGCGTAATGTCCGCCCGGCCCGCCGCATGGTGAAAGATCATTTCCGCCAGTGGTAGGCCCACAAGGAATACCGCCAGGATTGCCAGCCCACCGCCCTTGGGCACCGGCCGGGCATGGGCGCTGCGCCCGGTGGGATAGTCCATGACATGCAGGCCGATCACCCGGCGTGAAAGGAGTGCCGCCGCCGTGCCGCCGGTCAGGAGCAGAAGGCCAAAAAGGGCCACGGCGCCATGACTGGAATGCACACTGGTCATGAAAGCCGGGACTGGCGCATGATCTTTCCTTCTTGCCCTCCGTCCGCTCGGCTATAGGTGGCGCAGAATGGTTAGGCAATCCTCCAGCCGTCGCCCGGCCCTGGCCGAATGGGCGCGCATGACACGGACCATAGCGGTAAACTGCGCCCTTGATACGCTTATGGGCGGCGTGGCCGCCTGTGCCGCGCGGGCCATGAGCGGCTACGTGCCGAGCGTGGGGGCGGCATGGATGCTGCCTGTCATCGGCATGGTGGCCATTGCGGTGGCGGGCTGGCCGTTCCGTATCTTCCGCCAGCACTGGCGTTTTGCCGGGCAGTCCGATTTCTGCCGTCTGGGCGGGGCGGCCGTGCTGGCTGGCCTGCTGGCCTGCGCCATGGTGGCGGGGCTGGGGCACGGCAGGCATGTGGCGTCTTTCGGCGCGGTTTACGCCATGGCGGTGTTCATGCTCATGGCGGGCGCGCGTGCGGCCTATCAGGGCTGGCGGCAGTACCGTGGCGGGCGCGTCATGCCATCGGGCACGCGGATCATCCTGCTGGGGGGCGTAAGGGATGCAGGCCGCTTCCTCCGGCTCATGCCTGATCTGGGTGGCCGTGTGGTGGGCATGGTGACCGAAGGCCCCCTGCGCCGTCCGGGCCGGCAGTTGCGTGGCGTGCCGGTGCTGGGGGAGGTGGGGGACCTTGCAGGTATCCTGTCCGGCATGGGGGGCGGTGAAGACAGGCTGCTGGTGGTGGCCGACCCGGATT
>NZ_QUWV01000124.1 GCF_003403295.1 Komagataeibacter melaceti | reverse complement strand
GGGCATGTCCTGCGGCAGCGTATCGGATGATGTGGCGAGGCTGGTATCCACGTCCGGGTCGGTGGGTGCTGCGGAACCGGACGAAGGCTGGGTCGGGGGTATCGCGGGTGGCGTGGCCTGATCCGTTGCGGGTTGCGCCGTATCATCCACGATATGGGGGCGGCGGGTCTCGACCGGCGGGGCAATGCCCAGATGGGCGGAAAGCGGGGCGTCGGAGCCGGGCGGCTGTGGCTGGGCGGCGGCGGGCTGCCCCGTTGTGGCCGTGCCGGGCGCGGTTTCCTTCTTGCGGTAATAGGCGACAAGACGGTCGGCGCGCACGGTCAGGTCGCCCCGGGTGGCCTGCGCCTGGTCATAGGCGGTGACGGTCTGCGCGTTCTGGTCCCAGTTGAAGCCACCGGCGGCGGTGACATTGATCTGCTGCCCCTGGGACATGTCCAGCCCCTGCGCCATGGCCGCGCCCGGCGCGATCAGTCCGAGCAGGATGCCGCCCAGTGGCAGGTGAAGGGTTACGCGCGCCATCAGTTCGCTCTTTCCGCTGCGTTGAGGACCATGCGGCCGGGGCCGCGAAACATCATGATGCCGCCGCGCGCATCCAGCATGCAGCCCGCCGCGTCCAGCACGCCCAGCGGCCCTTCGGCATGTATCCAGCTATCGGACACGATGATGTTGTGGCGCATGTCCATATCCGCGCTGGGGCTGAGCAGGATGGTTCCATCACTGCGGTAGAGTGTCACGTCGTGCGTCAGGTCCAGCATCTGGCTGTGCTGGATGTACACGCCATCACGCGCCGTGACATACATCCAGTTCCGGCTGTCGAGCAATATGTCCGCCGCCGCGTTGCTCAGGTCGATCCGTTCGGGCGGGTTCTGGCGGGCCTCATCGGCGGTAATCATGTAAGGGTGGCCGTGGTCGTCCAGCCCGCGATAGGTGGGGTTGAGCATGCTGCCGCTTTTCACGCGCACCTGGCTCATCTGCGCCATGGTGCCGGTATGCATGATCACCGCGCGCTCGACAGCGGGCCATGCCGCGATGGAGCCAAGCAGCACAAGGGCCAGCAGCGGCAGCACCCATTTGGCCGAACGCAGGATCGTCTGCCGCCGCGCGAGGGATTCGGCATCAGGCAGCAGCCGTGCCCGCCCGGAGGGGTTGAAGATGCTGCGCTGGCGCTCGATATCGGCGGCGCTGCGGCTGTAATCCTCGCGCTGGATCGGGGCGGGATCGTTTTCCCTGTCTTCAGGCCGTTCGGTCATGCAACGCCGGCGCGCAGCAGGTCATGCAGGTGCACGATGCCAACCGGGTGCCCAGCCTCGTCCAGTGCGAAGATGCTCGAGATCGGGCGCGGGCGGTCGTTCATGATGCGCAGCGCCTCGGCCGCCAGCACGTCCGGCCCGATGGTCTGCGGGGCCGTGTTCATGATGTCGGCGGCACAGGTGTTGCCCAGGTCCTGCTCCAGCGCCAGACGCAGGTCACGGTCGGTGATCAGGCCGATCAGCCGGTTGTTCTCGTCCACCACACCCATGCAGCCAAAGGTCTTGCGGGTCATTTCCATGATCACCTGCCGCAGCGGCATGCTGGGCGGCCCCAGCGGCATGTGCTTGCCGTGGTGCATGAGTTCATGAACGCGCCGCAACTGGGTGCCAAGGCGACCACCAGGATGGAAAACGCCAAAGTCATTGGCGTTGAACCCCCGGCGCTGCAGCAGCACGATGGCCAGCGCATCGCCCAGCGCAAGCTGCATGGTGGAGCTTGTGGTGGGGGCCAGCCCGATAGGGCAGGCCTCGGGCGCGCGGGGCAGGAGCAGCACGATGTCCGCCGTGCGGGCCAGCGTGGATTCCGTGCGCGATGTCATGGCGATGAGCAGCAGCCCGAAACGGCGCGCGTGCGAGATGATGTCCGCCAGTTCCGCCGTCTCGCCCGAATTGGAGATGGCGAGGACGGCATCCCCCTTCTGCAGCATGCCCAGATCCCCGTGCGAGGCCTCGGCCGGATGCACGAAAATGGCTGGCGTGCCGGTGGAGGCCAGCGTGGCCTGGATCTTGCGCCCGATATGGCCGGATTTGCCGATGCCCGTCACCACCACCCGCATGTTGTCCGACAGGATGCGCTCAACCGCCGTGACAAAGGCCGCGCCCAGCCCGTCACCTGCATCGGGGCCGGAGGCTTCCAGCGCCGTTATCATTGCCTGCAGGCCGGCGGCTTCGGTACGCAGCACATTGCAGGCCTGTTGCAGCATGTTATGGCGCGACTGGGCCTGGCTTTCGCCATTCAGGGTGGTGAGGGAGGGGGGGAGGCTGCTGTTCATGCCCGACCTTATCGTCGTAAAATATCCGCCCGGACCGGGTGCGTGCTCAGGCGGCCCTGTGGGCGAAAATGTCGGGTTCCACGTAACCGAGGATATCAAGGCGGGCGCGGGCAGGCAGGAAATCATAGCAGGCCTGCGCCAGCTCACGCCGCCCCTCGCGGTGCAGGAGCGCTTCCAGCTTTTCCCACAGCGCATGCAGGTAAAGCACGTCGGACGCGGCATAGGCCATCTGTTCGGGGGTCAGGTCGGGTGCTCCCCAGTCGGAACACTGCTGCTGCTTGCTCAGTTCCACCCCGATCAGTTCACGGCACAGATGGGCCAGCCCGTGGCGGTCGGTATAGGTACGCACCAGCTTGGAGGCGATCTTGGTGCAGATGGTGGGGGCCACCGTAATATCCAGCGTGTATTGCAGGATCGCAACGTCAAACCGGGCAAAATGCATGAGCTTGGTCAGGTCGGGACGGGTCAGCACGCGCACCAGGTTGGGGCAGTCCCCCGCCGTGGTGCCCGCGGGCATCTGGACCAGGTGGGCATGGCCGTCACCACCGGAAAGCTGGACGAGGCACAGCCGGTCCCGGTGCGGGTTCAGGCCCATTGTTTCCGTATCAACAGCGACAGCACCGGAAAACGTCACATCGGCGGGCAGGTCGCCACGATGGAAGTGGATGCGGTCGGATGTCGGGCTTGCAGCCATCAGGAAAATGCTCCGTCACGATATTCGGTTCACGGTGGCAGGTCTGGAACGCAACCGCAAGCAAGGCAAGCCGTTCCGTTATCGCCCCATCGGATGCCGCCGGGTGGGGCTGTACGTTATCTGTGTATTCGTGGGCGGTTTACACCAATTTGAACCGGCGAACAGGCAAAAAGATAACGGGACAGTCCCCTGCGGGCTGTCCTGACCGGCCCCCGGAGGGGTGTGCTATCCATTAATGTAGAGAGATGGTGCCCAGAAGAAGACTCGAACTTCCACGACCTTGCGGCCACAGGTACCTGAAACCTGCGCGTCTACCAATTCCGCCATCTGGGCTCAGAGGCTCCCCGGCAGAGCGCCGGGGTGGTGTGAGGCGGTTTCTAGTCTGGCTGGGGGGAGCGGTCAACAGGCTAAATGCATTTTTTTGAAATCAGGCGCATTTTTTTTCATCCGCCCCGTGGCGCAGGCACGGCGGGGCAGGAAAATGGGCTGTCTCCACCCGCCGGAAAGTGCGAAAAACATGGTGGTGGACCATCACGGCCCCAATTCAGGCACAACCCCAATGCAGGAGCAGACTATGACGCGCAGGGTAGCGACGGTTTTTGGCGGGAGCGGGTTTGTGGGGCAGCCCGTGGTCGGGCGGCTGGCGCGTGCGGGCTATGTGGTGCGCGTGGTGGGGCGCAGCGCGGCCATGGCGGCGCGGCTGCGCATGCTGGGTGATGTGGGGCAGGTGGTGCCGGTGGTGGGGTCCGTGACCGATGAGGCCGCCTGCGTCGCCGCGATCGAGGGGAGCCACCTTGTCATCAACCTCGTGGGCATCCTCTCGCCACGCGGGGCCGCCACGTTCGAGGCAATCCATGTGGAGGGGGCGGGACGCATCGCGCGGCTGTGCGCGGCATCGGGGGTGGAACGGCTCATCCATATTTCCGCTCTGGGCGCGCAGGCGGACAGCCCTTCGGCCTATGCGCGCAGCAAGGCGGCGGGGGAAGCCGTTGTCAGCCAGTACATGCCCGAGGCGGTGATCGTGCGCCCCTCCCTCATATTCGGGCAGGGCGGGTCATTTCCCAATATGTTCGCGCGCATGGCCCGGCTGCTGCCGGTCATGCCGGTCTTTGCACCCGACACCCGTTTCCAGCCGGTATGGGTGGGGGATGTGGCGGAGGGGATTTTCCGTCTCGCCGGGCATGATGACGTGGCGGGCGCGATTTTCGAGTTCGGTGGCCCGCAGATCCTGACCATGCGCGAGATCGTGGCCTGGGCCATGCGCTGGGGTGGCCACATGCGGCCGCTTTTCGCGGTGCCGCACTGGCTGGCCGGTATCCAGGCCGCGGTGCTGGAGCGTCTGCCCGGCAGCCTGCTGACCCGTGACCAGCTCCGCCTGCTTCAGGTCGATAATGTCGTCGCCCCCGGCGCGCGCACCATCGAGATGCTGGGCATTACCCCTTCACCCATGGAACTGGTCCTGACCGACGCGCCCTGAGGCCGGAAATTTTGCGATTTTCCGGCTAATTACGCCATAAGGTCAGTACTTCTGTCTTTTATTGGGGCGAGGTGTTGCGTAGATCAGTGCCCGTCGCGGGGCGCGTACTGCGTCCGTCGCGTCCTTCACCTTCACGCAGACCGGGGGCAGACCGATGGCCGAGCGCATGCTGAAATTCGTCTCTGTGGCGCAGGAGCAGCCGGACAAGCGGCCTGCCGAGGCGCGCCGCAAGGACTTTAACGAAATTTATGCGCCGTTCGCCACGGAAATGGCGGAAAAGCAGGCTTCGCGCTGTTCGCAGTGCGGCGTGCCGTTCTGCTCGGTGCACTGCCCGCTGGGCAACAACATTCCCGACTGGCTGATGATGACGGCGGCGGGCCGGCTGGAGGAGGCCTATGAGATTTCCTCCGCCACCAACACCTTCCCCGAAATCTGTGGCCGCATCTGCCCGCAGGACCGCCTGTGCGAAGGCAACTGCGTGATCGAGCAGGGCTTCGAGAGCGTGACGATCGGCGCGGTGGAACGCTACATCACCGACAACGCCTTTGATAACGGCTGGGTCAAGCCCGTGACCCCGCTGTCCGAGCGCACGCAGAGTGTCGGCATCATCGGTGCCGGTCCCGGTGGTCTGGCCGCCGCCGTGCAGCTGCGCGAGATGGGCTATCAGGTCCATGTCTATGACCGCTACGACCGCATTGGCGGCCTGCTCATGTACGGCATCCCCGGCTTCAAGCTGGAAAAGGACATCGTGCTGCGGCGGCACAGGCTGCTGGTGGACTCGGGCATCACCTTCCACCTTGGCAAGGACGTGGGTGATAAGGACGGGGCGGACACCATCGCGTTCTCCACCCTGCGCGCCCGCCATGACGGCGTGCTGGTCGCGACCGGCGTTTACAAGTCGCGTGACATCGGCGGCCCGGGCGCAGGGCAGGGCGGCATCGTGCGCGCGCTGGATTACCTGACCGCGTCCAACCGCGTCTCGCTGGGTGACAGCGTGGCCGATTATGACAGCGGTGAGCTGAACGCCGCAGGCCGGTCGGTCGTGGTGATCGGTGGTGGCGATACGGCCATGGACTGCGTGCGCACCGCCATCCGGCAGGGTGCGAAGTCGGTCAAGTGCCTGTACCGCCGTGACCGCGCCAACATGCCCGGCTCCGTGCGTGAGGTGAAGAACGCCGAGGAAGAAGGTGTCGAGTTCGTATGGCTCGCAGCGCCGCTGGCGTTCGAGGGCGACGGCACGGTAACCGGCGTGCGCGCCAGCCGCATGAAGCTGGGCCTGCCCGACGCCAGCGGCCGCCAGTCGGTCGAGCCGGTGGAGAACAGCGCGTTCACGCTGGAGGCCGATCTGGTCATCAAGGCGCTGGGCTTCGACCCCGAGCCGCTGGCCACCCTGTGGGGGCAGCCGGAGCTTGAGGTCTCGCGCTGGGGCACGCTCATGGTGGATCGCAAAACATTCATGACCAGCCTGCCGGGCGTATTCGCGGCGGGCGATATCGTGCGCGGGGCCAGCCTTGTGGTGTGGGCGATCCGTGACGGACGGGATGCGGCGGCGCAGATGCACCGCTGGCTTGAGGAAACGATGGCGGCGCAGGCCGAGGTGGCGGAGTAAGCATGATGGACCAGATTGAACGGCAGCCCACCGATTTCGTGCAGGAATGGGAAGACAACGCGAAAGCCATCTCCGGCCTGTATGACCCCACGCAGGAGCATGATGCCTGCGGCGTGGGTATGGTCGCGGCCCTTGATGGCAAGCCCCGGCGTGATGTGGTCGAGGCCGGTATCGCGGCGCTGAAGGCCGTGTGGCACCGTGGCGCGGTCGATGCCGATGGCAAGACCGGCGATGGCGCGGGCATCCATGTCGAGATCCCGCAGGACTTCTTTGCCGATGCCATCCACGCGGGCGGGGCCGAGAGCGGCGTGGACAGCCAGATCGCCGTGGGCATGATCTTCCTGCCCAAGACCGACATCGCGGCACAGGAACGCTGCCGCCAGATCATCGAGAGCGAGATCCTCGCCTTCGGTTACAGCATCTATGGCTGGCGCCAGGTGCCGATCAACACCGAATGCATTGGCGAGAAGGCCAACGCCACCCGCCCTGAAATCGAGCAGATCCTGATCCGCAACCTGCCCGGCAGCGCGGAAGAGGAATTCGAGCGCGACCTGTACGTCATCCGCCGCCGGATCGAGAAAAGTGCCATCGCCAACCAGGTGGACCTGTACGTCTGTTCGCTGTCCTGCCGGTCGCTGATCTACAAGGGCATGTTCCTGGCCGAGCACCTGACGGTGTTCTACCCCGACCTGCTGGACCCGCGTTTCGTCAGCCGCTTCGCGATCTATCACCAGCGCTACTCGACCAACACCTTCCCCACATGGAAGCTGGCCCAGCCGTTCCGCCGCCTTGCCCATAATGGTGAGATCAACACCATCTCGGGCAACGTCAACTGGATGAAAAGCCACGAGACGCGGCTGGCCGATCCCGTGCTGGACCCGTTCATGGAAGACCTGAAGCCCGTCGTGCAGGCGCAGGGTTCGGATACCGCGTGCTTTGACAACGTGTTCGAACTGCTGACCTTCGCCGGGCGTGACGCGCCCATGGCGCGCTGCCTCATGATCCCGGCCAGCATCGGCGGCAATTCCGCCATGACGCAGCGCCACAAGGACATGTATTCCTACTGCAACGCCGTGATGGAGCCGTGGGACGGCCCGGCCGCGCTGTGCGCGACCGACGGGCGTTGGATGGTGGCGGGCCTTGACCGCAGCGGCCTGCGCCCCCTGCGCTACACCATCACGGGCAGCGGCCTGCTGATCGTTGGCTCCGAGACCGGCATGGTCAAGGTGCCCGAGGCCGACATTGTCAGCCGTGGCCGGCTTGGGCCGGGGCAGTCGCTGGCGCTCGACCTCAAAGATGCGAAGCTGTACGGCAATGACGAACTGCTCGACCTGCTTTCGGGCCGTCAGGACTTTTCAAGCTGGGTGAAGCGCACGCAGGAAATCTCCTCCATCGTGCGCCCCGACGGCAGCGAGCCGGTGCTGTATGATGCCGAGACCCTGCGCCGCCGCCAGCTTGCCGTGGGCCTGACGCTGGAAGACCTCGAGACGATCCTCCAGCCCATGGTGGAGAACGCGGCCGAGGCCATCGGCTCGATGGGTGATGATACGCCGCTTGCGGTGCTGTCCGACCGTTATCGTGGCCTTGCGCACTACTTCCGCCAGGCGTTCAGCCAGGTCACCAACCCGCCCATCGACAGCCTGCGTGAAACACGGGTCATGAGCCTGGTGACGCGGCTGGGCAACCTTGGCAACATCCTTGAGGAAAGCGAGACGCAGTGCGACCTGCTCCAGCTTCCCTCCCCGGTGCTGACCACGGGTGAATTCCAGGCGCTGGTCGAGTTCTGTGGCAAGGATAGCTGCATCATCGACTGCACCTTCCCCGCCGATGAGGGCGAGGCCGGACTGCGCGCCGCCATCGCCCGCATCCGCGCCGAGGCCGAGGACCGTGTGCGGCAGGGCTGCACCCATGTCTTCCTGACCGATGAGCACCAGTCGGGTGAGCGCGCCTATATCCCGATGATCCTGGCCACGGCGGCGGTGCACACCCATCTGGTGCGCCAGTCGCTGCGTACGTTCACCTCGCTCAACGTGCGTTCCGCCGGGGCGCTGGACGTGCACGCCATCGCGGTCACGATCGGGGTGGGCGCCACCACGGTCAACCCGTACCTGGCGCAGGAAAGCATTGCCGACCGGCATCGTCGGGGCCTGTTCGGCAACCTGTCGCTGTCCGATTCGGTCGAGCGGTACCGCAAGGCGGTCAACAAGGGCCTGCTCAAGATCATGTCCAAGATGGGCATTTCCATCGTGGCGTCCTATCGCGGCGGGTACAATTTTGAGGCGGTAGGCCTGTCACGCGCCCTGACGGCGGAATTCTTCCCCGGCATGCCCTCGCGCATTTCCGGCATCGGGCTGACGGGCATCGCGCGCAACGTGCTGAGCTTCCACAACAAGGCGTGGAACCGGCAGGTGGAATCCCTGCCCGTGGGCGGGCGCTACAAGCTGCGCCGCAGCGGGGAGACCCATGCGTTCGACGGCAACATGATCCACATGCTCCAGACGGCGGTGGCGACGGGCAGCTTCTCCACCTACCAGCGTTATGCGGATGCGGTGCGCCGCCAGCCGCCGGTGGCGCTGCGCGACCTGCTGGACTTCCGTGGCGGGCGCACGCCCATCCCCGTGGAATCGGTCGAGAGCATTACCGAACTGCGCAAGCGCCTGATCGCGCCGGGCATCTCCCTTGGCGCGCTCAGCCCCGAAGCGCACGAGACCCTGTCCATCGCCATGAACCGCATTGGCGCCAAGTCCGATTCGGGCGAAGGGGGCGAGGACCCGGCACGCGCGAAGCCGCGCCCCAATGGCGATAACGCATCATCCGCCATCAAGCAGATCGCGTCGGGCCGTTTTGGCGTGACCGCGCAGTACCTCAATGACTGCCGCGAGATCGAGATCAAGATGGCGCAGGGCGCGAAGCCGGGCGAGGGCGGGCAGCTTCCCGGCTTCAAGGTCACGGGCCTGATCGCGAAGCTGCGCCATGCGACCGAAGGCGTGACCCTGATCTCGCCGCCGCCGCATCACGACATCTACTCGATCGAGGATCTGGCCCAGCTCATCTACGACCTCAAGCAGATCAACCCCGAAGCCACCGTGACCGTGAAGCTGGTCGCGCGTTCTGGCATCGGCACGATCGCCGCGGGCGTTGCCAAGGCCAAGGCCGATGCGATCCTGATCTCGGGCCATTCCGGTGGCACCGGGGCCAGCCCGCAGTCCTCGGTCAAATATGCGGGCATGCCGTGGGAACTGGGCCTGGCGGAGGCGCATCAGGTGCTGATGCTCAACCGCCTGCGCCACCGCGTGAAGCTGCGCACCGATGGCGGCCTGAAAACCGGGCGTGACGTGGTGATCGCCGCCATGCTGGGGGCCGAGGAATTCGGCATCGGCACGGCCAGCCTCGTGGCCATGGGCTGCATCATGGTGCGTCAGTGCCACTCCAACACCTGCCCGGTGGGCGTGTGCACGCAGGATGATGAACTGCGCCGCAAGTTCGAGGGCACGCCGGAGAAGGTGATCAACCTGTTCTCCTTCATCGCGGAGGACGTGCGCAACATCCTCGCCTCGCTGGGCTTCACCTCGCTCAACGAGATCATCGGCCGCACTGACCTGCTGCACCAGGTGCTGCGTGGCGCGGACTATCTGGATGACCTCGACCTCAACTCGCTGCTCGCGCAGGCGGACCCCGGCCCCTATGGCCGCTTCTGCACGCGTGAAGGCCGCAACGAGGTGCCCGAGACGCTGGATGCGCAGATGATTGCCGATGCGCGCCCGCTGTTCGACCATGGCGAGAAGATGCAGCTTCAGTACAACGTGCAGAACACGCATCGCGCCATCGGCACGCGCATTTCCTCGCTTATCGTGCGGCAGTTCGGCATGGCCACGCTGGCGCCGGGGCATTTGACCGTGCGGCTGCGCGGCTCGGCCGGGCAGTCGCTGGGGGCCTTTGCGGTGCAGGGCCTGAAGCTTGAAGTGCTGGGGGATGCGAACGACTACGTGGGCAAGGGGCTTTCGGGCGCGACCATCGTGGTGCGGTCCTCGCCTTCCTCCAGCCTCGTGTCGAACGAGAACGCGATCATCGGCAACACGGTGCTGTATGGCGCGACGGCTGGTGCGCTGTATGCGGCGGGGCAGGCGGGTGAGCGCTTCGCGGTGCGTAACTCGGGTGCGACCGCCGTGGTCGAGGGCTGTGGCTCCAACGGGTGTGAATACATGACCGGCGGGCTGGTGGTGATCCTGGGCGAGATTGGCGACAATTTCGGCGCGGGCTTCACCGGCGGCATGGCCTTCGTCTATGACGCCAGCGGCAGCTTTGCCGAGCGCGTGAACCCCGATACGGTCATGTGGTGCCGCGTGCAGGACCCGAAATGGGAAGCGGTGCTGCGTGAGCAGGTCGAGACCCATGCCCGTGAGACCGGAAGCCGCTATGCCGAGCTGCTGCTGCATAACTGGGACCGGACCCTGCCGCGTTTCTGGCAGGTGGTGCCCAAGGAATATGCACGTGTCATCGGCTTCGAGGCCCCGGCCATGGCGAAGGGCGCCTGACCGCAGACAGGCATCAAACCGTAGGGAATGGCGGCGGAGCCGGGCAGCAATGTCCGGCTCCGTCTGTTTTTAGGGCCGAATTGAGGCATGTGGGGTCGCACGCCGTGGCATGACGCACTAGATTCATGACAATGAGAATCGCGGGGCCGGTGCGCAGGCGCAGGTTTCGCCCGATCTGATGGGTGGTGCTCGATAAATGTCCAAAGCGAATTTTTCCGCCTTCGTGGCGGGTGCTGCCGCTGTTTCCACCGTGCGGGAGGAAGCGGGCCAGACCTCCGGTGGGCCTGCGCTTGCGGGCCTGCCGCGGTGGGATCTGTCGGACCTGTATGACAGCCCCGACTCCCCCGCGCTCACCACCGACCTTGATCAGGCGGATACGGATGCGCAGGATTTCGCGCGCGTGTGGCAGGGCCGTCTGGCCAGCCTGAAGGGCGATGAACTGGCGCAGGCCATTGCCGAATACCAGCGCATTGACGAGGTGCTGGGCCGGGCCGGTTCCTATGCCCAGCTCCTGTTCGCGGCCAATACGTCGGATTCGGGTGTCGGGCGTTTCGCGCAGTCGATCAATGAGCGGCTGACCGCCATTTCCACTCACCTGCTGTTCTTCACGCTGGAAATCAACCGCATCCCCGATGAGGTCCTGAGCACCCAGATGCAGGACCCGGCGCTGGCGCACTGGGCGCCGTTCCTGCGCGACCTGCGGGTTTTCCGGCCCTACCAGCTTTCCGATGAGGTCGAGGCCGTCCTGCACGAGAAATCGGTCACGGGTGCGGCGGCATGGAACCGCCTGTTTGACGAGACGATGGCCGACATGCGGGTGCGGCTGGGTGGCGAGGACGTGACGCTGGGCAATGCGCTCGATGTCATGTCCAGCCCCGACCGCACCCGGCGCGAGGCCGCGGCCCATGCCATTGGCGATGTGCTGGGCCGTAACGTGAAGCTGTTCTCGCTGATTACGAACACGCTGGCCAAGGACAAGGGCATCGTGGACGGGCTGCGCCATTACCCCCGCCCGACCTCGGCGCGCAACTGCGCCAACATGGTCGAGGACGAGGTGGTCGATGCGCTGGTGCAGGCCGTGACCGAGGCCTATCCCCGCCTGTCGCACCGCTATTACGCGCTCAAGGCAAAGTGGCTGGGGCTGGAAAAGCTGGAATACTGGGACCGCAACGCCCCGCTGACCACGCAGGACGAACCGCTGATCCCGTGGCGTGAAGCCACCGGACAGGTCATGGCGGCGTATGAGGGCTTCGACCCCCGCATGGGGGAGGTGGCCCGGCAGTTTTTCGACCATGCATGGATCGACGCCCCGCCCGTGCCCGGCAAGGCCTCGGGCGCGTTTGCCCACCCCACCGTGCCGTCAGCACATCCGTACCTGCTGCTCAACTACCGTGGCCGCACGCGTGATGTGATGACGCTGGCCCATGAGCTGGGCCATGGCGTGCATCAGGTACTGGCGGGCGCGCAGGGCTACCTCATGTCCAACACGCCGCTGACACTGGCCGAGACCGCCAGCGTGTTTGGCGAGATGCTGACCTTCCGTGCCCTGCTCGATGCCCAGACCGATCCCGCCCGCCGCAGGCTCATGCTGGCGGCCAAGGTGGAGGACATGCTCAACACCGTGGTGCGCCAGATCGCCTTCTACCGTTTCGAGACACTGGTGCATGATGAACGCCGCAGCGGTGAACTGCTGCCCGCGCGCATTGGGGAAATCTGGCGGCAGACGCAGGTGGAAAGCCTTGGCCCGGCCTTCAACTTCACGCCGGATTATGATGCGTACTGGACCTATATCCCGCACTTCATCCATTCGCCGTTCTATGTCTATGCCTATGCTTTTGGCGATTGCCTGGTAAACGCGCTATACGGGGTTTTCCGGTCCGGGCATCCCGGTTTTCAGGACAAGTACCTGGACATGCTCCGGGCTGGCGGGACCAGGCGGCATCGCGAGCTTCTGGCCCCCTTCGGGCTGGACGCGGCGGACCCGGGATTCTGGCAGAAGGGGCTGGACGTGGTCGCCGGATTTATTGATGAGCTGGAGCGTGTCTGACGTGGCGGATGAACGGAATCTCGACAATACCGGCCTGTTTGGCGAATTCCGCCGCATGGTGCGCACGTCGGGCACGGTTGGTGGCATCGCGGCCCGTATCGCGGGCCACAAGATGGGGTTCAGGTCCAACCAGCATATCCATGCCGAAGACCTGAAAAGCGTGCTGGGGGGGCTCAAGGGGCCGCTCATGAAGGGCGCGCAGCTTCTCTCCACCATTCCCGGCGCCCTGCCGGAGGAATATGCCAAGGAGCTGGCCCAGCTTCAGGCCAATGCGCCCGCCATGGGCTGGAATTTCGTGCGCCGCCGCATGTCCGCCGAGCTGGGGCCGAACTGGGAGCGCAATTTCCGCGCTTTCAGCCGCGAGGCCTCGGCCGCCGCAAGCCTTGGTCAGGTCCACCGCGCCATCCTGCCCGACGGGCGGGAGGTGGCGTGCAAGCTGCAGTACCCCGATATGCGCTCGACCGTGGAATCCGACCTCAAGCAGTTCCGCATGGCGGTCGGGCTGTTCTACCGGCTGGACAGCACCATCCGGCAGGATGACGTGCTCGACGAACTGCAGGACCGGCTTTACGAGGAACTCGACTACCAGCGCGAGGCCGCGAACATGCGGCTCTATCGCCTCATGCTGGGCAACGAGTCCGATATCACCGTACCCGCCCCCATCGATTCGCTATGCACCCAGCGCCTGCTGACCATGGAATGGGTGCATGGCCGGGGCATCCAGAAGGTGCTGGACACCAACCCCCCGCAGGAAGCGCGTGACCGTATGGCGCGTGCGCTGTTCCGTGCATGGTATGTGCCGCTGTATCGCTACGGCGTCATCCATGGCGACCCGCATATGGGCAACTTCACCGTGCGTGACGATTACGGCATCAACCTGCTGGATTTCGGCGCGATCCGCATTTTCCCCTCCAGTTTCGTGCAGGGCATCATCGACCTGCACAAGGCCATCGAGACGGATGACGAGGATCTGGCCTATCAGGCCTATCAGGCATGGGGCTTTACCAACATGTCGCGCGATACGATGCGCGTGCTCAATGAATGGGCGCGCTTCATCTATGGCCCGCTGCTCGATGACCGCGAACGCTTCATTCAGGAAGATAACGACCCGCAATATGGCCGTGCCGTGGCCGAGCGTGTCTATGCCGGGCTCAAGCGCACGGGGGGCGTGCAGCCGCCGCGTGAATTCGTGCTGGTGGACCGTTCTGCCGTGGGGCTGGGCAGCGTGTTCCTGCGGCTGGGGGCCAAGGTCAACTGGCACCGGCTGTTTCAGGAAATGGCGGCCGATTTTGATGAGGCCCGCCTTGCGCAGCGCCAGGCCGATGCCCTGCGTGAAGCCCGCGTGCCGCCCCCGCTTGGCACCACGGCCTGAGCGGGCAGGGGCAGCCCGCCCGCACGCGGCCCTTGCGCCGGGGCGGGTTTGTCCCCATTTTCTCTAGTCATGGCGAAAGCATCCCGCAGCAGGAAAAAGACGACCGACATTGACCCGGCGGACAACCCCGTCCTGTTCCAGCCGGAACGGCAGGCGGCAAAGCCCAAGGTCAATACATTCCGGGTTACCTCGCCCTATGAACCCGCAGGCGACCAGCCCACGGCCATTGCCGAGCTGGTCCAGGGCGTGGAGGCAGGTGAGCGCGATCAGGTCCTGCTGGGCGTGACGGGTTCGGGCAAGACCTTCACCATGGCTAAGATCATCGAGGCCACGCAGAAGCCCACCCTCATCCTCGCGCCCAACAAGACGCTGGCTGCCCAGCTTTATGCGGAAATGAAGCAGTTCTTTCCCGATAACGCGGTCGAGTATTTTGTCAGCTATTACGATTACTACCAGCCCGAGGCCTACGTGCCCCGGTCCGATACGTATATTGAAAAAGACAGCCAGATAAACGAACAGATCGACCGCATGCGCCATGCCGCCACACAGGCGCTGCTGGAGCGTAACGATGTCATCATCGTGGCCTCGGTTTCGTGCATTTACGGTATCGGCTCGGTCGAGACCTATTCGCGCATGGTGGTCAAGCTGGAGGTCGGTGGCGAAATCGACCGCGACATGCTGATAAAGGGGCTGGTCGAACTGCAGTACCGCCGCAACGATGCGGCGTTCCAGCGCGGCACCTTCCGCGTGCGGGGCGAGACGATTGATGTTTTTCCCGTCCAGAACGAGGACCGGGCATGGCGCATCAGCCTGTTTGGAGACGAGATTGACGAGATCACCGAATTCGATCCGCTGACGGGGGAAAAGACCGGCGATCTGGAAGCCATCAGCATTTACGCCAACAGCCATTACGTCACCCCGCGCCCCACGCTGACCCAGGCGATAGGCGGCATAAAGCAGGAACTGCGCGATACGCTGGCCACCTTCACCGCCGAGGGCAAGCTGCTGGAGGCCGAGCGCCTGCAGCAGCGCACCACCTTCGATCTGGAAATGATCGAGACCACCGGCGTGTGCAAGGGGATCGAGAACTATTCACGCTACCTGTCCGGCCGCGCGCCGGGTGAGCCGCCGCCCACGCTGTTTGAATACCTGCCCGAAGATGCGCTGCTGATCGTGGATGAAAGCCACGTGACCGTGCCGCAGATCGGCGGGATGGAACGCGGGGACCATGCGCGCAAGTCGGTGCTGGCGGAATTCGGTTTCCGCCTGCCGTCCTGCCTCGACAACCGGCCCCTGACCTTTGCCGAATGGGATTCCTACCGCCCGCAGACCGTATTCGTCAGCGCCACCCCCGGCCCGTGGGAGATGCGGCGCACGGATGGCGTGTTTGCCGAGCAGGTCATCCGCCCCACCGGGCTGATCGACCCCATCACCATCGTCCGCCCCGTGGAGCATCAGGTCGATGACCTGCTGGCCGAATGTCGGCAGACCATTGCCGATGGCGGGCGTGTGCTGGTCACGACCCTGACCAAGCGCATGGCCGAGGACCTGACCGAATACATGAACGAGGCAGGGATTCGCGTGCGCTACCTGCATTCGGACGTGGATACGCTGGAGCGCATCGAGATCATCCGCGACCTGCGCCTTGGCGCGTTCGACGTGCTGATCGGCATCAACCTGCTGCGTGAGGGGCTGGACATTCCCGAATGTTCCCTCGTCGCCATTCTCGATGCCGACAAGGAAGGTTTCCTGCGCTCGCGCACCTCGCTCATCCAGACCATAGGGCGTGCGGCGCGTAACGTGGATGGGCGCGTGCTGCTCTATGCCGACAAGATGACCGACAGCCTGCGCTACGCCATTGAGGAGACGGCCCGCAGGCGTGAAAAGCAGAGCCTGTGGAACACCGAGCACGGCATTACCCCGCAATCGGTGCGCAAGCAGATCGGTGAGGTGATTTCCTCGGTCTTCGAGCAGGATTACGTCACCGTCGCCCCCACGGCGGATGGCAGCGTGCAGGAAATGGTCGGCAAGGATTACAAGGCCGCCATAGCGGATCTGGAAAAGAAGATGCGCGAGGCCTCGGCCGAACTGGAATTTGAAACCGCCGCCCGCCTGCGTGACGAGATCCGCAGGCTCGAAGCCCTGGAACTGGGCATGGTCCCGCCCCCGCTGCCGCAGTCCAGCGCGGGCAGGCCCGGCACCAGCCCCAAGGCGATCGCGCGCCGCAACCGTGGCGGCCCGGTGCCGCTGGGGCCGGGCGGGGGCGGTTATGACCCACAACAGGCAAAAGGCAGGGGAAAACGGCGTGGACGGTAGGAGCCCATCTTTCAGTATTCCCTGCACCGGCCAGCGTGAGCGTGAAATCTCGGCCACCGTGGAGCTTAACGCGGGGGGCGCCACACTGGGGCTGATGCCTGATGTGGGCGGCAGCATCGCCTTCTGGCGGGCGGGCGGCATGGATTTCCTGCGCCCGGTCATTGACCCGCATCTGGTGGCACAACACGGGCGCGCGGTGGCGGGGTATCCGCTGGTGCCGTTTTCCAACCGGATCGCTGGCGACCATTTCCGTTTCGACGGGGTGGATTACCATCTGACCCCCAGCTTTGCGGGGGAGAACTGCGCCATACACGGCAATGGCTGGCAGCGGCGGTGGCGACTCGACATGCTGTCCGACAGCAGCGCCACGCTCAGCCTCGACCATGTGCCCGTGCGTGAACTGGCGGGCCAGTGGCCGTTCAGCTACCGCGCGCAGCTACGCTATGACCTGCGTGAAAATGGCCTGTCCATCGGGATCATGGTGGAAAACGCCGATACGCGCGACCAGCCCGTAGGCATGGGCTTCCACCCGTATTTCCCGCGCCATTCGGGCCTGCGGCTGGGTTTCGTGGCGGGCAGCGTCTGGACCAACGGACCGGATCACATGCCCGCCCTGCGCGTCCCGGCGGAGGGGGAGTGGTCGTTCGCCCACATGCGCGACGCGGGCCATGCGCCCATCGACAACTGCTATGCCGGGTGGTCGGGCAGCGCCTTCCTGCGCTGGCCGCGTGAGGGATACGCCCTGACGCTGGAAAGCAGCCCGGAACTGCGGCATCTGGTGCTCTTCACCCCGCCGGATCAGCCCTATATCGGCGTGGAACCGGTCAGCAACATGAATGATGGCTTCAACCGCACTGTCATAGCCGATAGCGGTGTGCAGGTGCTGGCGCCGGGCCAGAAGATGGAGGGGCATATCCGCATGACGGTGTCCCGATGCTGAAGGCCCGCATGCCCGCTGCGCCCAAGGGTGCCGGTGGTGGTGGCACGGGCAGCCTGACATATTATATCACACCAGCCGGTGTCGCGGCCATGCGGACGGAACTCAACGCCCTGCTGCGCGATGAACGCCCGAAGATTGTTGAAATCGTATCGTGGGCGGCGGGCAATGGCGACCGTTCGGAAAATGGTGATTATCAGTATGGCAAGCGCCGCCTGCGTGAAATCGACCGCCGCATCCGCTTCCTCACGAAGCGGATCGACAACGCCATTATCGTCGATCCGGCGGCGCAGGCCCAGCGCGACCGGGTGTTTTTCGGGGCCACGGTCACATACGCGACCGAGGCGGACGAGGAACGGACGGTCACCATCCTCGGTGTGGACGAGGCCGACATGGCGGCGGGTCAGGTCAGCCTCGTATCCCCCGTGGCGCGTGCGCTCATGCGCGCCCGCGTGGGGGATGAAGTCAGGCTCATGACCCCGCGCGGCGAGGAAATGATCGAGGTCGTGGCCATCTCGTATCCGCCTTTGCCCTGATGGGGGCTGGCCGTGCGGCTGAAGGCATATTATGACGGTTAGTCGCTGAAGGTTTCAGTTCATGACACCCGGCGCAGGCCGATCCTGTTTCGTGCGGAGAAAGTGCATACATGCCACGCCCCCTGAAGGTTGCCGTCCAGATGGACCCGCTTGGCGGTATCGACATCAATGGCGATTCAACCTTTGCCCTGATGCTGGAGGCGCAGGCGCGCGGTTATGAACTGTTCGTCTATCAGGTCGAGGCCCTGAGCCTGAACGAGGGGCGCACCACCCCCGATGGCGCCCGGCAGGAGCGTGTCACCGCGCGGGCGCGCCCGGTTACGGTGCGGCGTACGGTGGGCGACCATGCCACGTACGGCGCGGAGCAGGTGATCGACCTGTCCACCATGGACGTGGTGCTGATGCGCCAGGACCCGCCATTCGACATGGCCTACATCACGGCTACCCATATCCTCGAGCATATCCATGGCGTGGGACCGGACCGTGCGCTGGTGGTCAACAACCCCGCCGCGGTGCGCAACGCGCCCGAGAAGATACTGGTCACCCATTATCCTGACCTCATGCCGCCCACGCTGGTGACATGGGATGTGCAGGCCATAAAGGCCTTCCGTGCGAAATGGGGCGACATCATCGTCAAGCCGCTGTTCGGCAATGGCGGGGCGGGCGTGTTCCGCATCCGGGCCGATGACCCCAATCTCAATTCCCTGCTGGAAATGCACTTCGCCCGCTCGCGCGAGCCGCTGATGATCCAGCGTTACGAGCCTGCCGTGCGCAGGGGGGACAAGCGGATCATCCTGGTTGACGGGCGGCCCGTCGGTGCGATCGACCGCATTCCGGCGGAAGGCGAGACCCGTTCCAACATGCATGTGGGCGGTCGCCCCGTGCGGGCGGAACTGACCGCGCGTGACCATGAAATCTGCAACGCGATCGGGCCGTTACTACGTGATGAGGGTCTGATCTTCGTTGGAATCGACGTGATCGGGGAATGGTTGACCGAGATCAATGTAACATCCCCGACCGGATTGCAGGAAATCGACCGGTTCGACGGCGTCAATACGGCGGGCATGATCTGGGATGCGATCGTATCCCGTCTGGTCACGGGCGGTGTGAACGCGTAGGAATGGAAACGGTATTCGGAATGGGTGCGATAGTCGCAACTGTCGTGCCATGCGGCTTGACATTTGATATGGATTGCATGCGTTCACGTGGGCCGGAACGGCGCGCGGACAGGTCAGGTGGAATTGTAATGCAGCACAACGGGATGGATTTGATCATGGCGGATGCAGCACGGAAGGGGGCGCAACAGGCCTTCTTTCATGGCCAGGGCATGGGAACAGCCTGATGAGCGACGTTCTGCATGATGAAGCATCCGAAAAGGTTGTGGAAATTCCTTCCCCCAAATCCGCGCTCGACGCGGCGGCGGTCAAGGCGGCGTACCGGCGCTGGGCCAGCGTGTATGATGCGCTGTTCGGCAGCATTTCCGCTTTCGGGCGCAAGCGCGCGGTCGAGGCCGTAAATTCCCTGCCCGGCACGCGCGTGCTGGAAGTGGGCGTGGGCACCGGCCTCGCCCTGCCTTATTACCGTGCGAACAAGCATATTACCGGTATCGACCTGTCGGGTGACATGCTTGAGCGTGCGCGCCAGCGTGTGCGCCGCATGCATCTGTCCAACGTGGACAACCTGCTGGAAATGGATGCCGAGGCCACGCAGTTCGCCGATGGCACGTTTGATATTGCGGTGGCGATGTTCGTTGCCTCCGTCGTGCCGCATCCGCGTGCGCTGCTGGCCGAACTCAAGCGCGTGGTCAAGCCGGGCGGCCATATCCTGTTCGTGAACCATTTCCTGGCGCAGGGCGGTGTCCGGCTGGCGGTGGAACGCGGCATGGCGCGGGCGTCCCATTCACTGGGCTGGCATCCGGATTTCGCCATTGAATCCCTGCTGCCGCCTGCCGACCTGCGGCGCGCGACCCTGCAGTCGGTGCCGCCCGCCGGGCTGTTCACCCTTGTCACGCTGGAGCGTGAGGCAGGGGCCTGCGCAAGCCCCATGGTGGCCTGAACGGACGGGGCCTGCCATGCAGCCCTGTCCGGTGGGCAGGGCTGAAATGACATTTGCGCGACCACCAGAACGGCCCACAAGGGTCGTTTTTGTGTATAAGTCGCGATATATGATGAAATCATGGTAACGATTTGCCATGCCGGATAGCAGGCATGGCGGCAGGGAGTGATCATATGCCCACAGGCACCCGGTCCGGGGCGGACGGCGTACGGCAGGCTGGTGGACTCTGTAGCTACCGGAGCATCGGCATGCTGTATCTTGTCATGGCGATTGTGGCGGGTCTGGCCGGTGGCGTGCTGGCGGTAAGCCTTCAGGCCGGTCTGCTGCCGCATGCTCTCCTGTCCGCATGGGCTGGCGGGGACGTGGCTGGCGCTGTCGAACGCATCGGCCGCCGCCATGGCATGCTTATGGTCTTCTTCTGCGCGCTGCCTGCCCTGACCGGCGGGTTCGGCAACTGGTTCGTGCCCCTGCTGCTGCGGGCCCGCGCGCTGGCTTTCCCGCGCATGGCGCTGGCGGGCTGGGGGCTTGTGGCGGCCAGCTTCATCGTCGTGCTTGCCGGTCTTTCACCCGTCGTGCCTGCCTGGCTGTCCGTGCTGGCGCTGATGGGGTGGTGCCTGGGCATGCTGCTGCAGGCCATCACGATGGTCGCGACCGTGCTGAACATGGGGCCGATTGGCCAGCGCCTGCGTGACATGCCCATGTTCGTATGGGCGCAGGGGCTGAGCGCGATGATGGCGGTCATGGTCATGCCGGTGCTGGCCGGCGGGCTGACCCGCATCCTGCTGGCGGGGGGTGACATGCTCTCGCCCGTCGATGCGCTGCTGCATGTCTTTACCGGCCCGGAGATCGCGCTGCTGTTGCTGCCCTCCATCGGGATCGTGTCCCAGATCATCGAGACGTTTTCCGCAACCCCGCTGCGCATGCCCCGCGTGGTGCTGGGCGCGCTGGTGGTCATGTCGGTCGGTGGCGCCTCGGTCTGGGTGCATGACCTGCTGCATGGCGGGCTGGAGGGCATGGTCGCCCCCGTGGCGCTGGTGCAGCTCGGGCTGATCGTGCTGCCGGTGCTGGTCGTGCTGGCGGCATGGGCGCGCACGGTGCGTGCGGGCCATATGCGTGCCGCCGTGCCGGTGGAATGGGCGGCCGGGTTCGTGGCGCTGCTGGTGTTCGGTTCCGTCATGTCGCTCCTGCCCGGTGGCATGGCCGATGTGCATGCCGCGACGCTGTATGCCGCCATGTTCGCGCTGTTTTCCGGGTTCTATTACTGGATTGGCAAGATGGTGGGCCATGTCGCCCCGGTCATGGCCAGCCGTGTCCATTTCTGGCTGACGGTGGGGGGGACCGCGCTGTCGCTGCTGGCCTTCCACGGTGTGCCGGGTATGGTCGGCGCGGTGCTGATGGGGCTGTCGGTCGTGGTGTTTACCGCGATTGTGGTGCAGGCCGCCATGCGCCCGGCGGCATCGCTGCCCGATAACTACTGGGGCCCTGGCGCCCGTACGCCGGAATGGCAGACACCTTCCCCCATGCGCGGAGACGCCTGATCATGAGCGGCACCGTAACCACGCCCGATGCGGCACCGGATGCCGCCATTACCTATGACACCAGCCGTGTCGGCACGCTGGCGCGGGACTGGCTGCTACTGCTCAAGCCCCGTGTCATCTCGCTGGTAGTCTTTACGGGGGCTGCTGGCCTGGCCATGGCGCCCGGGCCGCTCAACCCGCTGGTGGCGGCTGTCAGCATCCTGTGCATCTGCATGGCCTCAGGCGCTGCGGGTGCGATCAACATGTGGTATGACCGCGATATTGACGCGGTCATGAAACGCACGGTGACCCGGCCCATCCCCGATGGCCGCATCGGGGCGGAAGCCGCGCTGGGTTACGGGATTGGCCTGTCGGTGGCCTCGGTCATCCTGATGTGGCTGGCGACCAACGCGCTGGCGGCGGGTATCCTTGCCTTTTCCATCTTCTTCTATGCCGTGATCTACACGATGTGGCTGAAGCGTTCGACACCGCAGAACATCGTGATCGGTGGTGCGGCGGGTGCGTTCCCCCCCATGATCGGCTGGGCGGCGGCAACGGGTTCCATGGCGGTCATGCCGGTGGTGATGTTCGGCATCATCTTTTTATGGACACCGCCGCATTTCTGGTCGCTGTCGCTTTATGCGTGCAAGGATTACGGGCGCGCGGGGATTCCCATGCTGCCGGTGGTGCGCGGCGCGCGGCATACGCGCTGGCAGATCCTGTGGTACACGATCATGCTGCTGGCGGTGTCACTGGTGCCGTCCTTCACCCATCAGGCAGGCTGGCTTTATACGATCGTAGCCACCGTGCTGGGGCTGGGGTTCATCTATTTCGCCATTCAGGTGCTGCGTGACAAGCAGGATGCGAACGGGGTCAGCCTGACCGGGGACCGCCCGGCGCGCTATTCCTTCCGCTATTCGCTGGCTTACCTGTTCCTGCTGTTCTGCGGCCTGCTGGCCGACCATGCATTTATCGCCCACTAGGCTGTCAGGGCGTTTTTCATTCTTACGGGAGTTGGGCTGATGGAACAGGCGACCACCATACCTGCCACACCGGAACAGGAAGCGCTGGAGGCGGCCCGCAGGCATAAGGGGCGTATCCGTGGCGTGGCCATCACGCTCTCGGCGCTGGCGGCGGTCCTGTACGCGTTAAGCCTTGCGCATATCTGAAACCAACTGATCCGGTCGATGGGCGGGAAGTAGTAACCCATACCGTCCGGTCGTTTTGCGGATAAGGGAAGCCGTTCAGGACTGATACCCGTCTGGCATAGCCAGCCGGGGTGGTTCCATTCCAACGTGGACAGGACGCAGCCGGAAGCGGCTTCCAGAACAACCAGCCCGGTTATGAAGACATGCCCGTGCGCTTCAGCATGCCCATGATGCTTTAATCAGCCTTAAACAAAAAAGCCTGCATCACGTGGATGCAGGCTTGAAGCTACGGGTCGTTACGGTGCCGTCAGCGGGGTGTCTGCTGGATGGCGGAGAGCAGCCAGCTTCCCGTTCCGGCCGAACGCACGAATGTCCACAGTTCGGTTACGGTGGTGCGGTTGGAGGGATCGCCCTCAATCACGCGCCCGGTCATGTCGGTGGTGATGTCGATCATCGAATACCGCATTGCGACGGTTGCGTAATCAAAGCCGTTTTCACGCCAGCTTTCCACCAGGTCGCCACGTTCGAAGCGGATGTCGGATACGACATTACGCGCGCCACGGCTGGCCAGCGCACTGAGCTGGTTGTTGAAATAGGAGACCATTTCCGGCGTGGCCATGTGCTGCATGGCGCGTACGTCCTGCTGGCTCCATGCCGTCTGGATATTGATCAGCGCCTGCTGGAAGGCCTGGTAGTCGGCTGCGGTAATGGCGACCCCCACGGGCTGCGCCTGCCCCTGTGGCGGCACACCAGCCCCGGCCATGCCCCCCAGCGGATTGCCCGGCGGGGCTGCCGCACCGGCATTGCCGCCCATGCCGCCAAAGCGGCGGATGGCCCAGCGGACGATAAAGAAGATCAGCGCAAGCTGGATCAGCAGGCCAAGGAAGCCGCTGCCCCCCATGCCGGGGCCGAACATGCCATGCCCGAACAGCATGCCGAACAGCCCAGCGCCAACCAGTCCGCCCATGAACCCGTTCATGAACGGGTGGCGGGGACGCGCCATGGCCATGCCAGCCCCCGCGCCAAAGGGCGCACGTGCGCCGTAGCCGGGCATCTGGCGTGGCGTCATTGTCTGCTGGAAGGGCGTCGCGCCATAGGGGGCGGTCTGCGATGGCGCGGGTGCGCTATAGGTGCGTGAACCGCGGCTTCCCATGGAGTAGCCACCCCCCGCACGGGCATCGGCCACATGCGGGTGGGCCAGCACCGGCAGCATGGTCAGGGCCGCGGCGGCGGCAAGGGCGAGGTTTTTACGCGACGTCGGGCGCGGAGAAATTTTCTTCATCTGGGTCAGGGTATCTGCAATCCTGTGTCGGAACCATCTTTATCCGTGCGGCCCTTATGATCTGGCCACCTGACTACAGATATAAGTAAGCCCGCGCCCCCGTAACAGGGGCACGGGCTTACAGAAACATGAAATCACAGAAAGGGGGCGGATCAGGCGCCCGCGATCATCATGTCATCAATGCGGATGGTGGGCGCATTGCTGGCCTGGCGGAAGGTCAGGTCATTGGCCGCGACCAGCCGCATGAACATGTCTTTCAGGTTGCCCGCCACCGTCAGTTCCGCGACCGGCTCGGCCAGCACGCCGTTACGGATCATGAACCCGGCGGCGCCACGGCTGTAATCACCGGTAATGCCATTGATGGCGGAACCCATCATTTCGGTGATGTAGATGCCCTCGGCAATATCGGCCATAAGTTCGGTGGGCGTCAGTTCACCCGGCGTCATGTGCATGTTGCCCAGCGAGGGGGAGGGCGGTCCCGATGTGCCGCGGCTGGCGCAGCCATTGGGCTTCAGGCCCAACTGGCGGGCGGAGCGCGAATCGAGTGCCCATGTTTTCAGCACCCCGTCCTCGACCAGCGTCTGGGGCGCGGTCAGCATCCCTTCGCCATCAAACGGCCGCGCGCCGGGGCCACGTACCCGGCGCGGGTTGTCAATGATGGTGATGCCTGCGGGCATGATGCGGCTGTCCATCCGGTCCTTGAGGAAGGAGGTGCCGCGCGCGATGGACACGCCATTGATCGCACCCGACAGGTGGCCAAGGATGCTGGTTGAAACGCGTGGGTCCAGCACGATGGGCATGCGCCCCGTGCGCGGGCGCACCGGGTCAAGCCGCGCCACGGTCCGTTCCCCCGCGCGCCGCCCGACCAGCCCGGCATCTTCCAGGTCGGACAGGTGCACGGCGGAGTGGTAGTCGTAGTCACGCTGCATGGCGGTGCCAGCCCCCGCCACGGTGCTGACGGAAACCGAATGGCTGGTGCGCGCGTACCGGCCCGAAAAGCCGGCGGATGTCATGATGATGATGTCCGACAGGCCAAAGCTGCTCGACGCGCCGTTGCTGTTGGACACACCCTTGACCGCAAGGGCCGCTTCCTCCGCCACGCAGGCGCGGGTGAGCAGGTCGGCGGTCGTGGGTTCGGCGGGGTCGAACAGGTCCAGCCCGGTGGCATCGACAAAGCCGGTTTCGGCCTGCGCACACAGCCCGGCAAAGCGGTCCTCGGGCACGACGCGGGCCATGGCGACCGCGCGCTCGGCCAATGTGTCGAAACGCGTGGGATCAAGTGCCGTGGCCGAGACGATGGCCGCGCGCTGGCCCACGAATACCCGCAGGCCCAGATCGCATGTCTCGGAGCGTTCAAGGTCTTCGGTCTGGCCGTTGCGTACCTGCACGCCATGCGCCGTGCGGCTGATATAGACGGCATCCGCCGCATCGGCCCCGGCGGCGCGTGCGCGCGCGATCAGGGCCGAGATCTGGTCAATCGGGTCGCTGCTCATGCCGCCAGTGCCCCTGTAATGCTATCGAGGGAGGGAAGGTGCCGCACCGGCCCCAGCGAGGCAAGCGTGGGCCTGCCGCTGAAAATGCGGGTCGCGACACGCTGCACGTCCTCGATCGTGACGGCATCGACCCGGCGCACCGTCTCTGCCGTGGGGATGAGGCGGTCAAAGATCTGGAGCTGGCGGGCAAGCTGCTCGCACCGGCTGCCTGTGCTTTCCAGTGACATGAGCAGCGAGGACTTGAGCTGCGCGCGCGCACGCCCCAGCTCGGCGGCCGTGACCGTATGGCGGACCTTGCCCAGTTCATTCAGCGTGACGGGGATCAGGTCGGCCACCTGCGTCTCCCCCGTTCCGGCATAGATGCCGAACAGCCCGCCCTGGCGGAAGGGCGCGTTGAAGGAATAGACGGAATAGACCAGCCCGCGCTTTTCACGGATTTCCTGGAACAGGCGTGATGACATGCCCCCGCCCAGCAGCGTGGACAGCAGCAGCGCCGGGTAATAATCCGGGTCACCATAGGGCATGGAGGGGAAGCCCAGCACGATATGCGCCTGATCCAGGTCGCGCTCCTGCGTGAACTCACCGCCCACGTACTGCACGCCGGGCTGCGGGGGCACGGTGCCGGTGGGCAGGTCACGGAAATGCTCCTGCACCAGATCCACCACCCGGGCGTGCTCAAGGTTGCCCGCCGCTGCGACAATGGTGTTGCCCGCCGTGTAATGCGTGTCCATGTAGTTGACCAGCGTGGCGCGCGACATGGTGCGGATACCGGCCTCGGTGCCCAGCGTGGGGCGGCCCATGGGCTGGTCAGGGAAGGCGGTTTCCTGAAAATGGTCGAACACGATGTCATCGGGGGTGTCGTTCGCCTGCCCGATTTCCTGCAGGATCACACCGCGTTCACGCTCCAGCTCATCAGCGGCAAGGCTGCTGTGGGTCAGGATATCGCCGATGATGTCGGCGCCCAGCGTCAGGTTTTCCTTCAGCAGCTTGACGTAATAGGCCGTGTGTTCACGCGCGGTATAGGCATTGATATGCCCGCCGACATTCTCGATTTCCTCCGCAATGCCAACGGCGGTGCGGGTGCCCGTTCCCTTGAAGGCCATATGTTCCAGAAAATGGGAAACCCCGTTTTCCTGTGCGGTTTCATTGCAGGTGCCCGCGGCGACATACGCCCCGAGGGACACGGTCTCCACCCTGTCCATCCGCTCGGTCACGATGGTCAGGCCGGAGTCCAGTCGGGTCACATTGATCAGGTCGGTCATGCTGGTCCTGCGGGCCGCACGGCGTGGGGGTGCGCCTGTGCTGCCCCTTGTTGGCGTAGATGGAAGGAAAAAAGGTCAGTTCGCGTTGGAAAGAACGGCGGCGCGCACCTTGTCCTCAACCATGGTCAGATCCGCCTCGACCACGCTGTAACGCTCGGGGCGGTCGTACAGATCAGCCAGCGCCACGGGCAGGGCGGGGCGGATGCCCGTGGCCTGCGCCATCGCGTCGGGGAACTTGGCAGGGTGCGCCGTGGCCATGGCGACCATGGGAATCCCGGCCTCGCGGAAGGTGCGGCCCGCCGCGATGCCAATGGCGGTATGCGGATCGGCCAGGTAGTGGCTGCGGCTGTTCAGCGTACGGATTTCCGCCAGCGTGGCCTCATCATCCAGTGATATGCCATGGAACAGCGCATTGGCGCGGTCCCATACCGGGGTTGCGACCTTCATCACGCCCGTCTTGCGGAATTCGGTCATGATGCGCGCGCAGGCCGCGGCGTCACGGTCCAGCAGCTCGAACAGCAGGCGCTCGAAATTGGACGAGACCTGAATATCCATGGACGGTGACAGGCTGGGCACCACGCCGTGGATGCTCATGTCATTTTCGTTCAGGAAGCGGCTGAGGATGTCATTGCGGTTCGAGCCGACACACAGCGCGCGGATGGGCAGGCCCATGCGGCGGGCGACCCATGCGGCCAGCACGTTGCCGAAATTGCCGGTCGGCACGGCGAAGGAGACCTCACGGTCCGGCGCGCCAAGGGCGAGGGCCGCGTAAACATAATAGGGCACCTGTGCCGCGATGCGCGCCCAGTTGATGGAATTGACCGCCGAGAGGTGCATGTCGGTGCGGAAGGGCAGGTCGGCGAACATCGCCTTGACCAGGTCCTGGCAGTCATCAAACGTGCCCTTGACCGCAAGGTTGGTCACGTTGGGTTCCAGCACCGTCGTCATCTGCCGGCGCTGCACTTCGGACGTGCGACCCTCGGGGTGCAGGATGACCACGTTCAGCCGCTCACGGCCACGGCAGGCCTCGATGGCGGCGGAGCCGGTATCGCCCGATGTCGCGCCCACGATGGTCACGGTCTCGTTGCGTTCGGTCAGCACATGGTCGAACAGGCGGCCCAGCAACTGCATGGCCATGTCCTTGAACGCCAGCGTCGGGCCATGGAACAGTTCCTGCACGAACAGCCCGTCATCCACCTGTGTCAGCGGCACGATGGCCGGGTGGTCGAATCGGGCATAGGCCTCGCCACACAGGCGCTTGAGCACATCGGCAGAAATGGAGCCTTCGGCAAACGGCGCGATGATGCGCGCCGCCAGTTCCGGGTAAGGCAGGCCGCGCAGGGCGCGCCATTGTGCCGGGGAAAGCTCGGGCCAGCTTTCCGGCAGGTACAGGCCACCGTCCTCTGCCAGCCCGGCCAGCAGAACGGACGAAAAATCGCGGACGGGGGCTTCCCCCCGGGTAGAAATATAGCGCATTGCGCCATCATAATGCCAACTCACCGCCGCGCGAAGGGGGCGTATGCCCCGGCCTTCGCAATTCCGCGCGTGGTGTGTCAGAATTTGGGCGGGGGCAGGCTGCCTACATTGATGCGGTAGATGTGGACCGGCCACTGGACGGCGTTATGCCCGCCATTGAATGGCGCGGTGCGGTCAAGCTGGGCTGCGGGAATGTAGAGCTGCCCATCACGCGTGGCAAAGGAGCCGCCGGGCCAGTGCAGGCGGCTGTCGGTCACGATTTTCTGGTACACGCGGTCAGGCATCAGGCGGAAGATGCTGCTGGTGGAGACATCATTGAAATACAGCGTGCCATCGGGCGCCAGCGTGATGCCGCCCAGCGCCGGGGTCTTGTACCACAGGGTCGGCCCTTCCTCCAGCTCGATGGGGGTGACGGCGGGATCGACCAGCAGGTCGGTATCAAGCTTGTAAACCGGGCCGCAGAGTGGCTCGAAATACAGCCACTGCCCATCGGGGCTGATTTCCATCTGGCTTATGTTGACAATGGCGGTATGCCCCGTGGGGGTGGTCATGACCCTGCCATCCACGGTGATGGGCTGGCCCGCCGTGAGCGAAGGCGTATGTTCCATGAGCCGCCGCTGCCGGTTGTTGTCCAGCCGGACCACGATCATGGCCGGAATGCCGGAATCCCCGATAAAGGCATGACCGCGCGCCACGCGCATGGTGGCCGGGCGGCTGCCCGGGCGCAGGGTGGCGGGGTCGATGGCCCATGTCTGCACGACCTGCCCGGTATGGGTGTCGATCTTTACGATCTTGGGGCCGTTCGGGACGGGGGGCTGCGCCGGGTCGGGCTGGCCGCTATCAAGCACCCACAGCGTGCCATCGGGCAGGAGCTGGATGTCAGCCGGGGCGACAAGCCGCTTCTGTGCCGGGGTGGCGGGATCGTTCCATGTGCTATCGGGGTAGGGCTGGGGGTTGCCGCCGGAATCCAGCACGGCCAGCCCCGGCCCCGTATTACCCGCCCAGGCAGGCAGTTCGACCAGCAGACGCCCGTCGGCCAGCACGGCAACCCGGTCCCATACGCTGGTGGTGGAGGAGACGACATCTTCCACCACCGCGGGCGGATTGAGCGGCGGGGCCGGTTTGGCGGCATGGGCGCCCTGTACGGCACCGAGCAGCAGGGCGGCGCAGGCGGGCAGGAAACCCGCGTGGCGCAGGCGGCGGATGGCAGGTAGGGAATTCGCGTGCATCGCGCGGTATCTCGTCACGAACCGGGCGGATTGGCAAGGGGATCGTGCAGCATACCGCCGATGCGGCGCGCTTTCCTGTCAATCAGGAAAGGCAGGCCGCCCTCATCCCTGCCCGCAGTAACGCTGGCGCAGGTGGCGCAGGTACGGCCCCGTGTTTGGCGCGGCCCCCGTGGCGTCGCGCACGATCTGCGGGGTGGAGGCCCCGCTGGCGCGGGCGTGGATGCGCGGACGCAGCCAGCCAAGCAGGGGGGCAAAATCGCCCCCGGCAATGGCGGACATGAGGTTCGGGGTGTCACGCTCCGCCGCCTCGCGTAGCTGGGCCGCGATGATCGCGCCCAGCGTATAGGTGGGGAAATACCCCCATGAGCCGGACGGCCAGTGAATGTCCTGCAGGCAGCCCAGCCGGTCCTCGGGCACTTTCAGGCCCAGCAGGTCATGAATGCGGGCGTTGAAGGCCTCGGGCAGGTCGCGCAGCTTCATCCGCCCTGCCACCAGCGCGGTTTCCATCTCGTAACGCACCAGTATATGGGCGGGATAGGTGATCTCATCGGCATCGACGCGGATGAAGCCGGGGCGCACGCGGGTGACAAGCCGGTGCAGGTTGTCGGCACTCCACGCCGGGTCACCTGACGCACCGCCAAAGGCCGCGCGCAGGCGCGGGGCCATCCATTCCATGAACGGGCGGGAGCGGCATACCTGCATTTCCATAAGCAGGGACTGGCTTTCATGCAGGCTCATGCCGCGTGCCCCGCCCACCGGCTGGGCGCGCCATGCGGTGGGCAGGCCCTGTTCATACAGCGCGTGGCCGGTTTCATGCACGATGCCCATCAGGGCGTTGATGCAGTCATCCTCCTCATAACGGGTGGTGATGCGGACATCATCCTCCGCCCCGCCGCAGAAGGGGTGGAGGCTCACATCCAGCCGCCCGCGCTGCATGTCGAAGCCAAGCGCGCGCATGGTCTCGCGCCCGAGGTTTTCCTGCGCCGCCACCGGGAATGGGCCGGTCAGCGGCAGGGGCGCGGGCAGGCTTTTCTGGTGTTCCAGCGCGGTTGCGATCAGGTCTGGCAGTTCATGTGCGAGTTCGGTGAAGACCGGGTCGATATCCGCCTGCCGCGTGCCCGCGTCGTACTGGTCCAGCAGCGCGTCATACGGGGAAAGGCCAAGGGCCTCGGCCTTGGCTGCCGCGATTTCGCGCGTGCGGGACAGGACGGTTTCCAGCTCCGGCAGCAGGCTTGCGAAGTCACTGTTCTGGCGCGCGGTGCGCCATGCCATTTCACAGCGCGATGCCGCGCGGGAGGCAGCCTCCACCAGATCGGCCGGGACGGCGGCGGCATGGGCGTGCTGGCGGCGCATTTCATGCAGGTTGGCCTGCGCCATCGCATCTTCGGGTGGCTGGGCGCGCTCCAGCAGGTCCGCCATGTCCGGTGCGGTCATGAGTTCGTGCGACAGGACGGCGAGGGTGGCGATGCTTTCAGCCCGGCTGTCACTGGCGCCGGCGGGCATCATCGTGTCCTTGTCCCAACCAAGGATGCCCAGCGCGTTGCGGATCTGCCCCATGCGGGCGAAACGGCGGCGCAATGTTTCATAGGCCTGCTGGCTGGTGGTGCCGGACTGGAAATTCATGAAAGGTCCTGACTGAATCTTAATAGTCTGTCCCGTAAGGACGGTCCGTGAACTGTGCAGGAGCCTCCGGCACCTTGCAAGGGGAGGGACACCATGCATGAAAGCCGGGACAGGGCGGCCCTGCTGGCGCGGGGCCATGCGGCGCTGCGCGCGGGTGACGCCGTGGCCGCGCGGGCCTGTTTTGCCGCCATGTCAGATAAATGCAGGGATGACCCGGACGCCCTGCACGGGCTGGCCTGTGTCGCGCTGGCCGCCGGGCGAGCGGACCTTGCCATAGCCCTTGCGGGCCGGGCGCTGCGCCATGCGCCGGACGGGCGGTATCATGTCGTGCTGGCGCAGGCGTTGCTGGTGCGCGGGCATGGGGTTCCCGCACGCGCGGCGATGGACCGCGCGCTGCTGGCACAACCCGGTGATATTTCCGTCATGCTGGCATGGGCGGAGGTCATGGAACGCACCGGCGATACGCTGGCGGCGGCACGCGGTTTCGGGCACGTCGTGCGCCTGTCCGGCCCGCATGACGGGACCAGCCGTGCCCTGCATGCCCGGTTCTTGTGGCGGCGTGGCAGGCGCGGGGCAGCGGTGGCGTTGATGCGGCAGGCCGTGCGGCTTGCGCCAGACCATGGACCATATGCCCATGAACTGGCGGAGATGCTGTGCGCGCTGGGGCAGGGGGCGCAGGCCGAAGCCACGCTGCGCACCCGGCTGGACCATGACCCGGCGGACGGCGCCGCACTCTCGTTACTGGGGTCTCTCCTGTTCGCGCGGGGCGAGATGCGCCCGGCCGCTGGTCTGCTCCAGCGCGCCATGGCGGCCCATCCTGCGGCAGAAACCTGCAACAATCTTGGCCTTGCCCGCATGGCGCTGGGGGATATGGCCGGGGCGGAGGCCGCACTCCGGCAGGCGCAGTTCCTGCAACCCGATGATGCCCGCATCACCCTGAACCGCATGACCGGACTGTTCGAGATGGGCCAGCACGCGCAGGCCCGCGCGGGTTATGAGGCCATACTGGCCGCACACCCACCGGCGGACGCCGATACACTGGCCCGTGCGCGCTTCAATCTGGGTGTCGTGCGGCTGGCGCAGGGTGAGATGGCGCAGGGCTGGGCATTATGGGAATCCCGGCTTGCCTTCCTGCCGCCGCATCCGGGCACGGCAACCCTGCCGCGCTGGAATGGCCGGGCGCTACCGGCTGGCGGCAGGCTGCTGGTGCATATGGCGCAGGGGCTGGGGGATGCCATTCATTTCATGCGTTATGTGCCGCTTGCAGCGCAGCGCGTGCCGGTGGTGCTGGAAGTGCCGCCCGCGCTGTACAGGCTGGCGCTCACTCTGGAGCGCCACATGCACGATGCCATTCACCCCATAGAAATTATCACCCCTGACATAAATGGTGGAAGGGGTGCGCGCAGCCAGTGTGACCTGTTCAGCCTGCCGCATGTGCTGGGCACGACCACGGTGCCGGATTTCATCCCCTATCTGGGCGAGGCGTCATGGCGGCCCGGTGGGGAGAAACAGGAGAATTTACGGGTTGGCCTGTGCCACGCGGGCAACCCGGCCTATCGGTTTGATGCGCGTCGTTCCATTCCCGCTAGCGTCCTTGCGCCACTGGCGGCAGTTGCGGGTGTCACCTTCATATCCCTTGGCCCGAGGGCGGAGGGAACACCGGATTTCGTGCAACAGGAAGGTGCGGCAGGCGGCGACCTGCTGGATACCGCGCGACTGGTCGCCACGCTGGATCTGGTCATCAGTGTGGATACGCTTGCGGCCCATCTGGCCGGGGCCATGGGCTGCCCGGTCTGGCTGCTCAACCGCTTCGGGGGGGACTGGCGCTGGTCGCCCGCGTTCGACGGGCCTGCGGCCTCACGGCCTTTGCCCGATACATCGGGCGTATGTGGGGATTACCCGCGCACCAGCCAGTGGTACCCGACCCTGCGGCAGTTCCGTCAGCGCGGCCTCATGCCGCCAGACAGCGCCTGGCGGCAGGTGGTGGCCGATATATGCACAGCCCTGCGCGCATTGGTGGCAGGGCGGGGCGCAGGGGTCAGTTAATGCTTTCCAGTTCGGTGGAACGGCGCTGGGCTGCTGCCTCGGCCTCCTGCAGGCCCGACAGCAGGGCAGCGCGGATACGGTCAAGGCGCTCCTTGTCCGTGATCTTCAGCCCGAACAGGTCCTTGACGTAGAAGACGTCAACCGCCCGCACGCCATAAGTGGTGATATGGGCGGATGCGATCTGGAGCTTCTGCTCACCCAGCGCCGCCGTGACGTCATGCAGCAGGCCGGGGCGGTCGCGACCGTTGATTTCGACCACCGTGCAGGTGTTCGACGCCCGGTTGTCGATCACCACGCGCGGCGGCACATGGATCGCCCGCATGCGCCGCCCGCTCAGGCGGCGGCCACACTGTGCGATTTCATTGTCGATGTTGATATGCCCCGTCAGCGCCTGCTCGATCAGCAGGGACAGGCGGCCAAGCTGCTGCGGCTCCTCGAACGCGGAACCGCCCGCATCCTGAATCCACAGCGTATCCAGCGCCATACCATTGGTCATGGTATGGATGCGCGCATCCACGATGGAGGCCCCGGAAATGGCCACGGCCCCCGCAATCTGTGAAAACAGGCCCGGATGGTCGGCGGCATAGATCGTGACTTCGGTCACGCCCCGGGCGGGAAGCGGCTGGGTCTCGACCGTAAGGGGGGAGTGCAGCCGCTCCGAATCGCTGATCAGCCGGGCATGGCGGGCATGGGTGTCGTGATCGAAGGACAGCCAGTAACTGCCGTAACCCAGTTGCATGAAGTGCGAGACATCGGTCTCGTTCATGCCATCTTCCACCAGCCACTGGGCGGTGGCCGTCTTGGCGCGTTCCACGCGTACGTCGCGTTCGGTCGTGGCGAGGCTGCCCTCCAGTACTTCGGCCACGCGCATGTACAGCTCGTTCAGCAGGGTCGCCTTCCACGCATTCCACACACGCGGCCCCACCGCGCGCATGTCCACAATGGTCAGCAGCAGCAGCAGGCGCAGTCGCTCGGGCGACTGGATGATGTCCGCCAGGTCAAGGATGGTCTTGGGGTCATCAATATCGCGCTGGAACGCGGTGTGGCTGAGCAGCAGGTGGTGCAGCACCAGCCAAGAGACCGTTTCCGTCTCCTCGCTGTCCATGCCCAGTTCCGGGCAGACATACAGCGCGATCTGTGAGCCGATTTCCGAATGGTCGCCGCCCCGGCCCTTGGCGATGTCATGCAGCAGCACGGCCACGTACAGCGCCCGGCGTGAATGCAGGTTGAGCGCAAGGTCATAGGCCAGGGGGATTTCATCGGCCATCTGCCCATGTTCCACCCGGCCAAGGATACGCAGGGCGTCGATGATGTGCTCGTCCACCGTGAACACATGATAGGTGTCGAACTGCATCTGCCCCACAACGCGCGACCAGTCGGGCAGCAGGCGGCCCATGAGTCCGGTCTCGTTGAGGATATGCAGCCAGTAGGCGTTCCCCTTGCGCCGACCTTCATCCATCAGGTGGAAGGTCTGCGGCGCGTCGGCGCGTTCGGGCGCGTTCTCGGCCGCGCGGGCCGCGCGCTGCGCGCGGGTGGGCGGTTCCCCGCACATGAGATCAAGGAAGATGCGCGCCGTTTCCGGGTCGCCGCGCAGGCTCGCGGCCTTGCGCTCCCAGCGGATCAGCTGGTGCATGGCCAGCGGGTGGATGGGCAGCTTGCGCTTCTTGGCCCAGTCCAGCAGGCGCATCATCTGGATGGGTTCATCCTCGAACGACGTGCCACGCTGGGGCAGGATGCGCCCGTCCAGCACGGTAAAGCCCGCGTCGCGCATCTGGCTGTCGGCCTCGGGCGCGTTGGCCACCGGGCCGAGCGCCTGGCGCAGCACGGCGGGTTCCAGCACCAGTGTCAGGCGCATGACATCGCGCACGGTCAGGAAGTAGTGGCGCATGAAGCGTTCCACCCCCACCTGCCGCCCGTGGCGCGTATAGCCCATGCGCCCGCCTACGACGGGCTGCACATCGAATGTCAGCCGTTCCTCGGCCCGGCCCGACACGTAATGCAGGTGGAAGCGCACCCGCCACAGGAAGTCCCACGCCCGGCGGGCGCGCTTGGCTTCCTGCTCGGTCAGCAGGCCGAGTTCACTGAACCCCGGCGCCAGCAGGTCGGATACATGGCGGGTGCCAAAGGTGTAGCGGCACATCCAGTAAAGTGTCTGGAGGTCACGCAGGCCGCCGCGGCCTTCCTTCACATTGGGTTCGACAAGGTAGGGGCTGTCACCAAAGCGGTGGTGGCGGGCCGCGCGTTCCTTGCGCTTGTCGGTAATGAAGCGGTCGGCCCCGGCCCGCACGCAGGCCACGATGTAGCGGGCCTCGAACATGGCGAACAGCGTGGCGCTGCCGGTCAGGAAACGGGCGTCAAGCAGCGTGGTGCGGACGGTGGTGTCGGCTTCCGCCTCGGCAATGCATTCATTGATGGTGCGGGTGGCGTGCCCGACCTTCAGCCCCAGATCCCACAGGAAATACAGGATGTATTCCACGCAGTCCCGAATATCGCCCGCCGGGGTGTCCGGGGTCAGGAACAGCAGGTCGATGTCACTGAACGGGGCCAGCAGGCCGCGCCCGTAGCCACCCGTGGCCGCAACGGCGAAAGGCACCTCATGGCGCGAGTCGATGCCCGCGTGCCGCGTGGCGAATTCGCCCAGTACGCGGATCATCCCGTCGGTATAGGCGGCAAGCAGCTTGCCCGCCTCCGCCCCGCCCAGGCGATGATGCTCGAATTCCTCGCGCACATGGGCCTGGTAGCGCGACATGTGGCGACGGAACAGGCCGATCGCCTCATCGCGCGGCAGGCCGCGGGCATCGTCATCGCGCCCCCCCGATGGGAAAAGGGCGGCGTGAAGGGCGTCTGTCATCGCCTCGGCGGAGGAGGCGCAGGGGGAATCAGCGTTCGACATCGTGGGCGGATGGCGTCCTGTAAATGCGGTCAAGGTCAGGCGTGAGTGTGCCGCCGTTGATGGGGTCAGGTCCAGTGCCGTATCAGGCTTTCATCAGTTTTTTGAGGTGATAAAGCATTTCCAGCGCCGTGCGGGGGGTGAGCGCATCGGGGTCCAGCCCCTCGAGCATTTCCATGATGGCGGGCGGCACGGTGGGTGCGGGCTCCGGCACGGGGTCCGCGTCCGGTGCGGGGGCTGCCTGTTCGAACAGCGGCAGCGGCGGGGCCTGCCGGCCACGTTCTTTTTCCAGCATGGACAGAAGTCTGCCCGCGCGGCGCACCACGGCGTCGGGCACCCCGGCCAGGCGGGCGACATGCACGCCCCAGCTCCGCCGGGCGCAGCCGGGCACGACCTCGTGCTGGAATATGACCTGCCCCTTCCATTCCCGCACGCTCATGGTGTGGGGCGACAGGCGCGGCATGCTGTTGGCAAGCTCGGCCAGTTCATGGAAATGCGTGGCGAAGATCGCGCGGCAGCGCAGGGTGGAGTGCAGCGTTTCCAGCACGGCCCATGCAATGGCCAGCCCGTCCAGCGTGGAGGTGCCGCGCCCGATCTCGTCCACCACCACAAGCGAGCGCGGTCCCGCCTGATTGAGGATGGCCGCCGTCTCGGTCATTTCCACCATGAAGGTCGAGCGCCCGCGCGCCAGGTCATCAGCCGCGCCCACGCGCGAGAACAGGCGGTCCACCACGCCCAGGCGCATGTCCTGTGCTGCCACCGGCAGCCCGGCCTGCGCAAGGATGATCGCAAGGGCCACCTGGCGGAGAAAGGTGGACTTGCCCGCCATGTTCGGCCCGGTCAGCAGCATGACGCGGTGGTCGGGCTCAAGGTCGCAGTCATTGGGGGTGAAGCGCGCGTTCCGTGGCAGGGCCGCCTCCACCACCGGGTGACGGCCCGCATGGATGACAAAGGCCGTGTCATCGCCCACCTGCGGGCAGCACCATGTCCCGCCCCCCGCCAGCACGGCGCAGGACTGTGCGATGTCGATGCCCGCCAGTGCGGCGGCCATGTCCGGCAGGGCGGGTTCATCAAGGATCTGGCGCACGACCTGCGTGAACAGGTGGCGCTCGCGCAGGGTCGCGTTTTCGGCCGCCTGCGCAATCTTCTGGTCAAGTGCGACCAGCCGCTCGGTTGAAAAGCGGCTGGCGCTGGCCGTGCCCTGCCGCATGATCAGTTCCGCATTGCCGCGCAGCCGCGTGGCGGCGGCGGCAGGCACCTCGATCACATAGCCAAGCTGGGCATGGTGGCGGATCTTGAGGTTGGGGATGCCGAAATGTTCGGCATATTCCTGCTGGAGTGCCGCAATGACCCGGCGGCTGCCATCGCGCAGTTCACGATGGCTGTCGAGTTCGGCGTCATATCCCGCAGCGATCGTGCCGCCATCATCCATGCGCGCGGGCGGGTTTTCAGCCAGGGCGCGGGCCAGCAGGTCCTGCAGGTCATGCGCGCGGTCGAGATGCCCCGCCGCCAGCGCCAAGATGGGGGGCAGGTCTTCGCGCTGGTTCAGGATCGTCCTGATCTCACGCGCGACATCAAGGGCGAGGCGGATGGCCACCGCATCGCGTGGCTGCCCCCGGCCGAGTGAAAGCCGCCCCAGTGCGCGGGCCATGTCGGGGGCGGCGCGCAGGCTGGCGCGCAGCCCGTCGCGCAGGTCGGGCTTGTCCAGCAGCCACGTCCACCCGGCCTGACGGCGCGCGATGGTGGCAGGGTCGGTCAGGGGGGCAGCGATCCAGTCCGCCAGCATGCGGCTGCCCGCGGCGGTAACGGTGCGCGCCACGGCAGCGAACAGCGTGTGTTCGGTCGTGCCATCGCGGCTGCGCAGCAGGTCGAGGCTGGCGCGCGTGGCGGGGTCAAGGCCCAGCACGTCCTGCGCATTGCCGGGGCGGGGATATGACAGGCGGGGCAACTGCCCGGCCTGACTGCGGCGGATGTAATCAATGGCCGCTGCTGCCGCCATTGCCTCGGCATCGGTGAAGGTGCCGAACGCGTCGAGGCTGGCTACGCCAAAGGCCTCGGCCATGCGCTGGCGGGCAGCATCCGTGCTGGCCGGGAGCAGGACGGGGGTGCGCCGGTCCGCGAAGTCACCCAGGTCCACATCATCGGCGCACAGGATTTCCGCCGGGTCCAGCCTTCCCAGCAGGTCATGCATATCATGCGCGGGTACGCTGGCGGTCTCGAACAGCCCGGTGGAAATATCAATCCATGCCAGACCCGGATCACCGCCCTGCCGCCCGGTGGGGCAGACAATACAGGCCAGCAGGTTCTGCCGCCCCGCTTCCAGAAGTTCATCTTCGGTCAGCGTGCCGGGGGTGATCAGCCGCACGACGGCGCGCCGCAGCGGGGCCTTGGCGGCGGCGCGGCCCTTGCGCGGTGCTTCGGTCTGTTCCGCGACCGAGACACGGAACCCGCGCCGGATCAGGCGCGCCAGATAGGCCTGCGCCGCATGGACCGGCACGCCGCACATGGGAATCGGCTCACCACCATGCGTGCCGCGTGCGGTCAGCGAAATATCCAGCGCCGAGGCGGCGGCTTCGGCGTCATTGAAAAACAGTTCGTAGAAATCTCCCATCCGGAAGAACAGGAGGGCGTCAGGGTGTTCGGCCTTGAGCGCGAACCACTGCGCCATGGCGGGCGTGGCACCTTCGGGGGATGGGAATGTCATGCCCGGTGTCTAGCCGCTGGGGCAGGGGATTCGCCAGCCCGGATTTGGCGCGGCCTATCGCCGCAGCCGCCGGGTAATGGCCCCCGCCACCTGCCGCATGTCGGCCACGCCCATCATGTGCAGTCCCGCCAGGTACAGCCCCATCCCCACCACGATCATCACGCCCACATCCACCAGGCGCATGAGTGGCCCCGCCGTCATGGCGCCACCCAGCGGGGTATATTCCATTCCGAACAGCCCAAGCGCCATGAGTGCCGCGCAGCCCACCATGCCCGCAAGCTGGCGGCCAAGGACAGGGTCGGAAACCAGCGCCCCGCGCCGCCTGAGCAGGAACGCCAGCGCACCCGCGTTCACCATGGCGGCAAGGCTGCTGGCCAGTGGCGGGCCGATATGCGCCAGCCAGCGCATGAAACTTACGTTCAGGATGAAGTTCAGCACCAGCGTGGCCGTGCCCACCAGCACCGGCGTGCGGGTGTCACCACGCGCGAAGAAGCCGGGGGCCAGCACCTTGACCAGAACGAAGGCGGGCAGCCCCACCGCATAGGCCCGCAGCGACTGCGCGGCCAGCACGGCATCCCGCGCCGAGAAATGCCCATGCCCGAACAGCGCCATCATGACAGGTGCGGCAATGACCAGAAGCCCCGCCGCCGCAGGCAGCGTCAGGATGAGGGCGTAGGAGATGGCACGGTTCTGCGTGGCGTGCGCCCCGGCAACATCCCCCGCCGCCAGTGAGCGGGTGAGTACGGGCAGCAGCGTGGTGCCCGCCGCCGCCCCCAGCACGCCCAGCGGCAACTGGTTCACCCGGTCGGCAAAATACATGAGCGATACGCTGCCCGCCGGCAGCAGGGTGGCGATGATGGTATCGACCATGAAATTGATCTGCGTGATCCCGCTGCCCACCAGCCCCACCCCCATGCGGCCAAGCAGCGTGCGGATGCGCGGCGTCACGCACGGGGCGACCAGCTGCAGGCGCATGCCCGCGCGCCGGGCCGCGTAAAGCAGGATGGCGAACTGGATCACGCCCGATGCGCTCACGCCCCATGCCGCCGCATGCGCCACGTCGCCCGTCAGGCGCGGCAGCAGCATGATGGAGGCGATGCCCACCACGTTGAAACTGACATAGGCCGCCGCCGCCACGCCAAAATGGTGCATGCCATTGAGCACGCCCGCCACCAGTGCGGCCCCGCAGATCAGGAACAGGTAGGGAAAGGTGATGCGGCTGAGGGATATGGCCAGCGAATCGCGCAGGTCCCCATGCGTGAAGCCGGGGGCGATGACATGCAGCACGCCGGGCATGAACACCTCGCCCAACACGGTCAGCAGCAGCAGCCATGACAGCAGCACGCTCATCGTCTCGTTCGCGAAGCGCTGGGCGGTGTCCTTGCCCTCGCGTTCCAGCAGGGAGGAGAACAGCGGCACGAAGGCGGCGTTCAGCGCGCCCTCGCCAAACAGGCGGCGGAACATGTTGGGCAGGCGGCAGGCGATCTGGTACGCATCCTGCGCCGCGCCCGCGCCCAGCAGCGCGGCCAGAAGCTGGTCTCGCACCAGCCCCAGCACGCGGCTGATCATGGTCCAGCCGCTTACGGTCAGGAACCCCTTCAGCATTGCTCAGTACGCCCGTGCGTGGCGCGGGACGGGCATCAGTGGTCCATGACCGCGCGTTCGACCGCCACCTGCACCCGGCGCGATTCGGGCGATGTTATGGAGGTGAACCAGTTCACCAGCCGCCCGTCGCGCCCGATCAGGTATTTGTAGAAATTCCATCGCGGCAGCGACAGGAACCCGCCCTCGCGCGCCAGCCACTGGAACAGGGGAATGGCCTGCGGTCCGCGGACATGGCTCTTGGCGGTGAGTGGAAAGGTGACATTGTAATTGCGCTGGCAGAACGTGATGATTTCGTCGGGGGAGCCGGGTTCCTGCTTGCCGAAATCATTTGATGGCACGCCGATCACCTGCAGGTCATGGCCGCGCCATGTCGTCCACAGGCTCTGCAGCCCCTCGTATTGCGGTGTGAACCCGCATTTGGAGGCGGTGTTGGTAATAAGGACCGGCTTGCCCCGCAGGTGGGAAAAGTCGATCTCGGACCCGTCAAGGGTGGGCATGATGAAGTCGTAGATTGTCGTCATTGGAAAACTCGGTTCGGTATGCGCGCCGGGAAGACCCGATTGCAGGGTAGGGCGGCGGGGGTCAAGCCACCCGTTCGGACGCAGGGTGGGGCGGGGCATGTG
>NZ_QUWV01000123.1 GCF_003403295.1 Komagataeibacter melaceti | reverse complement strand
CCGTACCGTTATGGCTGCCGGGACAGGGTAGTGCTACGCAACAGGTCGCAAGCGCGGAAGCCGCGTCGCTTGATGAACAGCTCAATGTTGAACACATGGCGCTGTCCATCCGTGTGCTTGATGCGGGTGCTGCTGCCCTGATCGCCCGTACCCGGGTGGATGTGGCCCATGTCCTGTATGATGCGACGGCACGCATGGCTACGAGTGCTACGCGTGCGGTGCATGGTGGCGAACTGGCCTCGGCGGATGGGCAGATGGCGCACGCGGCGATGGAAAACGCCCGCAATGAACTGGCCATGGCGCAGGAGGAGGCCGAAAACGCAGTTGCGTCACTGGAGATGCTTCTGGGCCGTCCGGTCGTGCCGGACCTGGCGCGGTATGGGGAGGGCGACGTCACACACGCCCGCTTCATTGCGCCCCGTGACATGGAAGACAATGACCCCCGCATCAAGGTGGCGCACCGTAATGTGGAAGCCGCCGAGGCCAACATGAAACTGGCGCGCCGTTCGTTCATGCCCAACCCGGAAATTGGTGTAGATGCCATCCATGAGAAGCAGTACGGCAGCCCGTGGGATGACCGGGTCGGGCTGAATTTCAGCATTCCCTTGCCCAGCGAGGTCCGCAATACCCCCATCATGTCTGAAGCACGCAACCGGCTGGCTACGGCCACCAGCCAGGAAACGCAGGCGCGACGCATGGTGCACCTGGAAATGATGCGCGTGCGTGAACGCCTGATTGCGGCAACCACGGCGCGGCAGACCACCCGCGCCGCCGCGGACAGCATGGAACGGCGTGCCGCGGCACAGGAACATGCATGGCGCGTGGGCGAGGCCAGTCTGGACATGGCACTTGCCGCCCGGCAGGCTGCGGCCAGCACCCGGTTGGCCAGCGCGCGGGCCGATGTGGAATGGCATGTGGCCAGCATCCGCATGCTGATCGCGACAGGTATCGTGCCATGAAGCGCATTACC
>NZ_QUWV01000122.1 GCF_003403295.1 Komagataeibacter melaceti | reverse complement strand
GGCTGGGGGCGGTCTGCACGGGGTCCTCCTGCTGGTGGGATAGGTTCATCCGCCAGCCCACATCATGCACGCCCGTTATGCAACCGGCCCCGGCGGCAGCGCGCGCGGATTTGACCATGCCCGCCAGCGTGGCAGCGGGCTGGCGCATGGGGGGCGCTGCACCGGGGCATTGCAAGAAGCAGGCATCATGCACGCCCATCAGCGCGGGTGGGGGCGGGGCACGATGGTCCAGCCCGCCAGCGTGGCAGCGGGCTGGCGCATGGGGTGCCTGCACCGGGGCATTGCAAGAAGCAGGCATCACGCCGCCCATCAGCGCGGGTGGGGGCGGGGCACGATGGTCCAGCCCGCCACCCGGCTGCCGGGCGGGAGCTGGCACAGCCCGGTATGGCCATCGGGCGTGAGCCGCCATGTCCCGCCCCGGCGCGCGCAGTCCTGCGCCGGGGGCAGGCCACGGGCCATGAGCGCATCCTCACACCCCGCCAGCGCCACCAGCAGCACGGCGGCCAGCAGGCGCAGGGGCGGCATGGCGTGGCCTAGCGGCGCATGGCGGGGTGGCTGTGGCGGTACAGCTTCCATTCATCCACCCGCCGCCCGCTGGGCAGGCGGCACAGGCCCGACACCCCGGCGGCGGTGCGCTGCATGATGACCTGCCCCCCGCGCTGCGTGCAGTATTTCGAGGCCGGGTTGGGCATGCCGATCGGCCCCGCCGCGTGGGCAGGCGCAGGCAGCGCCAGCCCCGCCCATGCGCAGGCCAGCAGCGCGATGGCGCGGGGCAGGCGGGCGTAACGGCGGCGGCCATCAGGTCGGGACAGGGGCGGGAGAGGCATCATGTCGGTTCTGGCCCTTTTCATGCTGTGCGCCGCCATGCCGCGTGGGGCATGGGGCGCGTGGTGGCGTGTCGGGGCATACAGTACGCGCGCCATGGGGGGAACGGCAAACCGCCACGGGGCGGGCTGGTTGCGCGGCATGTGCGATTCCCCGCTTGCGCGGCGCGCGGGGCCGCCTAATGTGCGGTAATGAAACGGATCTTCATGCGCCTGCGCGCCGCCTGTCCCCCCGCCAGCCTGCTGGCCATGGTGGCGCTGGCGGGGTGCGCCGGGCCGGTCAGCGTGCGGCAGGTCTCGCTGGTGCAGGGCTACCGCGCCACCAGCCGCAGCGCGCTGCTGGGCCACGCGCCGGGCAATTCAACGCTGGTGGTGCTGCGCCGCAACGGCCTGCTGCCCCAGTGGCGCGCCCACCCCGACCGCGCCATAGCGGCCCTGCGCGCGCAGGCCCGCACCGGCGCCATCGACCCCGATGACATGGCCGACACCCTGTTCGCGCTGGCGGAGCTGAGCTACCGGCAGGGCCTGCGCCACCACAATGCGGCGGATTTCCTGTCCGCGGCACTTTATGCCTATGCCTACCTGCAGCCGGGGCAGGCGGGTGGCCCCAGCCCGTATGATGAACGCTTCCGCCAGGCGTGCGACCTGTACAACCTTGGCCTGAGCGCGGCCTTTCCCAACGGGGTGGGCGCGGGGGTGCAGCGGCGCGCGCTGCCCTATGGCACGATCGAGCTTGGCTTCGACCCCGCGCAGCTCCGCTGGCATGGCCGCGTGCTGGACGGCATGCGGCCCACCGCCACGCTGGCGGTCAGTGGCATGCCCAATGTCTATCGCACGCCGGGGCTGGGCGAGGCCCTGACCGCGCTGGCCCGCCCTGCGCCCGACACCGCCCGCCCGCCCGCGCCTGACAGCCCGGAAGGCGGCGGCAGCTTCAGCATATCGGACCAGATCCGCGTGCCCGCCAGCCTGCTGCTGGAAATGGACAACCCGCGCGCGCAGGTGCTGGGGGACAGCCCGCATGGCCGGCTGGTGCTGCGGGTGATGGATCAGGACCCCGCCACCCGCATTGGTGACGCCACCGTTCCCGCCGCCTATGACCAGACCGCCGCCCGCGCGTTGAGCCTGCGTGAAACCGCGCTGTGGACCAAGGAATATCGCGGCTTTCTGGATGGCACGACCTTTGACGGCACGCGCCCGCGGCTGGTGGCCATGACGCCGCACCGGCGGGGCAACATGCCGGTGGTGTTCATTCACGGCACGGCGTCCAGCCCCTACCGCTGGGCGGGCATGGTCAATGACCTGCTGGAAGACCCGCGCATACGCGAGCATTTTGACTTCTGGTTCTTCTCCTACGCCACATCCAGCCCCATCCCGTATTCCGCATGGCAGTTGCGCCGGGCCATTACGCAGGCGGTGAATTCGCTGGGCGGGGTGCGGGCGGACCCGGCGCTGGGGCGCATTACGCTGGTGGGGCACAGCCAGGGCGGGCTGCTGGCGCGCATGCTGGTCATCAACCCCGGTGACAGGCTGTGGAACGGCACCGCCAGCCACCCGCTTTCGGCCTTTCACCTGCGGCCCGACGCGCGCCGCTTCATACACGAGACCATGTTCCCCACCCCCATGCCCGAAATCCAGCGCGTGGTGTTCATCGCCACGCCGCAGCATGGCAGCTACTTTGCCGCCGCGTCGGTCATGCAGCTTGTGGGGCGGATGGCCAGCCTGCCGCTGCGCGTGAGCGAGACCGCGCGCGAACTCATGACCGGCGCGGGCGACAGCACCCACCTGGCGGGGCGGGTATCGCGGCTGGGCAGTGTGTACGCCATGTCGCCACGCAGTTCGTTCATGCGCACGCTGCCCACCATTCCCATCGTGGCGGGGGTGCATACCCATTCCATCATTCCCGTATGTGGCAATGGCGAGCCGCTTTCCCGCGCGGATGACGGCGTCGTGTCCTATGCCAGCGCGCACATACCGGGGGTGGATTCGGAACTGGTGGTGCGCCATTCGGAACATTCCACCCAGTCCAACCCCTTCACCATAGCCGAGGTCAGGCGCATCCTGCTGCTCCAGCTTGCGCAGGGGGTGGCCGCCCCGGCGGTCCCGACATCCCCCGTGGCGTCGCTGCGATGACCGCACGGGCAGGGCGCGCCCGCTGGCCATGGGCGCGCTACGCATTGGCGGCGGCACTGTGGGCGGGCACGGCGCTGGGGGTGGCGGCGCTGTATTATTCCACCTTGCTGCCCGATACGCTGCGGCTGGGACTGTGTGGCGGTTTTGCGCTGGGCATGGCGGGCGCGCACTGGCTGCGGCCCGTGCGGCTGCGGCGGGTGGCGCGCGGGGGGCTGGCATTGGCCCTGGTGGGCTGGTACGTGACCGACCCGCCGCGCAATGACCGCGTATGGGCGCCCGAATACGCCATTCCCGCCGATGCATGGCGCACGGGCGACAGGGTGCATGTGGCCCATGTGCGCAACTTCCGCTACCATAGCGAGAGCGACCCCATTCCCGCATGGTATGATGCGGATTATGACCTGAACGGGTTGGAGAGCGTGGATCTCGTCACCTCCTACTGGGCGGGGGAGTCGATCGCGCATGTGTTCCTCAGCTTCGGGTTTGCCGGGGGGCGGCACCTTGCCATCTCGATCGAGACACGGCGGCAGGCGCGCTTTCCCTATTCCGCCATTGCCGGGTTCTTCCACCATTACGAACTGTTTTTCGTCACCGCCGATGAACGCGACCTGATTGGCGTGCGCACCGACATCCGGCGCGAGCGGGTGTACCTCTACCGCCTCGACCTGTCGCCCGCCGTGCGGCAGCGGCTGTTCCTGAGCTATGTGGGCGCGATACACGATATCGTGCACCACCCGGTATGGTACAACACCCTGACCGACAACTGCACCACCGGCATACTGGCGCGCGCGGGGGCAAGGCTGCGCTACCGGCTGGACTGGCGCGTGATTCTGAGCGGCCACACGGCGGCCATGGCGTATGACATGAACCTGCTTGGCCCCTACGACCCCGCGCGCTACCCCGGTTTCGCGGCCCTGCACGCGGCCAGCCGCATCACCCGCCCGCCCGGCGCGCAGATCGGGCCGGACTATTCCGCCGCCATCCGCGCGGGGCTGCCGGTGCCCGAAACCCCCGCCAGCCCGTAACGGACCCGCCCCGCGCCGGATCACGTGAACCCGCTGGCGGGCGAATACCCATAGGTTTCAGGGCGCTGGGCATGGGTGTGGCCGTTTCGCGCCCTTGCGGCGGGTGGAGGATGCGCCCATCATCGCCGCCAGAAAAATGAACCGTGGAGATGGACCATGCCAACCCTGTTCACCCCGCTCAAGGCAGGCGACCTGACCCTGCCCAACCGCATCATCATGGCCCCGCTGACACGCCTGCGCGCGGGGGCGGGGCATGTGCCCAATGACCTTATGGCCACCTATTACGCCCAGCGCGCGCTGGCGGGGCTGATCCTGTCGGAAGCCACGCCCGTCAGCCCGCAGGGCGTGGGGTATGAGGGCGTGCCCGGCATCTGGACCGATGCGCAGGCCGAGGGGTGGAAAAAGGTCACATCCGCCGTGCATGAGGTGGGCGGGCGCATTTTCCTGCAACTGTGGCATGTGGGGCGGATTTCGGACCCGTATTTCCTGGGGGGCGAGGCCCCTGTGGCCCCCAGCGCCATCGCGCCGAAGGGGCATGTCAGCCTGCTGCGGCCCAAGCGTGATTACGTGACCCCGCGCGCGCTGGAAACGGCGGAGATACCGGGCATTGTCGCCGCCTTCCGCCGGGGGGCGGAGCTGGCGCGGCAGGCGGGCTTTGACGGTGTGGAGGTACATGCCGCCAATGGCTACCTGCTGGACCAGTTCCTGCAGGATTCCACCAACCACCGCACCGACAGCTATGGCGGCCCCGTTGAAAACCGCGCCCGCCTGCTGCTGGAGGTAACGGACGCGGCCATTGATGTATGGGGAAAGGGCCGGGTGGCCGTGCATATCGCCCCGCGCTGCGACCTGCATGACATGGGGGATTCCAACCCCGCCGCCACCTTTGGCTACGTGGCGACGGAGCTGGGGCGGCGCGGGATTGCGTTCATCTGCGCGCGTGAGGCGGAAGGCCCCGACAGCCTTGGCCCGCAGCTTAAAAAGCAGTTCGGCGGCGTGTATGTCGCCAATGAGCGCTTTACCGGCCCGCAGGCGGAAAAGGCGGTGGAAGAAGGCCGCGCCGATGCCGTGGCCTTTGGCCAGGCGTTCATTTCCAACCCCGACCTGCCCGAACGCCTGCGCGCGGGCGCCCCGCTGACCCCGCCCGACCCCGCCACGTTCTATACCCACGGCCCGCAGGGCTATATCGACTACCCCACCATGGGCGAGGCGGGGGACTGATTTCCCGCCCGGTTTCCATGTGCCGTGGGGCGGCATGGCAGCGTGCCGCCCTGCGTACTCCCTTTTGACACGACGCCGGGGCGCGGGCGGGCCGTGAATGGTCCCGGCTGCGCGCCAACCTGCCGCCCGGTGGTCCGTGTCCGGGTATCGGGTAACGCGGCACAAGCAGTTCGGGGCGGCGTTACAGCCTGTCGTCCCGCACACTCCCTGTGAAACGACACCGGGGCGCAGGCGGGTCAGGCATGGGCTTCGGTTGCGCGCCAACCTGCCACCGTGTGCCCCGCGCTCGGGTATCGGGTGACGTGGCAAAAGCAGTTCGGGGCGGCGTTGCAGCGTGCCGTCCCGCATACTCCCTTTGAAACGACACCGGGGCGCGGACGGGTCATGAACGGCCCCGGTTGCGCGTCCACCTGCCGCCCGGTGGCCCGTGTCCGGGTATCGGGTGACGCGGTACAAGCAGTTCGGGGCGGCATTGCTGCCTGCCGTCCCGTACACTCCCTTTGACACGACGCCGGGGCGCAAGCTGGCCATGAATGGTTCCGGCTGCGTGCCCGCCTGGCACCGGGTGGCGCGGGGGTCCGGTCATGGTCGTAAAAAGCGGTTCGGGGCGGGCGGATTATCTGGTATTGCGGCACTATTGTTGCTGTGAGACCCTTTGTCGTGAAAATTCTTCAGGTCATTTTCTATTCGGTCAGTTCCATAGTCGGTATCCTGTTCATAATTGGCGTCTTTACTTCCGGTTTACACCATAACGCCCGGCAGGCCGCCGGGTCGGGGCGGGGGGGCGTGGCATCGGGCCAGCCGCAGAATACCGACAGTTCCGCCATCGCGTTCCTTGGTGAAGTGCCGGGGCCTGACCGTATTCAGATGTATGCGTATGACGGGGCCGCCACGGACCGGTCATGTATGGAACAGTGGAGCAAGCGCGGGGTCGTTGATGTGGAAATGGAGAATTACTGCATTAACGAGGAAAGGGAAGGTTACGCCCGGCTTACGGAAACGGCGCGGAAAATTGGCGGTTTTTCATGGGGGAAGCCGCTGTTTGACACCCAGAGCGCAAAATGGACCAAAAGGGGCGTCGTTGATTATAACGAGGTCAATTATATACTCTCGCGCGACTATGACGCCTATCTGAACCTGAAATATGCCTACACGCATGAAGGTATCAATATTCCCGCCTTCGTACAGGCCATGGATATTGCCGACAGGTCAGGAGCGGGCATTTCCATGATCGAGTTTTCTTACAAACGGATTATCGGGAAAGACTGAAGCCAAATATCCGCCCGTGGCGCGCCCGGTAATCATGAGGAAGTTTTTGGTGGGGCTTTGTTCAAAAAGCTTCAGGAAACGCCGCCTTTTTGAAAAAAAAAGACACCACCGGGATGGCGCAGGCATGGCGTGGGCGGCCATGGGCCGGGTGCGTCATGTGGTCTCGTCATCGGGGTGGATCGTGGCTATCATGCCGCAGCTTTTCCCTCCTTCCGGCCGGCCGGCGCGGAAATACAGACCCGATCAGGTGACTTGATGAAACTGCCTTTTTCCTTCGTGCTGCTGGCAACACTTGCATGCACCGCGATCGGCGCGCACGACGCACGCGCGGGAATATCCCGCATTGACGAAGACAATATTGACCCGTGGATGGTTTATGGCGGTTCGGATAACGGCGTGCGCTCCTGCACCGTTGTGGCGAAGGTTGCGCAGGGGGCCGGTTTTGCGGTGGTGGCGTCCGACAGCAACAGGATCGAGGTCCTGCTCATCAACACCGCCTACAGGACTGCGGCCCTCGACCACGCCAATGTCAGTGTTGACATGCAGTTCGATGCCGGTCCGGCCCGGCACTATACTTCCACCGTTGCGACCGGCACGGGAACCATCAGCCATACCGTGGATGCAGCGGATGTGCCCGCACTGGTCCACAGCCTGTCCGATTCAGGGCTGCTGACCGTGACGATCTCGGCACCGATCAGCCAGACATGGAAGGTGGACCTGACAAAGGTCTATTACGCCATGAAGGACATGAAGCGTGACTGCATCGCCCCCCAGCACCTTGATAACCTGCCCGCGCCGTTCACACGCAATGATACCTACCTGAACGAACCCGAACACCCGAAGGTAAAGGTTGCGGCGGCCGCTGCCGTGGCTACTGCGCCATCACAACCCGCGCTGCCAGCCGCACTGCCAGCCGGGGTGCCGGGGCTGGGAGCGGACGTGCCCCGGACCGATGCCCGGACCATGTACGAAATCGGCGCGTCCTATGAAAATAAAACGGATGTACTGCCCGATTACGCCGCGGCAAGGGCATGGTACACAAAAGCCGCCGCCGCGGGCGATGTGCCCGCCATGCTCCGGCTGGGCTGGTTCTACCGCTCCGGGATTGGCGGGACGGTGAAAGACGACAACCTTGCCACCAGATATTTCACGCAGGCCGCCAATACCGGCAATGCGGCGGCATTACTCGAAATGGCGAAATTCTATGACACCGGCAACCTGTTCAGCGCGGTAGGGGTAGAGAGAAAGGCGGTGGTCGAGGCCCTGTACGTCCGCGCCGCCAATACCGGAAGCACCCAGGCCATGATGGCGGCGGGGGACTGGTACGCATCCAACCCGGCATTTATCGGGAACGCACCCGCAAAAAGCCTGCAGATGTACCTGCGCGCCAGCGATGCGGGCAATGTTGTTGGCATGCAGAAGGCTGGCTGGGACTATATCATGCACATTGGCATGCCCAAGGAGGAAATCAATCCGGCCAAGGGCATAGAACTGCTGGAAAAAGCGGCGGACGGCAATAATTACGAGGCCATGCAGGACCTGAGCTTTATCTATGCAGGCGACAATGTGCCCGAGGGCACGGCACCGATTGACAAGGCGAAGGCGAAGTACTGGTGGGATCTGTTCCTCAGGACCCGCGCCAGCCAGAACGCCCGCTGACAGCGCGGGCGGGCATGCGTTCCTGCGGCCCGGATGGAACGGTGCCGCGGGCGTGGCCTGCATCCGGCCGCAACGCCCGGCCTGCCGGTGATTTACTGCCAGACACCGACCCGAATTATTGGGGGGATACGGATTATTTCACACAGGCACACGATGCCGCCGCCCAATGGACCGCATTGATGGCGGCGAAAATTGTGGATGAAGGCCGGAATATTTCCGTTGTCCGCCTCCTGATGGACTGCCCGACAGGCGAAGGCGGCCCGCTGGCCGTGTGTCAGGCTGCAACGTGCCGGGCGCGGGTGGCAGGTTTACCAGGTGGACCCCGCCACGGATAACGAACTGCCCACCTGCCGGGGCATGTGGGTGCCGGCTGGGCACGCGCCCGATGCGGTTCCGGCCCCGGTAGCCCTGCCGCCCTGTCCTGCAATCAGGCTGGAGCCGACCCTGCCCTAGATTTCCACCCCGGCCTCGGGCTGGGTGTTGGGTTCGCCCGCCATGTCGGCCGCGTCGCTCCATTCGGGCAGGCGGTCGGCCAGCAGGGCGCGGGGGCGGCCGATCCACAGGCCATCATGCAGGTGGTCGCGGCGTGGCGCGCGGGTGTTGGGGTGGACCAGTATGCTCAGCCCGGCATGGTTGAGCAGGAGCCACGGCACAAGGCTGGCGAACAGCCCGGTTTCAAACGCGATCTGGTACATGGGGGCGACATGCGGGCCAACGGCCACGTCATGCCACCGCCCCAGCCGCACGGCAAAGCGCGCGGCCACCTGCGCGCGCAGGGTGGTGGCGGCGGCGCGGCTGGCGGGCGTGTCGAAATAGACATGGGCATGGTAGCTGGCAATCTCGGCCACGCGGCGCGGGGTGGGCGTGTCATCGGTCATGGGGGTGCTTTCGGGGGTTCTGGCGGGCGTGTGGTCAGCCATGCGGGGGCAGGGAGATGCGCGTTTCGGTGCGCATGTACGGTTTTACGGTATGGAGCAGGGTGGACATGCCCCATGCGCGGCCATCAAACGTGCCGGTGCTGTCCAGCATGGTCAGCGTGTTACCGGTAAAGACCATCTGCGTTTCAAACACCATGAGGTGGGTCTGCCCGCGCAGGGTCATTTTGCCCACCATGCGTGACTGGACGGCGTTGTCCACCACGCGGGGGCGGCAGTCGCCCACATAATGCACGGTGGGCCAGCGGTCACTGTCCAGCATCCCGCCCGAACGCGCGGCGGTGCGCTCCAGCACGGTGCCCATATGCACGGTGGTGGCGTCCATGGTCAGGTCCACATGGCAGGTCTGGCGCGACAGGTCGTAATCCAGCGTGCCCGACACCGTGCCGAACTGCCCGTCCATGCCGCCCACCACGCTATCGGCATGCAGCAGGACGGTGGTGTTGGCGGGGGTCAGCGCCAGGTGCCGGGTCTCGGCCCGCGCGGGGGCGGCCAGCAGCACAAGGCAGGACAGCACGGCGGCCCGCAGGCCATGCCGGGCGGGAGGGGGAAAATGGTAATGGTCCGTCATGGCGTGATAACGCCCGCCATGGCGGGAGGTTGTGCAGGCATGGTGCATCCGGGCAGGGGAGCGCGCACCATGCGGCCCAAATGCGGCGGCAGCAGGGCAGCGCGGTGTCATGCACGCCCGTTTTTACACAGCGGCACCAGAAATGTTCAGGACCGGAAATGCTCAGGACTGGCGCGGCCTGCCTATTTCCACACCCATTTGCCCACCACGCGGCCATTGATCACCAGGTCGGAGGCATTGACCTCATCCACGGGATAGGTGGGGTTGACGCTGATGATGCGGATGCGCTGCGGGCGGGAATTGGGCACCAGCATCAACTGCTTGATGACAACGCCCATGCCGTTCCACAGCACGTACACCCCGTCGGGCGAGGGGACGCGGTGGCTGGTATCGACCAGCACGCGGTCACCGGCCATGAATTCCGGCTCCATCGAATTGCCCGCAACGCGGATGATGGCAAGCCCGCTGGTGTCGGGCAGGTAGTTGCGGATGAAATCCCGCGGGATGCGCCATGACTCCAGCGTGGGGTGGCGCTCCCCATCGCCGCAGGCGGTGTGGTCCACGATGGCACCCGCGCCCGCCTGTGGCGAGATGTCATATTCATGCACCGCCACCGTGCCGTCATCGCCATGGGTGGGGGTGGTGGCGCGTTCGGCGCGGCTTATGCTTTCGTTCAGGTCCGTCTCGCCCGGCACGATGCCGCACAGCGCCCAGATCTCGGTTGGCGCAATGGGCGGGTCGCCCCGGTCACTGAGCAACGGGACAAGGCGGCGGACCATCTCGACGGGGATGAAGTCCTTTTTCAGCTTGTTCTCATAAAATGCGTAGCTGGAAAACCTGTCCCCCATGCCAAGGTCACGCGCCAGCGCGCGCACGGTATAGCCCGCGCGCTCCCGCAGTGCCTTGAGCCGCTGGGCCGCCGGGCTGGCCCCCGCCACCGTGCCGCCGCGCAGCAGGTCACTGGCGGTGCAGCCCAGCACGGCGGCCACCTTTTCCAGCCGGTCGCCGCCGGGGTGGCGGGACTTGCCGCGCAGGATGTCATGCACGTACGTCTCGTTCAGGCCGGCCAGTTCGGCCAGGCGCTTCTTGTTGAGGTTGAGCAGCGCCATGCGACGCTCGATCTCGGCTGCGGCGGGGGAGCGTGTATCCATAATGGGAACTGTCCCATAACCCGGCCGGGACCGGAAGGGGGGATGTATCCCATTATCGCTTGACGGAGTGGGACGTATCCCATACAACGCCGCCATGCCCCCACCATCGCCTTCACCCATCCCGCCCGACCTGCGCCGCGTGGCGCTGCTGGGGTGGCATGTCTATCCCGTGCGGCCACGTTCACGCGCGGCGTGCTTCCGTGGCGCGGTGGATGCCGCCACATGCGCGCTGGACACCATTGCCGCATGGTGCGCGCGCTGGCCGGGCTGCGGGTGGCGGGTGGTGTGCGGGCCATCGGGGCTGTTCGCGCTGGATGTGGACCGCCCCGGCACCCATGCGGCCGACGGGGTGGCGGCCCTTGCGGCCCTGGTGCGCCGCCACGGCCCGCTGCCGCCCCGGCCCATGACACGCACCGGCGGTTCCGGCGGGGCGGTGCTGTTCTTCCGCCATGCGGGGGAGGCGCTGACCGGGCGCTCGGGCTGCCCCGCGCCGGGGCTGGACCCGCACCGGGGGCGGCAGGCGGTCACCATCCCGCCCGCGCTGCATGCGGTCACGGGCGGGGCCTATGGCTGGCGCGTGCCGCCATGGCAGGTGGCCCCGCCGCCCATCCCGCACTGGCTGGCCCGCCTGCTGGCCCCGGCGCACGACACCACAGCCAGCCCCGCGCGCCCGCTGCCCCGGATGATGGATGGCGCGCGGGCGCAGGGTGCGCTCATGCGCGCCATGCACGCGGTGTGCGACGCCCCGGCGGGCACGGCCAACACCACGCTCAACGCCCGCGCCTATGCGCTGGGGCGGTGGTGCGGGGCGGGCATGATGGACGTGGCCACCGCACGCGACACCCTGCTCCACGCCGCGCGGCAACGTAACATCCCGCTGCCCGAGGCCCGCGCCACCATCCGCAGCGGCCTCGAAGCCGGGCAGCGCCAGCCACGCATGCTGCGTGGAGCGCTATCGCGACATCATTTCCGCCTCCCGCCGCCCCGGCGGGGCCTCGCCATCCGTGCCCGTTGCGCGGGGTTTCCCCGTATCGGGACCGCGCTCACGCATCCATCGCCGGGCGGTATTCGCCACCCGCTCCGGCCCGGTGGCACGATGGTACCAGCCGTGCAGGGCGTTACGCCGACATGGCAGAGATCATGTTTCCGCACCCCGGTTGTCCGGCGGTCCCGTGCCGTCTGCATCCGTTGCGCGGGGTTTTCCCGTGGCAGGGACACACTCACGTATCCTCCGCCGGACGGTATCGGCCCGCATCGGCATTAGCTTCGGTTTCGTGGCGGGGCGCTGCCAGTCACGCACGCAGCGCAGGGCGCTACGCTGATATGGCAGAAATCATGTTTCCGCACCCCGGTTGCCCGGCGGTCCCGGGCCATCTGCGTCCGTTGTGTGGGGCTTTCTGGTGGCGGCGGCACACTCACGTATCCCCCGCCGTATGGTATCAGCCTGCATCGCCGTCCGCTCTGGCTTCGTGGCGGGGCGGTGCCAGCGGTATCTACTATCCGGGCATGGGGGGCACGTTTTCAGGTTCCCTGTGGCGGGACCGCGCGCGCCGCACCACCATCCACTGCGTCCATGGGCCAGCGCGGCCACCTCCACGTCTGTCATACGGAACGCAGGCCCGCACGGCCATGACCCCGGCATGCCCTCATTTTTCCCCATCCACGGCGCACGTGCACATCCCGCGCCATCCCGTTCCCCACCAGCCCGAGGCGCGCCGATGACCCCCACATCCGACACCGCATGGATGGACCTGCTGGCGCGTGGGCCGCGCGGGGTCGTGCCGTCACTGGCAAACTGCCTTGTGCTGCTGGGCCATGACGCCTGCCTGCGTGAACTGGTGGCGTGGGATGAATTCGCCTTCCGCTGCATGGTCACGCGCGCCCCGCCACCGGCCTTTGCCGGGGCACCCCCGCCGCCGGGGCCGTATCCGCGCCAGATGGATGACATGGATGTGGCGCTGGTGCAGGCCTATCTGCAACGCGCCTATGGCCTGCCGGTCAGCCGCGCGGTGGCCGAGCAGGCGTGTCGCACCGCCGCCGGGCTGCACCGCCGCCACCCCGTGCGCGAATGGCTGGACGGCCTGCGCTGGGATGGCACGCCCCGGCTGGCCACGTGGCTGCACCACGCGCTGGGCACGGCGGATGACGCCTATCATGCCGCCGTTGGCGCGCGCTTCCTGTCCGCTGCGGTGCGCCGGGTGCGCGCGCCGGGGTGCAAGTTCGACTACGTGCCCGTGCTGGAGGGGCCGCAGGGCATGGGCAAGAGCCGCCTTCTGGCCGCGCTGTTCGGCGCGCCGTGGTTCAAGGATGACCTGCCGCGCGACCTGGGGGACAAGGACGCCGCACAGGGCCTGCTGGGCGTGTGGTGCGTGGAACTGGGGGAGCTGCAGGCGCTGGGCCGCAGTTCCAGCCGTGACGCCAAGGCGTTTTTCAGCCGCCAGCAGGACCGTTACCGCCCCAGCTATGGCGCGTTCGAGGTCACGCGCCCGCGGCAATGCGTGTTCGCCGGCACGACCAACGAGCGGGAATACCTGACCGACCCCACGGGCAACCGGCGTTACTGGCCCGTCACCTGCACGCGGGCGGACGTGGCGTGGGTTACGGCATGGCGGGCGCAGCTCTGGGCCGAGGCCGCATGGCGCGAGGCCACCGCCCCGCTGGAGCTGTGGCTGGACGATGCCCACCTGCGCGCCGCCGCCGCCCACGCGCAGGACACCCGCATGCACGAGGACGCCTGGCACGACCCCATCGCCACATGGCTGCGCAGCCGGGCGGCCCGCACGGCGCGCATGGCGGACATCCTGCACCTGGCACTCGGCCTGCCGCGCGACCGGCAGAACCGCGCCGCCCAGAACCGCGCCGCCAGCGTGCTGCGCGCCCTTGGCTGGACACGGCGCAAGATCCGCACCGGCACCACCACCCACTGGACATGGACACAGGACGACCCGACGGGCTGACGACCCGCCCCACACGCCAGCCCTGCACGCCGGACCCGCTGCCCCGGACGGGGCATCATGCGCGGCCTTGCATACCTGATTCCATGCACCCACTGACGCTACGGCACAGGCCCCACATGCCCGGATAGTAGATACCGCTGCCACCGCCCCGCCACGAAGCCGGAGCTAATGCCGATGCGGGCCGATACCGTCCGGCGGAGGATACGTGAGTGTGTCCCTGCCACGGGAAAACCCCACGCAACGGACGCAGACGGCACGGGACCGCCGGACAATATGGCGGACCACGCACCGCACCTGCGCACGGGCTGCTGAATGTCAGGCCCGCACAGTGTGGCAACCTGCCAGCCCGGCACGTAGGGTTCGTGTGCGCGGTTCATGCACCGGGGGCCACGCGGCCGTCATGCACCCCCTGCATGCTGGGGCATGTGCCGGACTTATGCACGGCCCCACGGTGCTGGCCCTACATGCCGGGTTCACGTGTCAGGCTTACATCGGGACAATATGGCGGGCATTCAGGCCCGGATCGGGGGCGGGGCCGGGCCAGTTCATGGGCGACATGCACCGCCCCGCAGCGCGAATTTGTGCGCCGGGGCAAACAGCCTGTGCCCGTGCAGGGCCGACATGTGGGGCAACGCACAGGTTTCGCGTTTGCCGGGAAGGGTTTGCGCATGGGGTAATCTGCCAATCCCACCGGCGGGGGCTGCACGCGGGGCAATGTGCCGGTTTCACACGCAGGACCAACACGGGAGGATCATCTACCGCGCCACCGCACAGACCAGCATGCAGGCCGGTGCGGCAGGCCATGCGCCGCACCGCGTTCATGCCGGGCGTGACGCAGGGGAACGTGTTCCGTCCGCCTGTTCCGTACATGGGGCACGGTGTTCGTGCTGTTCCCTCTGTTCCCACATGGGCGGCCAGTCTTTTCATGTCCTGCCGGTTATCCTGTACCGGACAGGTGGAGGGAACAGGGGAACGGGCGCGGGAAACCGGGGGGAAGCGGGTGTTCCCCATGTACCGGGCGGGCAGGGGCGGGGCCGATTGGGGCGGGCCACCTGCATGACGGGCTGTTAGAGTGACAATGTTGCACAACAGCGCACAGGAAATGCCATGGCCGTACCGCATACCCGCACCCCCATGCCTGCTGGTGTTCCGCCCCGTGTTGCAGCACTGCTGCGCGCGGACCGGCGGGCGCGGCTGCTGGCGCGTGACATTGCGGCGGGGCTGAAGCCCGACATGGGGGCCGATGGTCCCGCCGCGACGGCCCGCCCCGTGGAGGTCGCGCGCGTGGCCCTGGCCCCCGGCGCGCCCGCGCAGGCCGTGCGCCGCCTGCGTGATGGCTGCATGCTGGACCGCCTGTTCCACCGCGCCAATGCCGGGCTGAGTGCCGCGCAGCATGAGGTGGGGCTGCGTTTTCGCCGGTACTGGCTGCGCAGCACGTGCGGCGGGCGGCTGGTGCAGCGTTACAGCCCCCATACCGGCCCCGGCGCGGGGGGCGTGATGGAGGAGACGGAGGCGGCGGTGCATGCCCGTGCCGCGATTGACCGCGCGCTGGCGCTGCTGACCCCGGCGCGCGCCCGGGCGGTGTGCGCCGTGTGCGGCATGGACGAACACCCCGGCACGCGCACCCGCACGCTGCGCAGCGCGCTGGATGTGCTGGATGAACGGTGGCGTTAGGGCCACGAATGGGAATAACCCTGCAAAAACAGACGTTTCCGGGTGCCGCCTTTTTTCAGGCGGGGCGGCGGCCGTTAAGGCTTTTTGCAATAAGCTGCACCCAGAACCTTCTTGCGTTGTGCAGCGGTTGCGCGGAACGAAAACAGCCGCATACCCACGGCATGCGGCTGTCTGACCAGACTATGAAATATCAGGCGCGGCGCGCTCAGCCGGGCTGGATCTCGATCCTGCGTTCGGTCGGCTTGGCCGGTTCGCGGCGGGGCAGGGTGACGTGCAGCACGCCGTCCTTGATGCGGGCGGTGATGCGGTCTTCATCCACGCCCTCGGGCAGGCTGAAATGCTCGGCAAAGGCGCCGAAGCTGCGGGTGGAGACGTGCTGCTTCTGGTCGGTTTCGGCCACCGGGCTTTTCTTCTCGCCCGAGATGCTCAGCACACCGTTGCTGGCGTTGAGCGTGATGTCCTTGTCCGAGCAGCCGGGCACCTCGATGTAGATGTGGTAGCCTGCCGCGTCCTCGGTAATGTCGGTGGCGCCGATGCGGCCGGAGCCAAAGGTCTCGGGGGCGCGGTAATCATCAATCAGCCGGCCCACCTGGCGCTGCAGCACCGCAAACGGGTCAGCCACGCGCGCGGTGGCCGCACGCACCGGGGTGGCAACAAATGTCGGTCGCGCAATCATGGTCATTCTCCTTGAATACATAACCGGGGCGGGCTGTTCGGGGTCATGTCCGCCCATCTGCCGCCAATGCTGGGGCCAGCGGCCCCCCCATGCCGTGATGCAGGTCAATCCTGCCATGCGCTTCATTCCATGCAGGGATGACTTTTACTTCATCGAAACAACATAACCGGTGTCCTGTGCCATCCATGGCCAGAAACGACGTGACGCAGGGCAGTATTGCAACAATAAATGGCCTTGGCCACTTCTATGCGCGGATGGAAGGGGTATAAGCTGAGTGACTCGTTATAACATGCGGCAGGCCGCATGGGGTCCAGCAGATTGGAAAACACATATGTCAGTTGAAAACACGCTTCGTGACGCGATCCAGAAGAAGACCGTCATCGCCTTCACGTTCGATGGCAAGAACTACACCGGTTCGCCCCACGCGCTGGGTGAGCGCGACGGCACGGCGCAGGTAATGATCTATCGCGGCGAGGACGCACACGAAAAGCGCGTGCCCCCCACGGGGGAATGGAGCGTGCTGCCGCTGTCCGGCATCAGCAACATCCGCCTCATGCCCGGTGAAGCCTTCCACGTTGGCCACCCGGATGCGCAGGTGGAAAAGGACCTGCACAAGGTCACGCTGCGCGTCGCGTAAACAGGCCGGGTGCCCGCCCGTCCGGGCCGGGGCATCCTGCACGCGGGCAGCGCCCGGTCCCGCGCCGTGCCGGTGGCACGGATGGCGGGGTCCGGCACCGCCCCGGCCCGAAACGGGCAGGGGGGCGGTTGCCTGTCGGCATCCATATGATAATGGCGTATGGGGCATGGCCGGGCAGGCGGCCACGGGTTCCATTGTAAACGCGGGGATGGACCCGCTGCATTTTATTCTGGTCCGGCCTGAACGGGGCGTATCGCCGCCGTTACATACGGCCCTGTGCCGGAAGCAGGGCCTTGCTGCCCGCCGCGTGGATGACAATGGTGGCCATGGTTCCCGGATAGAGTATGGGCGGAATGGCTATTAATAATAAAGCGCCATACATCCATTCTGGAGACTGCCTGAAGCAGCCAGTTCACGGAACATCCTGCAATAATATGGATGTTTTTTTGAAAAAAGCAGCACCCGGAAACTTTTGCTGTTTTTTATAAATCAGTTCTTTTCAAACGGCCTCCTGTGGTTCTGATCCTTTCGTCAGGGATCATCCTTCGCGCCGCGCCAGCATGCGGCCTGCATCCATGTCCGGTCGGCTCCATCATCGCCCGCGCGTGGCGTGGGCACCGGCACGGCATTCTGGCGTTACGCCGCAATATCCATGCAAAAAGCGGCATCATCCGCCCCGCCATGGCCCGTATCGCAGCCGCGCGCCGTGCTACCGCCGTGGCCTGCGGCATGGTAGGCTGGGGGCATGAATACGACCGGCCTCTGCCTTGCCCTGCTTTCCGCCGTGCTGTTCGGGGCCAGCACCCCGTTTGCCAAGCTGCTGCTGGGCGACATGACGCCGCAGATGGCGGCGGGGCTGCTCTATCTGGGTTCCGGCGCGGGGCTGGCGGTGGTGCTGGGTGCGCGCGCGCTGCTGCGCCTGCCCACGCATGATGAAGCGCCACTGACCCGCGCGGACCTGCCGTGCCTGCTGGCGGTGATCGCGGCGGGCGGCGTGGCGGGGCCGCTGCTGCTCATGGTCGGGCTGGCGCGGACGGATGCGGCCAGCGCATCGCTGCTGCTCAATCTGGAAAGTCTTGCGACGCTGCTGATCGCATGGGTCGTGTTCCGTGAAAACGTGGACCGCAGGCTGCTGCTGGGGGCGGCGTGCATCGTGCTGGGGGCGGGCGTGCTGTCATGGCA
>NZ_QUWV01000121.1 GCF_003403295.1 Komagataeibacter melaceti | reverse complement strand
CCGGCGCAGGCGGCGGCGAAATACCAGGCGGAGCTGGAAAAGGTCTATGGCGGCAAGGTGCTGGAACCCGGCCGCCCGCTGTTTGACGTGGTGATGCTGGGGCTGGGCGATAACGGGCATACCGCATCGCTTTTCCCGCGCCAGCCGGTGCTGGAGGAAAGGAAGCTGTGGGTCTCGACCTGCGTGCCCGATGACGCGCCGCATACGCGCCTGACCCTGACCTATCCTGCCATCCATTCCAGCCGGCATGTGGTGTTCATGCTGGCCGGGGCGGGCAAGCGCGAGGCCTTCGCCCGAGTGCGCGCGGGCGACCCGGCGGAACCCGCAAGCCACATCACCACCGAGGGAGACCTGACGTGGCTTATGGACACGGCGGCGGCGGGACAAT
>NZ_QUWV01000120.1 GCF_003403295.1 Komagataeibacter melaceti | reverse complement strand
CCGCCCCCCCACCGCCGCCCTGCAGCGCGTGGCGCCGGGGCGGACCGCCCTGCTGGCGTGGCAGCCGGGGCAGGCAATTGCCTTTCCGTTCCGTGGGGAAATGGAGTAGCGTCCGGCATCCCGCAACAATGTGTGAAAGATCGTTTCCTGTCCGTGTTCCAGTTCGTGCCCCCGCTCGTGTCACGCCGTTTCATCCTCTCTCCCCTGCTTGTGGCGGTGGGCGCCCTGTTCGTGCTGCCTGCCGGTGGTCGCGCGGCACATGTGCGCACCCGGCCCGCACTGGTGGTGGCAACAATGGATTCGCGGCTGGAGCAGGCGCAGAACATGGCGTTTTTCCAGCCTTTCGCCCGTGCCTCGGGGCAGCCGGTGGCGCGCCGGATCTGGGGCGGCACCCTGCCCGAACTGGACAGCCACGGCCTGCACGCGGGTAATGGCGGCACGTGGTCGCTGGTCTTTACCGAGGACAGCACCATCCGCGCCGCCTGCATGCAGGGGCTGGTCGTGCGTCTGGCGGGCAGCAGCACCAACCCCGATGGCTGCGGCGCGCCGGGGCTGACCACGCAGGTTGTGGTGGCGTGGGACCAGTCATGGCGCAAGACCGCGCCGCGCTGGGCCGATTTCTGGGATATCGTGCGTTTTCCCGGCAAGCGGGGCCTGCGGCGTGACCCGCGCACGACGCTGGAAATCGCACTCATGGCCGATGGGGTGGCCCCTGCCGATGTCTATGGCCTGCTGGCCACGCCACAGGGTGTGGACCGGGCCTTTCGCAAGCTCAGCCAGTTGCGGCCCTATATAACGTGGTGGTCCACGCCAGCGGATGCGGCCAGCATCCTTGAACGCGGGCAGGTGCTGATGAGCAGCGCGCCGGGGGATGCGGTGCGCACCATTGGCCCCCGCCGTCGTGACACGATTGGTGTCAGCACGGATATGGCGCTGTCCTATGGCCTGTCATGGGGCGTGGTGGCGGGCCAGTCGGCGGCACAGCTCGTGCAGTCACGCAACCTGCTGCACTTCATCGTGCAGCCGGACCGGCAGGCGGATTTCCTCGCGCGCTATCCCGCCACTGCCGAACAGCCCGCACCCGGTGCCACGCCCGCTGCCGTGCTGCCCATGGATGTGCAGTTCTGGCAGACCCATTATACTACCCTGGCGCACCGGTTTGACCTCTGGCTGCGGGATGCGGGCTGATGCTGCCTGACATGGCGTTCCGGCCTGCCGTCCTGTTCGGGGCGGGCGGGGGCTGTACTGCTGTCGGCCTGGTGGGCGCCAGCGTGCTGGTGCTGGTGCTGGCGGTGCGGGCCGTGGTGTCCGGCGCATGGCCCGCGCGCTGCGTGCTGCTGCGTGGTCTCATGCTGGCGCTTGCGCTGCCGGGGCTGTGGCTGGCGCTCTGGTGGCCGACCCTTGCGCGGCCGATGGGGCTGGCGGGTCATGTCATGCAGGGCGTATGTGCCGCCCCCGCCGCCATGTGGCCGCTATTGCGGGCGCTGGACCGGATTCCCCCCGGTCTGGTCCGTACGGCCAGCGGGCTGGGGGCGGATGCGAAGGCGCGGTTCCGGCTGGTCTGGCTACCGCTGCTGGGCGGGCCGGTCGTGGGGGTTGGCCTGTTTTCCGTGGCGATGGTCGTGCTGTGCGCCATGGCGGCGGGGGTGCGGCAATGAATTTTCATGAACGCGATATGACGGGACCACGCGCATGACGGATGATGAAGCTCCCTTCTGGGAAACGACGCCGCTGGCGCAGATGTCGCGTGAGCAGTGGGAATCGCTGTGTGATGGATGCGGGCGGTGCTGCCTGCACAAGCTGCGCGAGGACGAGACGGATGAGGTGCTGTTCACCGATGTCGCCTGCCGCCTGCTTGATACCAAAACCTGCCTGTGCACCGATTACGCCCACCGCCAGCGCCGGGTGCAGGACTGCATAAGCCTGACGCCGGAGATGCTGGCCAATATTGACTGGCTGCCGCCCACCTGCGGCTACATTCTGGTCCGTGATGGCGAACCCCTGCCATGGTGGCACCCGCTGGTGTCCGGCACGCACGAAACGGTGCATGAGGCAGGCATATCCGTCAGCGGCCGGGTGATCAGCGAACGTGAGGCGGGCATGCTGGAAGACCACGTGATTGACTGGCCGGGTGAGGCGCCCCGGCATGCCTTCCGCCGCACCCGGCCGCCCCGGCGCACGTGACCACCGTGGCGACGGCGCCTGCGTCTGAAGTCGTGCCCATCGCCTCGGGCCGGGTTACGGTGCAGTGGCGGTCTTCGCGGCGGGCGCGGCGCATTTCCATGCGGATCGACCCGCTTGGCGGGCATGTCGTCATCACGCTGCCGCCCGGTGCGCGCAGGACGGACGGGCTGGCCCTGCTGCGGGCACATTCCGCATGGGTCGCGGCGGGGCTGTCGCGCCTGCCGCCCAGAACGGAACTGCGCCATGGCGGCCATGTGCTGCTTGATGGGCAGCGCCACGAGATCCATCACGCCCCCGAGGCACGGCGCGGCGTATGGCTGGAAGACGGGCGGCTGCATGTCAGCGGCGCGGAGGAATTCATCGCGCGCCGGGCCATGGCCTGGCTGCGTGCGCAGGCGGATGCCCTGCTGCCCGCGCGCCTGCGCCTTCAGGCCGCGCAGGGCGGGTTCCATCCTACGCAGGTCAGGCTGCGCGATACCCGCAGCCGGTGGGGAAGCTGCTCATCCGACGGGTCCATCATGCTGTGCTGGCGGCTGGTTATGGCCCCGCAGGAAGTGCAGCACTACATCATCGCCCATGAACTCGCGCATCTGCGGCACATGAACCATGGCCCGGATTTCTGGCAACTGGTGGACCGGCTGACCCCGCACCGCAGGCAGGCCGAAAAATGGCTGCGTGCCCATGGCGCGGGCCTGCACAGGATCGGGGCGGCCTGAGGGGCCGGGTTCAGGCGGTGAACTGTTCGGTTATGATCCGTTCAGACAGGCTCTGGCCGGGATCGAACAGGACGGTGGTGTGAAGTTCACGCGCCTCGCTGATCTCGACGGAAATGACGTCGCGCACCTCGGTAAAATCGGCAACGGCGGCGACGGGGCGCTTGTCGGTTTCCAGTATGTCAAAGCGGACCCGCGCGGTGGATGGCAGCAGCGCCCCGCGCCACCGGCGGGGGCGGAACGCGCTTATGGGCGTAAGCGGCAGCAGGTTGGCCGAAAGCGGCACGATCGGCCCGTGGGCGGACAGGTTGTAGGCGGTCGAGCCTGCCGGGGTCGAGATCAGCACGCCATCGCATATCAGTTCCGGCAGGCGCACCCGGCCATCCACCTCGATGCGGATTTTCGCGGCCTGCCGGGTCTGGCGGAACAGGAAGACATCATTGATCGCCAGTGCATGCACGCATTCCCCCTCCCGCGTCATGGCCTTCATGCGCAGCGGATGCAGGGTGGCGGCCTGTGCCGAGGCCAGGCGTTCGGGCAGGTTGTCGGGCACGGCGGGGTTCATGAGAAAGCCCACCGTGCCGCAGTTGATGCCATAGACCGGCAGCGTGCGGGCCAGCGTGGTGTGCAGCATCTCCAGCATGAAGCCGTCCCCGCCCAGGCAGATCAGGGCGTCGGCTTCCTCGGGCGGGCACTGGCCGTACTGCCCCACCAGGCGCTCCAGCCAGACCTGTGCGCTCTCGTTGGGGGCGGCGGCGAAACTCAGCCGCGTGGGCAGGTATCCCCCGGTCCATCCCCCGTAGGATGTATCATTCATGGAGTGTGGATGGACAGGCGGTGATGGGCCATCACCGGCATGCGCTCACGGATGCTGTCCGTCACGCCACGGTCAAGGCGGGCGGTGCTCCAGCCCGGCCCGTCCGACACCTGCGCCACGATGGTCCCCCACGGGTCGATGATCATGGAATGGCCGTAGGTACGGCGCTTCTGGCCGCTTTCATCCGTATGGGTGCCGGTGGTGCCGCAGGCGACCATCCAGCACTGGGTCTCTATGGCGCGGGCGCGCAGCAGCGTCTCCCAGTGGGCGAGTCCGGTCTCGACCGTGAAGGCGGCGGGCACCAGCAGCACGTTCGCACCGCGTGCGCGCAGCGCGTGGAACAGGGCGGGAAAGCGGATATCGTAACAGATCGCCAGCCCCGCCGTCATGCCCTGCGGCAGCGATGCGGTTACGATGTCGGAGCCGGGTTCGTAGGTATCGCTCTCCCGGTAGCCCTCGCCGCCCGGCGTGGTGACATCGAACAGGTGGATCTTACGGTAGCGCGCGCGCTCATGCCCCGTCGCATCGAACAGCACGGAGGTATTGAACAGCTTGCCGCCATGCTTTTCCCCGATCGAGCCGCCATGGAGCGTGATGCCATGCTCCCGCGCCATGGTGGACATGAAGCGGTAGAGTGGCCCGGCCTCGCCCGCGCCATCGGGGGCGGGCAGGCTTTCGGCGGCGGCGAATTTCATGTCCCGTGTGCCGCCAAGGCAGCTCCACATTTCCGGCAGTATGACCAGATCAGGCTTGTCCGAACGGACGGCAGCACCGATCAGCGCGCGGGCGCGGTCGATATTCTCGGGCGCGGATGCGCCGGGCGCCATCTGGATGACAGTGGTGCGCATCGGGACAGAACCCTCCATAGGCATGACTGCCCCGACAATAGGACAGGCACCGCCATCCCCGCAACCGGGCGGGGGTTACGGGTTCGGTCTGTTAAAAGATGTTGCGCAGGGGTAGGATGAGGCCAGACTTCATATTGAAAAATCAATGGCGCATTCTGCATCTTCCCGAACAGTTATTTTCGCGGCCCTTGGGGGCAACCTGCTGGTGGCGGCCACCAAATTCGGCGCGGCCTTCCTGACCGGCAGTTCCTCCATGCTGAGCGAGGCCATCCACTCCCTCATCGACACCGGCAATCAGGGCCTGCTTCTGGTGGGTATCCGCCGCGCGCAGCGCCCGGCCACGGTGCAGCATCCGTTCGGCCACGGGCTGGAACTGTATTTCTGGACATTCGTGGTGGCGCTGCTGATCTTCGGGGTGGGGGCCGGTGTCTCCTTTTTCGAGGGGATCATCCATATCCTCCATCCCCAGCCCGCGACGCATGTGGTGGTCAATTACCTGGTGCTGGGGGCCAGCATCGTGTTCGAGGGCTCGGTCTGGCTGTTCGCCCTGCGCGCCTTCCGCAAGGATGGCAAGGGCCGCCGTGGCTGGGTTGAGGCCGTACAGGTCAGCAAGGACCCCACCGTATTCACGGTTCTGTTCGAGGATACGGCGGCGCTGGCGGGGCTGGCCGTGGCGTTTCTGGGCAACGTGCTGGCCGAATGGCTGGACATGCCGGTGCTGGATGGCGTGGCCTCGATCGTGATCGGGTGCATCCTGGCCCTGACGGCGGGGTTTCTGGCGCTTGAATCCCAGTCGCTACTGACGGGGGAGGGTGTCGCGCCGGAGGTTCTGGCCGCCCTGCGCCGCATGGCGCTGTCCGCGCAGGGGGTGGAGCGGCTGAATGAAATCCGTTCCCTGCATTTCGGCCCGCATGACGTGCTGGTGGTGATCAGCGTGGATTTCCGCAACGACATGAGTGCCGGACAGGTCGAGATCGTGGTCAGCGCGCTGGAACGCCAGATCAAGCAGCAGTACCCCGACGTGACGCGCGTGTTTATCGAGGCGCAGGACAGCCGCACCCAGCCCACGGGCGCGGCCGCCACGGGTGGCGCGCCTACGGCGTGACGAATTCGTCCACGTGGTATCCCTGTGCAAAGAGCAGGCTGCGCAGGGTTGTCGTGTTGACCTGATTGCTGATTTCGCGCCGGACGGCGGGCTTGGCGTGGAATGCGATGCCCGCCCCCGCCACGCGCAGCATGGCGAGGTCGTTTGCCCCGTCACCCGTGGCCATGGCGTCGGCCATGTCCAGCCCGCCCTGCGCCACCAGCCGGCGCAGGTGCTCCAGCTTCGCATCCGGCCCCAGTATGGGGCGGCCGACCTCACCCGTCAGCTTCCCGTCCGTGGCCAGCAGGGTATTGGCGTGGTTTTCATCAAAGCCGCATATCTCCGCGACCCGGCTGGTAAAGAAGGTGAACCCGCCCGAGACGAGGGCGGTGCGCGCGCCATGCGCCCGCATGGTGCGGACCAGTTCCTGCGCGCCGGTGTTCAGGCCGACATCCTTCCACGCCTTTTCCAGCAGGCTGACGGGCAGGCCGCGCAGCAGGGCGACACGTTCATGCAGGGCGGATTCGAATTCGATTTCCCCGTTCATGGAACGCCGCGTGATTTCGGCAATCTTCTCCCCGATCCCGGCATGGGTGGCGATGTCGTCCAGCGTCTCGCAACTGACGATGGTGCTGTCCATATCCGCGACCAGCAGGCGCTTGCGGCGGTTGGCGCGCGGGGTTACCAGCACGTCGATGCCACGCCCGGCAAACACCTCGCGCGCCGCCCCGATATCGGGGGCATCCCACGCATCGGGCGCGGGGCACGCGATCTCGACCGCTTCGCCTTCGGACAGGGTGACAGGGGCCGCACCCCGTACCAGGTCGCGCGCCATCTGGGTGTCAACCGGCGTGAGGGATGTGGCGCCACGATTGGCCACCAGTACAAGGGTATGGGAGAAGGATGGGGAAGAGTCAGCCATGAGGTCCGGGTATATATGACAGGGGTGAGACAATGACACGCCCCCCGGCAGGGTCGGCGCGCGTGGCGCTGATCGTGGCGGGTCCGACCTGTTCGGGCAAGTCCGCACTTGCGCTGGCGCTTGCACGGCAGGTGGGCGGCACTGTCATCAATGCCGATTCGATGCAGGTCTATCGTGACCTGCGCGTCCTGACCGCACGCCCTGACCCGCAGGAGGAAGCCAGTGTGCCGCATGCACTGTACGGTGTCCTGCCCGCGGCCGAAAGTGGCAGCGTGGCATGGTGGCGCGCGCAGGCCATCGCGGCGGCGCAGGCGGCGTGGGATGGGGGGCGCGTGCCGGTGTTCTGCGGGGGCACGGGCATGTATTTCCGCGCCCTGACCGACGGGCTGGCCGATATTCCCCAGCCCCCGCCCGCCATTCGTGCCCGGGCACGCGACATGGTGGCGCAGATGGGGCCGGAGGCGGTGCACGCCCTGCTGCGGGAGGTTGATGCCGAGACCGCCGCCACCCTGCGCCCCACCGATGGCCAGCGGATCGCCCGCGCATGGGAAGTGCGCGAGGCGACGGGCCACGGGCTGGCGTGGTGGCGGCGTGAAGCCGTGCTGCCGCCGCTTGGGGCCCGTTTCATCGCCATACGGCTGCACCCCCCGCGCGATGTGCTGCGCGCGGCCATTGCCCGGCGTTTCCATGCCATGCTGAGCCATGGCGCGCTGGATGAGGTCGCCCGCCTGCTGGCGCAGGACCTGCCCGCTACCCTGCCCGCCATGCGGGCCCACGGGGTGCCGGAACTGGCCGCCGTGCTGCGCGGCGTCATGACGCTGGAGGCGGCGGCGGAACAGGCCATCCGCCTGACCGGGCAGTACACCAAGCGGCAGGCGACATGGTTCGCCCATCATGCGCTGGCGGCGGCGGATGACACTTTTATTCACGAAAAACGGTTTGAAAATTGTGAGTCCGAGCAACAAATGGAAAGATGGACAAACAAAATCATTTCTTTTGTTATTAACCGCATTGACGCGGGGCAGGGGTTTCCGTAAACCCGGCCCGGGATTTCGCCCCTGAACGGCAGGCCGGTTGTTCCGGCCCCGTGGCGAAGGAGCAGGAACATGAATGCAGCATCGCACCAGACCGACCTGAAGCCTCACACCACCGGTACGGACAGCTCTGTTGTCCTCACGGGGGCGGAAGTGCTTCTGCGCGTACTGGCCGAGCAGGGGGTCGAGGTCATTTTCGGCTATCCCGGTGGCGCGGTCCTGCCCATTTACGATGCGATTTTCCGCCAGAACGCGATTCGCCATGTGCTGGTCCGCCACGAACAGGCGGCGGTGCACGCGGCGGAAGCCTATGCCCGCTCCACCGGCAAGGTGGGCGTGGTGCTGGTCACCAGCGGGCCGGGCGCCACCAACACGGTCACCGGCCTGCTTGACGCCATGCTGGATTCGGTCCCGGTGGTCTGCTTCTCCGGTCAGGTGGGCGTGCCGCTGATCGGCACCGATGCCTTTCAGGAGGCGGATACGACCGGCATCACGCGCCCGGCCACGAAATACAACTACCTCATCCGCCGGCCGGAGGATGTGGCGTCATGCGTGCATGAAGCCTTCCACATCGCGCGCAGCGGCCGCCCCGGCCCGGTGCTGGTGGACCTGCCCAAGAACCTGATGGTGGGGCCGGCCCCCTACAGCGCGCCGCCGCGCACGCCGCATCCGTCCTACCAGCCGCAGACCGAGCCGGGGCGTGACGTGATCGCGCGTGCCGTGACCGCGATGAAGCAGGGGCGCAGGCCGCTGTTCTATATCGGCGGCGGTATCATCAATGCCGGGCCGGAAGCCTCCGCCGCGCTGCGCAGGCTGGTGGAAAAGACGGGTTTCCCCTGTACCTCCACCCTGATGGGGCTGGGGGCGATGCCCGCGGGCGACCGCCGCTTCCTGGGCATGCTGGGAATGCACGGCACGTACGAGGCCAACATGGCCACCCATGGCTGCGATGTGCTGATCGCGCTGGGGTCGCGCTTTGATGACCGGGTGACCGGGCGGCTGGATGCGTTCTCCCCCGGTTCGTTCAAGATCCATGCCGATATCGACCCCAGCCAGATCAACAAGATCGTGCCGGTCAATGTGGGTATCGTGGGGGATGCGCGCCGCGTGATCGAGATGATGCTGGAGGAATGGGACTGTACCCCCGCCAATCCCGGCCAGCCCATCGACCTGGCAAGCTGGTGGCACCAGATCAATGAATGGCGTGCGGTCAACAGCCTCGGCTTCACGCAGGACATGGCGCCGGAGGCGATCATCCGCCCGCAATACGCCATCCGCCGCCTGCATGAACTGGCCACCGCCACGGGGCGTGACACCTATGTCTCGACCGAGGTGGGGCAGCACCAGATGTGGGCGGCCCAGCATTTCGGGTTCGACCGGCCCAACCGCTGGCTGACCTCGGGCGGGCTGGGCACGATGGGCTACGGCCTGCCTGCCGCCGTGGGCGCGCAGATCGCACACCCCGACGCGCTGGTCATCGACATCGCGGGCGAAGCCTCCACGCTCATGAACATTCAGGAACTGTCCACCATCGCGCAGTACCGCCTGCCGGTTAAGGTCTTCATCCTGAACAACCAGTACATGGGCATGGTGCGCCAGTGGCAGCAGCTGCTGCACGAATCCCGCTATTCCGAGAGCTACAGCGCGGCCCTGCCGGACTTCGTGCGGCTGGCCGAGAGCTTCCACGGCCGTGGCCTGCGTGCGACCTGCATGGGTGAACTTGATGGCGTGATTGAGGAAATGCTGGCCCATCCCGGCCCGGTGGTGGCGGATATCTGCGTGGCGCAGGAAGAAAACTGCTACCCCATGATCCCGTCCGGCGCGCCGCATAACCAGATGCTGCTTGGTCCCGATCAGGATGACGAGATCAGCGCCGAAGGCCGCATGCTGGTCTGATTTCTCCCATTACCGGGGCGGGTTTCCGCCCCGCGTTCCCCCTTCCTTCCGTTCCCGCCGTCCTGTATGGCGGCGGCTTCAGCAGTCAGGAAACACAATCATGACCACGCAGCAGGAGAGCCCGGTCTCCGCGGTCATTTCCATTCAGGTCGAGAACGAAAGCGGTGCGCTGGCGCGTGTCATCGGGCTGTTTTCGGGCCGTGGATACAATATCGAGAGCCTGACCGTGGCCCCGGTGGACGAAACCCGCCACCAGTCGCGCATCAACGTGGTCACGACCGCCGTGCCCCGCGTGCTTGAGCAGATCCGCGCGCAGGTCGAACGGCTGGTGCCGGTTTACCGTGTCGCGGTCATGACGCGGCAGGATCCGCACGTGGCGCGTGAAATGGCGCTGGTCAAGGTGATCGCCAGTGGCGAGCGCCGGGCCGACGCCCTGCGCATCGCCCAGGCCTTTCGCGCCCATCCGGTTGATGCCTCGGCCACGTCTTTCGTTTTTGAGCTGACCGGCGCGACCGACAAGCTTGATGCCTTTATCGACCTCATGCGTCCCCTCGGCCTGGCCGAAGTGTCGCGTACGGGTGTCGCGGCTATCGCCCGCGGCGCGGCAATCCTGTAAGGGGTCAGGGTTTTTACCTTTCCAGAGTTTTTTCATTTTCCCCAAGGAGTGAGATCATGCGCGTCTATTATGATCGCGATGCCGATGTGAACCTGATCAAGAGCAAGAAGGTGGCCATCATCGGTTACGGCAGCCAGGGCCATGCCCATGCCAACAACCTGAAGGATTCCGGCGTGACCGACATCGTGGTCGGCCTGCGTCCCGAATCGAAGGCCGTCGCCAAGGCCGAAGCCGCCGGCTTCAAGGTGATGAGCCCGGCCGACGCCGCCAAGTGGGCGGATGTGGTGATGGTGCTGACCCCTGATGAAGGCCAGGGCGCGCTGTACAAGGAATCGCTGGAAAAGAACCTGAAGCAGGGCGCCGCCCTTGCCTTCGCCCATGGTCTGGCGATCCATTTCCGCATCATCGAGGCCCGTCCCGACCTGGACGTTTTCCTGATTGCGCCCAAGGGTCCGGGCCACACCGTGCGTTCCGAATACCAGAAGGGTGGCGGCGTGCCGTCGCTGGTGGCCGTGGCGCAGAACGCCTCGGGCAATGCGCTTGAAATCGCGCTGTCCTACGCTTCCGCCAATGGCGGTGGCCGTGCGGGCATCATCGAGACGACCTTCAAGGAAGAGGTCGAGACTGACCTGTTTGGTGAGCAGGCCGTGCTGTGCGGTGGTCTGGTCGAACTGATCCGCGCCGGTTTCGAGACGCTGGTGGAAGCCGGTTACGCGCCGGAAATGGCGTATTTCGAGTGCCTGCACGAAATGAAGCTGATCGTGGACCTGATCTACGAAGGCGGCATCGCGAACATGAACTACTCCATCTCCAACACGGCGGAGTATGGTGAATACGTGTCCGGCCCGCGCGTGATCACGCCGGAAACCAAGGCCGAGATGAAGAAGATCCTGACCGACATTCAGGACGGCACCTTCGTGCGCAACTTCATCCTCGAAAACCAGTCCGGCAATATCGGCTTCAAGGCCACCCGTGCGCGCAACAACGAACACCAGATCGAGAAGGTGGGCGAAAAGCTGCGTGGCATGATGTCGTGGATCGGCAAGAACAAGCTGGTTGACAAGTCGCGTAACTGATCGGGTTACCGAACGCTGCGGTGGTCATTCGCCGCTGCCTGCTGAAGCGCCAGCCGGACTGTTCCGGCTGGCGTTTTTTTGTGCCTGCCTTTTCCTGCATTTGCCGTGACATGTACCCGGCGGGGGTGCCACCATGCGCGCCGGATACGAATAGCAGGAGCGCCGTACCGTGACGGATTACGTGATTCCCCCCTATGCCCTTCCCATCGTGCCCGTGGCGGGGAGTACGCGTGTCTTTCCTGTCCGGCGGATATGGTGCGTGGGGCAGAACTATGCCGCCCATGCGCGCGAAATGGGCAGCAACCCCGAACGCTCCGACCCCTTCTTCTTCTCCAAGCCCGGTGATGCCGTGGTGCCCGGCGGCGGCCTGCTGTCTTTTCCCGTCAGCACGTCCGACCTGCACCATGAAGTGGAGCTTGTCGCGGCCATCGGGCGCGAGGGGCATGACATCCCCGAGGAAAAGGCGCTGTCGCATATTTATGGCTATGCGGTCGGGCTGGACATGACCCGGCGCGACCTTCAGGCCGTGGCCAAGAAGGCGGGGCGTCCGTGGTCACTGGCCAAGGGGTTCGACCAGTCCTGTCCCATCTCGCCCATCGTGCCGGTATCGACATGCGGCCATCCGGCCAAGGGGGCCATTACGCTTACGGTGAATGGGGAACTGCGGCAGAAGGGGGACCTGTCCGACCTGATCTGGTCCGTTGCGGAAATCGTGTCCTGCCTGAGCCGGTTTGTGGCGCTGGAGCCGGGTGACCTGATCATGACCGGCACGCCCGCCGGTGTGGGGCCGGTCCGCCATGGTGACGTGCTGCACGCCACCTGCGCCGGGGTGGGCGAACTGAACGTGACATATACGGGCTAGATGGGATCAGGCCCGGCGTAACACGGGCCATTGCATAAAATAACGGAAGTGTCCGGGTGCCGCCTTTACTTGAGAAAGGCGGCATTATCTGGAATGGCTTCCCACCTTTCAGGATGGGGCGTCCATCCGCCCTGACCCCATCGGGGGCGGATGCTGCACCAGTTCATCAATGAACAGCCCGATCTTGCGTGAATGTGCCGTGCTGACCGGATGGATGGCGAAAAAGGAAATCGGGTCCGGTTCCCACTGTTCCAGCACGGTCTGCAATCGGCCGCTGGCGACGTGGCCTTCCACTTCCCACAGTGATTTCTGGGCAAGCCCCAGCCCGGCCAGCGCCCAGTGCACCGGCATTTCGGAGTCGGTTGAGGTCATGCGGGCCTGAACCCGTTCGGTGCGGGCCGCAGCCCCCCGGCCCAGCCGCCACCGGGTATGCAGGTGCGGCGTCGGGCCGTGTGCCAGACAGTCATGCTGCCCGAGGTCATCCGGCCCGGTGGGTATGCCGCGCCGCGCCAGGTAGTCGGGGCTGGCCACGATCACGCGCCGGGTCTCCATGATGCGCCGTCCGGTCAGCATGGTGTCGAGGGCCGGGGTGGCGCGGATGGCGATATCGAAACCTTCCCCCACAATATCCGCCATCCTGTCTTCCAGTGTCAGGCTAATGCAGATGTCGGGGTGACGGTGCGCGAACCGTGTCAGGAACGGCGTCAGCCACCACCGCCCGAACGGGATGGGGGCCGTAATGCGCAGTTCACCGGCCGGGGTGGTGGCGATGGCGCGGGTGTGGGCCTCCATCCGGGCGGTGGCTTCCACAATGGCGCAGGCTTCCTGGTAATAGAACTGCCCGGCGGCGGTCAGGGCATGGCGGCGCGTGGTGCGCACCAGCAGGCGGGTGCCCATGCGGCGTTCCAGCCGCGTCAGCCGGTCACTGACAACGGACGTGGCCAGCCCCAGCTCACGCGCTGCGGCGGACAGGCTGCCGCAGCGTATTATGGTGACAAATACCGCCATTTCGGTGATGTCACGCATATATTTGTTACCCTTCATGCAAGCTGCTTCCGGTTAAAGGGGATTATCATCTCCCGCCGCGCGCGCCCATAGTTGGTGCATGTGGTGTGCGTATCCGTACGCCGCTTCCTGCAAGAAGGATCGAAACATCATGCATTATCGTCAGCTTGGCCGCTCCGGCCTGCGGATTTCAGCCTTTACGCTCGGGACCATGACGTTTGGCGGCAAGGGGGATTTCGCCAAGACGGGAAATACCGACCTTGCCGGTGCGCGCCGCCAGATCGACCTGTGCATCGAAGCCGGGATCAACATGTTCGATACGGCCGATATCTATTCGACCGGTGTTTCGGAAGAAATCCTCGGCGCCGCGCTCAAGGGCCGCAGCGATGACATCATGGTCACCACAAAGGCCCGTTTCCGCATGGGCAAGGGCGCGAATGACGCCGGTCTGTCGCGCTATCACCTCATCAGCGCGTGCGAGGCCAGCCTGAAGCGTCTGGGCCGTGACCATATCGACCTGTATTACCTGCATGAATGGGATGGCCAGACCCCGCTGGAGGAAACGCTCGAAGCCCTGGATACCCTGACCCGCGCGGGCAAGATCAGGTATGCGGGCGTTTCCAACTTCTCGGCATGGCACCTGATGAAGGCGCTGGGCACGGCGGAGCGCAACCGGCTGATCGCCCCGGTGTCACAGCAGATCTATTATTCCCTCCAGGCGCGCGAGGCCGAGTACGAACTGCTGCCCGTGGCCCTTGATCAGGGGATTGGCGTGCAGGTCTGGAGCCCGCTTGCCGGTGGCCTGCTTTCGGGCAAGTACCGGCGCGGCAAGCCCCAGCCCACTGGCACGCGGCAGATCGAGAACTGGGGCGAACCCCCGGTCCATGACATTGAAAAACTCTATGACGTAGTGGAGGTTCTGGTCGCCATTGCCGAGGCGCGCGGCATATCCGCCGCACAGGTGGCGCTGGCATGGGTGGCGCAGCGCCCGGCCATTACCTCGGTCGTGATCGGGGCCCGGACCGAGGCGCAGCTTGTCGATAACCTCAAGGCTGCTGAACTGGAACTGACGGCGGATGAAATCAGCCGCCTTGATGAAGCCAGTGCGCCGCCGCTGATCTACCCGTTCTGGCATCAGGCCAGCACGGCGTCGGACCGGCTCTCGGCGGCGGATCTCCTGCTGCTTGGGCCTGCACTGGCCAAAAAGGGCGCGTGATCCCGTTGCCCGCCTGCCGCTATGGTGGCAGGCGGGTGGTTTCCCCGGGCGCATGGTTGTTCCACGAATGGCCGTTGTGCCCTCAGGGCAGGGCAGTCTTGATCTGGATCAAGGTTGAAAACCCGGCGCTAATGATCAGCTAGGCCCTGACATGGGGTGCCAGAAGGGGAGCGGAAATTGACCGCGCCATCTTGTAATAACATCAGCCAGATCCCATCTGGAATCCAGCGCCATGCCGTTGCCTGCTTAGGGACGGCACGAAGGCACAACCGTTATGTCGCCTGATTGAAAGGGACGAGGGAATAATGAATATCGAGAAGTTTACGGAGCGGTCCCGTGGTTTCCTGCAGGCCGCGCAGACCATAGCCATGCGGGACTACAACCAGCAGCTGACGCCGGAGCACCTGCTCAAGGCCCTGCTGGATGATGACCAGGGGGCGGCCGCCTCCCTTATCCGCGCGGCGGGTGGGCAGGTGCCTGCCATTACGGCCGCCAATGAAGCGGCCCTTGCCAAACTGCCCAAGGTACAGGGCAGCGGCGCGGGGCAGCCCAGCGCCACGGGTGATCTGGTGCGCGTGCTCGACAGCGCCGAACAGGGCGCGCAGAAAGCGGGTGACGCCTATGTGGCGCAGGACCGCCTGCTGGCCGCCATCGCCGCATCGGAAACACCAGCCGGTCAGGCCCTGCGCGCGGGCGGGGCAACCCCGCAGGCGCTGGACAAGGCCATTGCCACCATCCGTAAGGGACGCACCGTGGATAGCGAAAACGCAGAAGCCAGTTTTGACGCGCTGAAGAAATATGCCCGCGACGTGACCGAGGTCGCGCAGCAGGGCAAGCTCGACCCCGTGATCGGGCGTGATGAGGAAATCCGCCGCGCCATTCAGGTGCTGGCCCGGCGCAGCAAGAACAATCCCGTCCTGATCGGTGAGCCCGGCGTGGGCAAGACCGCGATCGTGGAGGGGCTGGCCCAGCGTATCGTCAACGGTGACGTGCCCGAGGCGCTGAAGAACAAGAAGCTGCTCTCGCTCGACATGGGCGCGCTGGTTGCCGGTGCGAAGTTCCGTGGTGAGTTCGAGGAACGGCTGAAAGCGGTCCTCAAGGAAATCGAATCGGCCGAAGGCCAGATCATCCTGTTCATCGACGAAATGCATACCCTTGTGGGTGCAGGCCGTAGCGATGGCGCGATGGATGCCTCCAACCTCATCAAGCCGGAACTCGCCCGCGGCGTGCTGCACTGCATCGGCGCGACCACGCTGGATGAATACCGCAAGTATATCGAGAAGGACGCGGCCCTCGCCCGCCGGTTCCAGCCGGTCTATGTGGGTGAGCCGACGGTGGCGGACACGATCTCCATCCTGCGTGGGATCAAGGAGAAATACGAACTCCATCACGGTATCCGTATTTCCGATGGTGCGCTGGTCGCGGCGGCAACGCTGTCCAACCGCTACATCACCGACCGCTTCCTGCCTGACAAGGCCATCGATCTTGTTGATGAGGCCGCAAGCCGCCTGCGCATGCAGATCGACAGCAAGCCCGAGGAACTGGACGAACTCGATCGTCGCCTGATCCAGCTCAAGATCGAGCGCGAAGCCATCCGCAAGGAAGACGACGCCGCCAGCAAGGAACGTCTGGTCAAGCTGGAATCCGAACTGTCGGAACTGCAGGAAAAGTCCGATGCGCTGACCGCCGCCTGGCATGCTGAAAAGGACCGCGTGAATGCGGTGCAGAAGCTACAGGAGGAAATGGACCAGATCCGCTCGGATATCGAGATTGCCCAGCGCAAGGGCGACCTCGCCCGTGCATCGGAGCTGATGTACAGCCGTCTGCCGCAGCTTCAGGCCCAGATTGCCAAGGCGCAGGAAGAGGCTGACCAGATCAGCAAGGGCGATGGCATGGTCAGCGATACCGTGACCGATCAGGGCATCGCCGCCGTCGTGTCGCGCTGGACCGGCGTGCCGGTGGACCGGATGCTGGAAGGCGAGCGCGCCAAGCTGCTGCGCATGGAAGACGAACTGCGCAAGAGCGTGGTGGGTCAGGAACCGGCCCTCAAGGCGGTCTCGAACGCGGTACGCCGTGCCCGTGCCGGCCTGCAGGACCCCAACCGTCCCATCGGTTCGTTCCTGTTCCTTGGCCCGACGGGTGTGGGCAAGACGGAGCTGTGCAAGGCGCTGGCCCGCTTCCTGTTCGATGACGAGAAGGCTCTGCTGCGTGTTGACATGAGCGAGTTCATGGAAAAGCACGCGGTCGCCCGTCTGGTCGGTGCCCCTCCCGGCTATGTCGGGTATGAGGAAGGTGGCGTGCTGACCGAAGCCGTCCGGCGCAGGCCCTATCAGGTCATCCTGTTCGATGAGGTCGAGAAGGCGCATGAGGATGTGTTCAACATCCTGCTGCAGGTGCTCGATGACGGCCGCCTGACGGATGGGCAGGGACGTACGGTTGATTTCCGCAACACTCTGATCGTGCTGACCAGTAACCTTGGTTCCGAAGTGCTGGCCCACCTGCCCGATGGCGAATCGGTCGAGAGCGTGCGGCCGGAGGTCATGCAGGTCGTGCGCAATCACTTCCGGCCCGAATTCCTCAACCGTCTGGACGAGATCATCCTGTTCTCCCGCCTGCAGAAGGCGGACATGGGCAAGATCGTGGAAATCCAGATCGGTCGCCTGCGCAAGCTGCTGGATGAGCGCAACATCCACCTGCGCCTGGACAAGGGCGGCGAGGAATGGCTGGCGAACGAAGGCTATGACCCCGTGTATGGCGCTCGTCCGCTCAAGCGCGTGATCCAGCGTGCACTGCAGAACCCGCTGGCGGGGCTGCTGCTGGAGGGGACCATCCATGATGGTGAAACCGTCACCGTTGATGCGAAGGATGACCACCTGACCATCAACGGGAACGAGGTGGATGCCGACTGATCCCGGCTCGCCGTAACTGATCTGGAGAAAGGAGGGGCTTGCCCCTCCTTTTTTCATATATTTTTCATCATTCGTGCATTTTTTCGGTGCGAGTAGTGAACGTTTTATGTGTTTAGTGGCTGATTTCCGTGCATTTTCTATGTTTTTTGTGTGGCGTTGACACGGTGCCCCAATATCCGTAAAAGCCCCTTCACCGGACGGCGATGCTGCTCCGGCGGGTTCTTTGACAAGAGAATAT
>NZ_QUWV01000119.1 GCF_003403295.1 Komagataeibacter melaceti | reverse complement strand
GCAAAAGAATGGCGCGGCTTCAGGCAGCATAAGCCCGCTCAGCCGCGGCGTTATCAGCCCCCAAATGCCCAATCCGACAGGCTGCTAGTCCTGGGTTTGATGGTGTGATATTTTGGCGTGAGTGGAAGGAAGCATTATCGACAGTCTTCCAGCGCCCCAAAAGTGTCTGGTAATCAATTTTTTGATCCGAAACCAGGGCCGTGTCCCGAGGCGTGGTGTAAGAAAGAGATTGGCCGCTGAGGCGGCCACCGCCGGTCTTTGGTAGGGTTTGATTGTGATAACAAACCTGAAGGACCAGACGATGACCGATGAAAAGATGGCGCTACTGGAGCTTGTAGAGCAAGCGTCGGATGGCGATTTTGTTCGTGAGATGCTGGCGTTTGCTGCCGATCGGATGATGGAGATGGAGGTCGAGGCCCGGACTGGGGCGCCACTGGGAGCGCGTTCGGCATGCCGCTCGAACCAACGCAACGGTTACCGCGCCCGGAACTGGGACACGCGGGCGGGCACGGTGGAGCTTGCGATCCCGAAGCTGCGCAGGGGCAGCTACTTCCCGACCTTCCTTGAGCCCCGGAAAACGGCGGAAAAGGCGCTTCTGGCCGTGATCCAGGAAGCCTATGTGCAGGGCATTTCCACGCGATCGGTCGATGATCTCGTCCGCGCTATGGGTGCCGGCGGGGTCTCCAAAAGCCAGGTCAGCCGGCTGGTCGGCGAAATCGACGAACGGGTGAATAGCTTCCTGTCCCGGCCGATCGAGGGTGAATGGCCGTATCTGTGGATCGATGCGACGTATCTGAAAGTCCGTCAGGGCGGTCGCATCGTATCGATCGCCGTGATAATCGCTGTGGGCGTGAACACGGACGGCCGCCGTGAAGTGCTCGGTGTCGCCACCGGGCCATCGGAAGCGGAAACGTTCTGGACGGATTTCCTGCGCTCCCTGGCCGATCGGGGTCTGCGCGGCGTGAAGCTGGTGGTCGCTGATGCCCATGCAGGTCTGCGGGCCGCAGCTGGTCGCGTGTTCAATGCGACCCTGCAACGCTGCCGGGTGCATTGGATGCGTAACGCGCTTGCCCATGCCCACGCGAAACAGCGTCCTGCCATCACGGCTCTGTTGCGCACGATCTTCACGCAGGAAACCGCCGAGGACGCATCGCGCCAGTGGCGGCACGTCACGGACAAACTGCGCGAAGGCTTCCCGAAACTGGCGGAATTCATGGAGCGGGCAGAGGCGGATGTCCTGGCCTACATGGACTTTCCTCGAGAGCACTGGACCCAGATATCATCGACGAACCCGATCGAGCGGGTGAACAGAGAGATCAAGCGTCGCTGCGATGTCATCGGAATTTTCCCCAACGATGCCGCCATTATCCGCCTCGTCGGTGCGCTGATGCTTGAACAGAATGACGAGTGGGCCGTCTGCCGACGCTATATGACACTGGAAGGATTGGCCGCCATAAGCCATAGTCCCACAATCAGTCTGCCAGTCGTGACAGCCTGACCCCCTCGAACCTAGCGAGGAACGGTGTTCTTACACCACGCCTCGGGACACGGCCGAAACCAGACGTTCTGCTTCCCCCCCCCCTTTCCCCACCAGACAAAACCGTACCGAAC
>NZ_QUWV01000118.1 GCF_003403295.1 Komagataeibacter melaceti | reverse complement strand
GCCCGCATTGAAGACATCATGACCCTTGCCCCGGTCATTCCGGTACTGGTCATCCACGACCCCGCCCATGCCCGCCCGGTGGCCGAGGCGCTGGTGGCCGGTGGCCTGCGCGCGCTGGAGGTGACGCTGCGCACCGAATGTGCGCTGGAAGTGATCGCGGAAATGGCGAAGGTGGAAGGGGCCGTTGTCGGCGCTGGCACCGTACTGAACGGCGATGACCTGAAGGCATCGGTCGATGCGGGCGCGCGCTTCATCGTCAGCCCCGGCCTGACGACGGACGTGGCGCAGGCCGCGCGCGCCACCGAGGTACCGCTGCTGCCCGGCACCGCGAACGCCAGCGACATCATGCGCGGGCTTGACCTCGGGCTGACGCATTTCAAGTTCTTCCCCGCCACTGCGGCGGGTGGCATCCCCGCGCTCAAGGCGCTGTCCGCTCCGTTCGGTCAGGCACGTTTCTGCCCCACCGGCGGCATCAAGCAGGAAACGGCGGCCGAATGGCTGGCCCTGCCCTCCGTGCTGTGCGTGGGCGGGTCGTGGCTGGTTCCGGCCGGCACCCCGGATCAGGCCGCCATTACCCAGCGCGCCCGGCAGGCCGTGGCCCTGAAGGGCTGAAAACACTGCCACGGCAGCCCGCCAGCGCGGGCATGCCAAGCCGCCCAGACCTGCCCCCTGCCCGCTTCAGGCAGCGCGTTACAGGTTGGACCATGGGCGGAAATTTCCTGCCCCGTGCTGCCAGTATCAAAAATGGTGGCACGGGCAGGCGTGCTTCAGGCTGGGCGACAGACCCCGGCCGCCTATAACGTCCGCCGGAACGTCAGGTTATAGCGGCACGGCCCCGTCACCGCATGCGTGCCCGCGCGGATCGGTGCGATACCGTGAAAGACGTAGCGCGACACCCCACCCCACACCACGACATCCCCATGCAGCAGCGGGATGCGCCTTAACGGGTCGGTACGCCGTAGCCCGCCCCACTGGAAAATGGCGGGCAGGCCGAAGGAAACGGAAACCACCGGCGCATCGGAACGCTCGTCACGGTCCTGATGCAGCCCCATGCGCGCACCGGGCCTGTAGCCATTGATCAGGCAGCTATCAGGTTCAAACCCGTCATATCCCGCCGCCCGCGCGGCATGGATGGCAAGCTGCCGCCATGTTGCGGGCATGGGGGGCCATGGCTGGCCAGTCTGCGGGTCCGCCGCCACGTAACGGTAGCCCTGCCCGTCACTGCACCAGCCGCGCGCGCCGCAGCATGTCATGGCCACCGACATCATGCCGCCGCCGGGTGTCGCCATGCGGCGGAAGGGGGAAAGACGGGCAATCCGTTTTATTTCCGTCACCATGTCCACAGCAACGGCACCGGCATGGCCACGCAGGAGTAGCGCGCCATCATCAAGCCATTCCCGGCGTGTGGCCATGGATGGCTGCGGGTCAAGCGCCAGTTCGCGCTGCCGTGTCATGACCGATCCCCCCGAACGAAAAAGGGCACCCGAAACCGGATGCCCCTTTCCGCACTGTGTTGCAACGGGTCAGAAACTGTTGTCGTCGCCCGCGTCAAAGCCGCCACCGTCGAACCCGCCGGAATCGTCACCGCCCGCGTCAAAGCCCGAATCGGCGCTGGTGCCGCTGCCGCCAAACGGGTCAGCGCCACCCGTGCCATCACCGTAATTGTTATTGATGATGGTCTCGCCCGGCTGCGGCATGCCACCGGCAAAACCGCCCGCATCATGATGGCCGCTGAACAGGTCGGTCAGTGCATTGCCCACCATCATGCCGCCCGCCACGCCAGCCGCCGTGGTCAGGGCGGAGCCAAGGAAGCCCGAGCCACGTGCGGGGAACATGCCCGGCTGCATGCCCTGCGGATAGACCGGCTGCGGCGGCGGGGTCGAAGGTGCAGCACCACCCCAGCCCGGCGGCGGCGCGGCCTGCGCGCGCTGCCCGCCCCCGAACATGCCACCCAGGAATCCGCCACCACCCGACGGCGGGGGCGCGGCCTGCTGCTGCTGAAGCTGCTGCTGCGCCTGCTGGAGCTGCCACTGGAGCTGGCGAATCCGGTTCTGCGCCTCGGCCAGCGCGGCTTCCTGCACCACGGCCATCTGCGTCACGCGGTAGCGCGCTTCGGGATATTTCTGGAACATCTGCCCGATATACTGATCGGCCTGCGGGTCGATCGGTGGGAGGGAGGATGTCGTCTGCGGCACGCTGCCCGTTGTCGCACCGCCAACGCGGGCGAAAAACTGTGTGATCAGATCACGTTCCTGGTCATTCATCCTGTCTGTCCTGCCTTGGGCTGGGGAACCGTATCCCGCAGATGTGGGCCGTATGGAAGCAATGCGCAAGACCGGGCCGCCATGCATGGCGCGTGGGGGGCCGGGGCACGCATGACCTTCCGGTATGGGCGGCATGACGGTATGCTGCCCCGCGTTTTTGCGCCAGATGGTGCATACCTGTCCCCGTTTACCGGAGCATCTCGTTCATGGACCCGGCCCCCGTGCCCCGATCACCCACGTCTTCCCGCCCGCTGTCGTTCCAGGGGCTGATCCTGAAACTGCACCAGTTCTGGTCTGAACAGGGCTGCGCCATCCTCCAGCCCTATGATACGGAAGTGGGTGCGGGCACGCTGTCACCGCACACCACGCTGCGCGCGCTGGGCTCCCGCCCGTGGAAGGCGGCCTATGTGCAGCCCTGCCGCCGCCCGTCGGACGGGCGCTATGGCGAGAACCCAAATCGCCTGCAGCACTATTACCAGTACCAGGTGCTGCTCAAGCCCACGCCCGATGAAAGCCAGAAGCTGCTGCTGGACAGCTACCGCGCCATCGGCATCGACCCGCTCGAGCACGACATCCGCTTTGTCGAAGATGACTGGGAAAACCCCACCATCGGCGCATGGGGCCTCGGGTGGGAAGTCTGGTGCGACGGGATGGAGGTGACGCAGTTCACCTATTTCCAGCAGGTGGGCGGGATTCCCACCGTCGTCCCCTCGACCGAGCTGACCTACGGGCTGGAACGGCTGGCGATGTACGTGCAGGGGGTCGAGAATGTCTATGACCTCGACTTCAACGGCCAGGGCCTGAAATATGGCGACGTGTTCCTGCGCGCCGAGCGTGATTACTCGCGCCACAATTTCGAACTGGCGGATGTGGAGATGCTGCACCGCCACTTCATTGACGCGGAACGTGAATCCACGGCCCTGGCCGAAGCCGGGCTGGCCCAGCCCGCCTATGACCAGTGCCTGAAGGCCAGCCACCTGTTCAACCTGCTCGATGCGCGCGGCGTGATTAGCGTGAGCGAGCGCGCATCCTATATCGGCCGCGTACGCACGCTGGCCAGGCGCTGCTGTGAAGCGTGGCTGGCGGGCGAGGAATAAGAGACCATGCCCGAACTGCTTATCGAACTTTTTTCCGAGGAAATCCCCGCCCGCATGCAGGCACGCGCGGCGCAGGATCTCGAACGCCTTGTGTGCGAGGCGCTGGCCCCGCTCAACCCGCGTGCGGCCACGGCCTTTGCCGGTCCGCGCCGCATCGCGCTGTCGGTCGGGGTGGACGCCACCGTGCCCGGCGCCACGGTGGAGGAACGCGGCCCGCGTGAAAGCGCGCCCGAAAAGGCGCTGGCCGGTTTCATGCGCAAGCATGGGGTGGAACGTGACGCGCTGGTGCTGGAAAACGGCTTCTGGCTGCTGCGCCGCAACGTGCCGCCCATCGCCGCTGCCCGCCAGATCGCAGATGTGATGCCCGGCCTGCTGCGTCGCTTCCCGTGGCCCAAGTCCATGCGCTGGGGCGAAGGCAGCGCCTTTACATGGGTGCGCCCGCTGCGCCGGATCATCTGCATCCTTGATGGAGAAACGGTCGATTTCACGCTGGCGGAAGGCGATGACAACGGCCATGGCCTGCGTGCGGGCAACCTGACCGAAGGCCACCGCTTCACCGCGCCCGGCGCGTTTGCCGTCAGCGGTACGAAGGACTGGCTCGATGGCCTGCGCGCCCGCCAGGTGGAGCCTGACGCCGCTGCCCGCCGCACCACCATTGCCGAAGGCGTGGCCCGCCTGGCCGGTGAGGAAGGGCTGAACGTCGTGGCCGATCCCGGCCTGATTGACGAAGTGGCGGGCCTGACCGAATGGCCTGTCCCCTTCCTTGGCCGGATTGATGACGAGTTCATGGACCTGCCGCCGGAGGTGATGCAGGTCTCCATGCGCGTGAACCAGCGCTATTTCGCGCTGCGTAATGCGGATGGGTCGGCCGCGCCCCGCTTCGCCTTCGTGGCCAACCTCCTGCCGCGCGATGGTGGCGCGCTGACCATTGCCGGGAACGAACGCGTCCTGCGCGCCCGCTTTGCCGATGCCCGCCATTTCTGGGATCTGGACCGCGCCAGCACGCTGGAAAGCCGGGTGCCCGCGCTGGACCGGATCGTGTTCCATGCGGCCCTTGGCAGCCAGGGCGCGCGGGTGCGGCGTATCGTGCGTCTGGCCGGTATCCTTGCCGGGCTTACGGGCGCGGATGCGGCACAGGCCGAACGCGCGGCCCTTTTGTGCAAGGCGGACCTGACCACCGGCATGGTGGGCGAGTTCCCCGAGCTTCAGGGCATCATGGGGGCCTATTACGCCCGCCACGACCATGAGGATGACGCCGTGGCCGAGGCCATCGGCGCGCATTACATGCCACGTGGCCCGCAGGATGACGTGCCGCGTGCGCCGGTATCGGTCGCGGTCGCGCTGGCCGACAAGATCGACATGCTGGTGGCCTTCTTCGCGGTGGGTGAGAAACCCGGCGGCTCGGGCGATCCGTATGCCCTGCGCCGGGCGGCGCTGGGTGTCATCCGCATCATCCGTGAAAACGGGCTGCGGCTGGATCTGGCCCGCGTGTTCTGGGAGGCCGCACAGGGCCTGCCGGAAGAATTGCGGCTGGCGCCCGATCTGGACACGCTGCCGGAATTCGTGGCCGACCGCCTGCGCGTGCAGTTGCGCGGCGAAGGCGCGCGGCATGACATCCTGGCCGCCGTATCGGTTGGCAATACCGATACCGACATCGTGCGCTTGCTGGCCCGCGCCACCGCCATAGCCGACATGCTGGCCACCGAGGACGGGCGCAACATGCTGGCCGCCACCAAGCGCGCGGCCAACATCCTGCGCATCGAGGACCGCAAGGACGGCCCGCATGAGGGCACGCCCAACCCGGCCCTGTACACCCAGCCCGAGGAAAAGCTGCTGGCCGGCGCGCTGGAAAAGACCATTCCCGCCGTAGAGCAGGCCATTGCACAGGAACGCTACGCCGACGCCATGCGCGACGTGGCCAGCCTGCGCCCGGCGCTTGACCGGTTTTTCGAGGCCGTCACGGTCAATGATGATGACCCGGCAGTTCGCGCCAACCGCCTGCGCCTTCTGTCCGAACTGCGCCGCATGACGGTGCTGATTGCCGATTTCAGCCAGATCGAGGGCTGAACACGGCGCTGGCCTGATGCCCCGGTGCGGGCGTCAGGCCAGATAGACCAGCCGCGCGGGCCGGTCGCCATGCACGACAACCACCGCGTTCTGCCGGAACCGGCGCGCAAGCTCCAGCCCGCGCGCCAGCGGCACATGCACGGCATATAGCGGCTCGGACCACCGGCCCAGCCGCCCCTCCCCCAACGTATGATCCAGACCGCGCAGATGCCGCGCCAGATGGTGCATCATCCGCCGGTTCCAGCCCGGCGCGTACAGCCTGCCGCCGGGGTTGCATGCACTCAGCAGCACGATATCCCCCTTTGGCGCGCGGCCATGCCAGCAGGGCCGGTGCCCGATGCGGATGACCGGCAGCCCCGGCGCGTGATAGGTGCTGAGCCGGTAGGAACGGTGCACGGCGGGCGTGGGCGGCAGGATGCCCGCCATCAGTTGTCCTCCCCCACCGTCTCGCCAAAGGTCGCGTTGCGGTGCACCCATGCGGACATGAGCAGCCCGAAGCCGAACATCACCATGAGCATGGCCGACCCCCCATAGGAAATGAGCGGCAGCGGCACGCCCCCCACCGGGATCGCCCCCATCACCATGGACAGGTTGACCGCACAGTACAGAAAGAAGTTCATGGAAATGCCAAGCCCGAGCAGCCGCCCGAACTGGTTGCGGCTGCGCATGGCGATCAGCATGCCGCCAAACACCAGCAGCAGCAGCATGCCTATGACGACGATGCCGCCGACAAAGCCCCACTCCTCCGCAATCATGGTAAAGATGAAGTCGGTCTGCTTTTCGGGCAGGAAGTTGAGCTGCCCCTGCGTGCCCTGCAGGTAGCCCTGCCCCCACATGCCGCCCGAACCCAGCGCGATCTTTGACTGGATGATGTTGTAGCCCGCGCCCAGCGGGTCGCTCTCGGGGTGGAGGAAGGTGGTCACCCGCGCCTTCTGGTAATCATGCAGGTGGCTGTAGGCAAAGCGGGCCAGAAACGGCACCGGCAGCACAACCAGCGCGATCTGCCACAGCCGCATGCCCGCGCCAAAGAACATGCTCGCCCCCACCGTGCCGATAATGACGGCGGTGCCAAGGTTCGGCTCCTTGAGCACCAGCGCCACCGGCAGCAGCACCATGAGTGCGGGTGGAACCAGCATCAGCGGGTTGCCCATCCTGCGGTAGCTGATCTTGTGGAACCAGCTTGCCAGCATCAGCACCAGCGCGATCTTGGCCAGTTCCGATGGCTGGACCTGTACGCCGCCCAGCATGATCCACCGCTCCGCCCCCTTGCCCACATGCCCCATGCGCAGCACGGCCACCAGCAGCACGATCGAGAAAATGTAGAGCGGCCACGCCATGCGCACCAGTATGCCCGGGCTCATCAGCGCAAGGGCCAGCATCATCACCAGCCCGAAACAGAAGCGGATGGACTGCGGCCCTGCGAACGGGCGCGGCGTGCCCCCGCCTGCCGAATACAGCGCCCCGTACCCCACAACCGCCAGCGCGCAGATCAGCAGCACATACAGCCAGTTGATCTGCCACAGCTTGGTCAGGATCTGGAAATTGGGTTCGGCACGCAGCAGGCGCTTCTGGAATTTCATTGCGTCCTCCACAACAGGCGGGCCATGGCGCACCCCCTGAGCCGGGGTGGGCGGGTGGTCAGTCCACGTCGGCCTGCGCCACTTCCTGCCCCGGTGGTTCACGGTGGTTGACCGGATCGCGGCGCAGGGTATCGGTCATGATATCACGCGCAAGGGGGGCGGCGACATCGGCGCCCGCATTGCCATGCTCGATCACCACCGCCGTGGCGTAACGCGGCGCGTCATAGGGCGCATAGCATATGAACAGCGCGTGGGGGCGGTACTCCCACGGCAGGTTGGCGGAATTGAAGTGCCCGCTTTCACGCATCGCGCGCGAGACACGCCGCACCTGCGCCGACCCGGTCTTGCCCGCCATCTGCACGCCGGGAATGTCCAGCCGGGCCTTGGGCGCGGTGCCCCCTTCCTCATTCACCACGGCGAACATGCCCGCGCGGATATCCGCAAAGAAATGTTCCGGCATGGCCATGTCGGGCGCATGGCCCAGATCGGTCAGCAGCGCCGTGCGCCCCGCGACCGAACGGATCAGGTGTGGCTGTACGTTGCGCCCCGTGGCGATGCGGGAGGCATAGGTGGCCAGTTGCAGCGGCGTTACCTGCACGAAGCCCTGTCCAATGCCACTTACGATCGTGTCACCCCCGTTCCAGTGGTGGCCATGCGCGCGCCGCCACGCCGGGGTGGGGATCAGCCCCTGGCGCACATGCGGCAGTTCGATTTCAGGCAGTTTCGCGCCAAGGCCGAACAGTTCGGACGTGGCGGCTATGGTGTCCATGCCGGTGCGGCGGGCGACCTCGTAGAAAAACACGTCGCAGGAATATTTCAGGCCCTGCCGCAGGTTGATCGAACCATGGCCATAGCGCGACCAGCAGTGAAAGCGCGTGCCGCCCACGTCGATGTAACCGGGGCAGTTGATCCGGTCGGATGGCGACAGCGTGCCCGCGCGCAGCGCCGCCATGGCCACGGCGGGCTTGAAGGTGGAACCGGGCGGGTACAGGCCCGACACCGCCTTGTTGATAAGCGGGGTCTGGCTGTTATTGGTCCACTCGATCCACTGCGCCTGCGTGACGCCACTATCGAACAGCGAGGGGTCGAACGAGGGATTGCTGACCATGGCCAGCACCTCGCCATTACGGCAGTCCATGACCACGGCGCTGGCCGACTGTTCGCCAATGCGGCCGAGCACCTGCTGCTGGAGGCCACTGTCGATGGTCAGGGCGATCTCATCGCCCGCCATTCCCTCATCACGGTCAAGCTCGGCCATGACGCGGCCGACGGCATTGACCTCCATCTCGACCGAGCCGACCTGCCCGCGCAGGTTCATGTCCTGTGTCTGCTCGATGCCCGCACGCCCCACGCGCATGCCGGGCAGGGCAAGCTCGGCATTATGCACCACGTCCTTTTCCGCAGGCGGTGCGACATAGCCCACCACATGCGCCAGAAGCGGCCCGAAGGGATAGACGCGCGTGGTGCCCACATCAATCAGCACGCCGGGCAGCGAGGGCATGTTGAGTTCCAGCCGCGCCATGTCATCCCATGACAGGAAATCACGCAGCATGATCGGGATGAACCGCCGCTTGTGGCGCAGTTCGTGTTCGATGCGCACCGTGTCGCGCTGCTCCAGCGGCACGATCTGGGCAAAGCGCGCCAGCGTGCCGGGAATGTCATTTGTTTCCTCCGCCAGGAGCAGGGCGCGCCAGTTGATACGGTTGGCCGCGACCGAAATGCCGAAGCGGTCGGTAATGCGCCCGCGCGGCGGGGCGAAGAAGCGTTTGCTCAGGCGGTTGTTTTCCGCAAGTTTCGCATAATGGCTGCCATCGCGAACCTGAAGCCCGTACAGGCGTTCACCCAGCGCGCCCAGCACGGCCCCCTGCGTGGCCATGAGCACCAGCGCGCGGCGCGTGAACACGCCACGGGAAGGATTGCGGCCTTCCTCGGGGCGGGACATGAGCCGGTTGCCGGACTTCTTCTTGCGAAACGTCATTTACTCATCCGGCACGGACAGGCCATTCCACCCGGTTCAGGAGTGGTCCGCGTTATTGACGACAAAACGGTAAGTCCAGACAAACCCTGCATACAGGACAGGAAAACTGCCAAAGGACAGAACTGTCTCGAAAACAAAAGGCAGAAACTCCACAACATGCAGCGCCAGCGCGGAACACAACACCCATTGTAGCGCCGTAACCCCCGCCATCACCACGCCAAACACAAGCCAGAGCATAAAAAAATTGGCCCGTGCCAGCGTGTAGCGCCCCGACAGCGCCACCCCGTGCACGATCAGCATCATGAGCAGCAGCACCCCGAACGGCCCGAAGCTGAGGATATCCGCCCATATGCCCAGCGCGAACACCGCAAGCGAGGGCATGACCACCGGCAGGAACACCGACCACAGGAACACCAGCGCCATGACGATGGCGGGCATGAGTTCCACCTGACCCGGCAGGTTCAGCGGCGCGGACAGCACCAGTGTCACGAAAAACACCACAAGGCAGGGCACGCTGCGCCGCATGCCCTGGTCAACCCGGCTTGCCAGCCCCGAACGCGGGTGGATGCCGGGGCGCAGCGGGGGGGGAGTAAAGGCCTTCATCCGTGTAGGCCCCGGTCCGGGCTGGCCTGGAACTGCGAGGGCAGGACCATGGTGCGCCCCACGGGCGGCAGCGGCACGCGGCCCGGCGCATCAGGTGGGGCTATGCTGTCCTCGTAATTGAATATGCGCAGCGTATCGACATGGTCCAGCGCCGCCGCCGGCACCACCACCGGCTGGCCGGGGCGCAGGTAATGCACATGCCCCACCGGCAGGCCCGCAGGCAGGCTCTCGATTTCACCATTGGTCACCACACGCTCGCCTTCGATGGGGACATTGTCCTGCGGATAGAAAATGATGCGCGGCAGGGGCGAGTTGTCCCCCGCCATGATGGCCGCCGCGTGGCTGGCCTCCAGCGTGACGGGCAGCCTGCTGGACGAATCGGTAATCAGCAGCACCCGCGCCGAACGCTTGCCCACTTCCGTCACCCGCCCGACCAGACCCGCGCCATCAAGGGCGATGCCCCCCTTGCTGACCGCGGTTTCAGGGTTGATCGCCAGCAGCACCGCGCGCGCGTACAGCCCGCTGGTGTCACGCACCACACGCCCGGTGACGAAATCGGGCGCATTATCGGGAATCCAGTGTAGGTTGGCCTTCAGCGTGGCGTTTTCATCGGCCAGCGCCGCCGCCACGTCGTACCAGTGCCGCAGGGAGGCGTTCTCGGCACGCAGGCGGATGTTTTCCGCCTCAAGGTTACGGATGTCCTGCAGGTTGCCCGAAAGCCAGCGCAGCTTTTCCTGCGGCCACTCCACCAGCGCATAGGCGGGGGAGAGCAGGTCGGCGGTACGCATACGCAGTTTTTCAACCAGCGCGCGGTCCGCCTTGCCCAGCAGGATCACGCCACAGGCCACAAGGATCAGCGCGGGCAGGACCAGCTTGCCAAGCGCCTGACGGAACTGGATGGAGACCGGCATCAATACCCCCCTTCACGCATGATGGTACCATCATGCCCGCCGGGTTGTCCTGAACTGCCTGATCGCCGGACCTGCATCGTCCTGCGTCTCCCCCATCGGTACGCCGGGCCGCCGTGAGCGGCTGGGGCGGACCGTCCCGTCCGTCAGTACATGCTTGTCAGTACGTTGCGCAGGCGCTTCATTTCCTCCAGCGCCCGCCCGGTGCCCATCGCCACGCAGGACAGCGCGTCCTCACCCACCGTGACAGGCAGGCCGGTCGCGCGCCGCAACACTTCATCAAGACGGTAGAGCAGCGCGCCACCGCCGGTCAGGACAATGCCCTTGTCCACAATATCGGCCGCGAGTTCGGGCGGCGTGTTTTCCAGCGCCGTGGTCACCGCATCCACGATCTGGCTCACGGGTTCGGCCAAGCTCTCGGCAATCTGTGCCTGCGAGACCACGACCTCACGCGGGACGCCGTTGACCAGGTCACGACCCTTGACCTCACGCCACGGCCCCGGATCATCCGGGTCATCGGGCGGCATGGCGGAGCCGAGATGGATCTTGATCTGTTCGGCCGAGCTTTCACCAATCAGCAGGTTATGGTTGCGGCGGATGTAGGAGATGATCGCCTCATCCATCTTGTCACCGCCCACCCGCACGGAGCGGGCATAGACGATGCCGCCCAGCGAGATTACCGCGACTTCGGTCGTGCCGCCGCCAATGTCAACGATCATGCTGCCCGAGGGTTCGGTCACCGGCAGCCCCGCGCCGATGGCGGCGGCCATGGGTTCCTCGATCAGGAAGACCTTGCGTGCGCCAGCGCTTTCCGCGCTTTCCTGAATGGCGCGGCGTTCAACGGCGGTCGAGCCGGAGGGCACGCACACGATGATGAGCGGGCTGGCGAACATGCGGCGGTTATGAACGCGACGGATGAAATGCTTGATCATTTCCTCCGCCACCTCGAAATCCGCGATCACGCCATCGCGCAGCGGGCGGATGGCGGTGATGTTGCCGGGCGTGCGGCCAACCATCTGCTTGGCTTCCTCGCCCACGGCAAGAACCTGTTTCTTGCCCCGTACCTCTGCCAGCGCGACGACCGAAGGTTCATTCAGGACGACACCCCGCCCCTTGACGTAAACCAGCGTATTCGCCGTGCCGAGGTCGATCGCCATGTCAGCGGAAAGCAGACCCAGTACACGAGCAAACATCCAGAACTCCCGACATCAACACCAGACAGGACCGTCCCACGCCCGGACTGGCAACCCATGCCATCGCGACATGCCTGCGTTCCGTCGAAAACCGTCTGGATTGGTACGAGGGATTACCGGGGCAGGCAGGCGCGGGCAAGGGGCCAGATGATTTTAATTTGTTAAATTCCGCCCCTCGCCGCTGATTGTTACAAAACGCCCGGCTATGGCCATGGTCAGACCATTACTGGCATACCATCTACATCATTACTGCGGTCGGGATGTCATCGTGCCATCCCGCGCGCGATACCGGGAAAACATACATGAACACTCCTTCTCGCCCCATGGCTTTCCGACCCGCCGTGCTGCTTGCCGCCGGGCTGTGCCTGGGGCTTGGCGCGTGTGAGAACACCCGCGACCCAGGTGAGCGCGCCATTGGCGGCGGACTGATCGGCGCAGGTGGCGGAGCGCTGATTGGCGGGCTGGCAGGCGGCGGCACCGGGGCGGCCATCGGCGCGCTGGCCGGTGCGGGTGGCGGGGCGGCCATCGGCGCGGCCACGACGCCACGCCGCCGCCCCGTGGCGCAGCCCCCTTCCACCATCTGCCCCGACGGGCGCGTCCTGCCGCCGGGCTATCCGCCACAGAGCTGCCCGCCCCCCGCAGGTGGCGCGGCCTATCCCCCGCAGGGCTACGCCCAGCCGAGCTACCCGCAGCAGGGTTACGGGCAGCAGGGATACGGACAGGGTGGCTATTATGGTGGCCAGCAGGCAGCACCCCCGCAGCAGGGCTACGGTTACTGAACAGCGGTCAAGGCCGCCGCCGTCCCGGTCGGGATGGCGGCGGATGACGGATGGGTTCAGGCGTCCAGTGCCGCAGGTTCGGCGCGGTCACGCTTGACCAGCAGCTTGTTCAGCGCATGGACATAGGCCCGCACGGCAGAGACCAGTGTATCGGCATCCGCGCCCTGCCCGTCCACCAGCTTGCCGCCCTCTTCCAGCCGGACCGAGGTACGGGCCTGCGCATCGCTGCCCTCGGTCACCGCGCCGACGGAATAGAGCTGCAGGGTGGCGTCATGAGCCACGATGGCACGGATGGCGTTGAAGGCGGCATCGACCGGCCCCTGGCCTTCCGCATGGCCTTCCTCACGCTTTCCATCGACTTCCAGCACCAGATCAGCGGTGGCGGGGCGGCGGGAACCGGCGGTCACATCCAGTGCGACAAAGCGGATACGGGCATGGTCGCGCACCTCATCATCGACCAGCGCCACCAGATCCTCGTCGTAAATGACCTTCTTGCGGTCGGCCAGGTCCTTGAAGCGGGAAAACGCCTCGTTGAACTGTGCTTCTTCCAGATTTTCGTAACCCATCGCCTTCAGCTTGTCGCGGAAGGCCGCGCGGCCGGAATGCTTGCCCAGCACCAGTGACGAACGGTTCCAGCCCACGCTTTCGGGGGTCATGATCTCATAGGTCGCGGCGTTTTTCAGGATACCGTCCTGATGGATGCCGCTTTCATGCGCAAACGCGTTGCGCCCCACGATGGCCTTGTTGGGCTGCACGTCAAAACCGGTGATGGTGGCCAGCATGCGCGAGGTCCGCAGCAGGCGTTCGGTATGGATGCCGGTGGTGTAGGGCAGCACGTCATGGCGCGTACGCAGCACCATGATGATTTCCTCCAGCGCCGCGTTGCCCGCGCGCTCGCCAATGCCGTTGATGGTACATTCCACCTGCCGCGCGCCCGCCTTCAGCGCCGCGATGGTGTTGGCCACGCCCAGCCCCAGGTCATTATGGTTGTGGGTAGAGAAGATGACGCCATCGGCGCCGGGCACGCGGGCGCGCAGGTCGGCAAAGATGCGGGCCATGTCCTCGGGCGTGGAATAGCCGACGGTATCGGGGATGTTGATGGTCGTGGCCCCGGCGCGGATCGCGGTCTCGACACAGCGGCACAGGAAATCCGGCTCGGTGCGGGACCCATCCTCGGCCGACCATTCCACGTCATCGGTGAACTGGCGCGCCGCGCGGTTGCCCGCCTCGATCACTTCCAGAACCGTTTCAGGCTCCATGCGCAGCTTGTATTTCATGTGCAGCGGCGAGGTGGAGATGAAGTTGTGGATGCGCCCGCGCCTGGCAGGCTTGATCGCCTCGCCCGCGCTGGCGATGTCGTTCTTGCCGCCGCTGCGCGCCAGCGCACACACCACGGTGTTCTTCACCTTCTGCGCGATCTGGTAAACGCTGTCGAAATCGCCCTTGGACGCAACGGGAAAGCCCGCCTCCATCACGTCCACGCCCAGTTCCTCCAACGCCTCGGCCATGCGCAGCTTTTCGGCCAGGTTCATCGAAAAGCCGGGGGACTGTTCGCCATCACGCAGGGTGGTGTCGAAAATGATGACGCGATTCGCGTCCATGCGGCCAAAGGAGGGATGATCGATGCTCATGGTGGTACCTCGGACATATGACGGGTGGCGGCACGGCTGGGCCACCCTGTTTTCAATTCGTGTTCGCGGGCCGGCAGGCCGGTCGGATCAGTCCCCTGGGCGCGCCGGCACAGGCCGGCCGTGGTCGCTCAGGGGCGGATAAGTCGAAGACGAAGAAGAAGTCCGGCGCAGGCGCAGGCATGCGTGGACACGCGCGCACGTGCGCCCGATCCTGCAGTCCCCACGATGTGCGCTGTCGTTACCATGCCGCGCACAATACAGCGGGGCAGACCGATTGCAACCGCTAAAACGCGCACGCGCACCCGACCCCACCCTGCCCCCGGATTCAGCCAGTGGCGTGCGTGACCATGCTGTCGGTGGCAAAATAGCGGTCGATCGCCTGCACCATCGCCCCCGCCACCACGGCACGGTGGGCGGCCTGACGCAGGGCTGCTTCATCCATGTGATTGGACATGAAACCCATCTCCACCAGCACGGAGGGAATATCGGCCGATTTCAGCACCACGAACGAGGCATGGCGGGAGGGATGCTGCAACAGCCCCACCCGGGGGCGGAAGGCGGTGACGATGGAACTAGCCATGTGGGCCGCGCCGTGGCGCGTTTCCTCCGTAACGAGGCTGGCGAGGATTTCCTGCACCTCGGGCGACGCCGCATGCACCTGCGGGCCACCATAGCGGTCGGCGCTGTTTTCGGTCTGGGCCAGCATGGCCGTCTGCCGGTCCGATGCCCTGGCCGCCAGCGTATAGACACTGGCCCCGCGCACCGCCCGGTCATGCAGGGCATCGGCATGCATGGAGATGAACAGCGATGCCTTGTGGCTGTGGGCGATGTCCACCCGCCCCTCAAGCGGGATGAAGCGGTCATCGGCGCGGGTCATGGCCACGCGGTAGCGCCCGCTTGCAATGAGCTGGCGCTGGAGTTCGGAGGCAGCGGCTTCGGCCACATGTTTTTCAAACGTGCCGGAAACGCCGATCGCGCCGGGGTCCTTGCCGCCATGGCCGGGGTCGAGCATGACCAGCGGCTTTGGCGGGGCCGCCTGCCCAATGATGGCGGGCGCATGCAGTGGCGCGTGCAGGACATGACCCGCGGCATGGTGCGGGGCCGCATGGGCCGGGGCCACCGGGACAGGCCTGTGCGCCACCACCCGCCCCAGCGCCGCCGTGGGCACCATCACACCCAGCGCCGTGACCACCGCGCGGCGCGCGGTATCCGGCGCGCTGGGGCATGGGGGACGTCCATCCGACCGGCCTTTGGTCATGCATGTGGTTCCGTGCTGAACGGTTGCGGGGAAAAACTTCCCGTCATTACCACCGTACGGCGCGCGCGTCAGCGGGATAAACGCACAGACCCCTTGCGGGAATGCGTGCATTGCGTCATGCTGCCCAGCCGTGATGGACCATGCCATATCCGGCTGCCCCTTTTGGGCATGCCCGAAACGGCGGGATGCCCGCAGGCATGATTTACTCCATCCGGCATGCACCATGCATGCGCGGCAGATGCTTACCGGACATTTCCGGCCACGCCACGGCGTGGAAGCTCCCGGCGCGCACGACGTGTTGCAGCCGCGCCGGTGTTCCCGATCGACAGGAAACCGGATGACACACCAGTCGATACGGAGGCCCCGCCCCGGCAATCAGGCCGGGTCGCGCCCTCCCCAGCCATGACCGAGGATGGATTGGACACCACGCGGGCCTTTTCCGCACATGCGATGACACCATGCCCGGCCGCGGGCGGCACCATGCCGCATCGGGCCGGTGGGCATGCGCCGTCCGCCCGCGCAGCGCGCGGGGGTGTTCCATCCGGGTCCGGTCACACATTTTTTTATCATGTTTCTGTCCGTTCCCCTGCCCCCTCCTGCCGCCACGGATCGCGCGCGCAGCCCGGATGCCGGAACGTGACGTACCGGAGTGCGCCTATTAATGAGCAAACGCATGCTGATCGACACGACACACGCGGAAGAAACCCGCGTGGTCGTGATGGATGGTAACCACCTTGAAGATTACGATGTCGAGGCTGCATCCAAAAAGCAGCTGAAGGGCAATATCTATCTTGCCAAGGTCATCCGTGTTGAACCCAGCCTCCAGGCCGCGTTCGTGGATTATGGCGGCAACCGCCATGGCTTCCTTGCCTTCAGTGAAATCCACCCCGACTATTACCAGATTCCCGTAGCCGACCGCGAAAAGCTGCTCGCGCTGCAGGAAGAGGAACGTCGCGCGGAGGAAGAACGCCGCGCCCGTGACGACGAGGAGGACGAGGCCGTCCCCGCCGCCCGCGCGGAAGAAGGCGACGCCGCCACCGATGAGGAAGGCGACGAACCCGAAACCGTGGGTGGCGAGAACGATACCGGTGATGAGGCCCAGGCCCAGCGCCGCATCGCCCGCTTCCTGCGCAACTACAAGATTCAGGAAGTCATCCGCCGCCGCCAGATCCTGCTGGTGCAGGTGGTCAAGGAAGAACGCGGCAACAAGGGTGCTGCGCTGACCACCTATGTCTCGCTGGCGGGCCGTTACTGCGTGCTCATGCCCAATTCGCTGCGTGGCGGCGGGGTTTCGCGCAAGATCACGTCGGTTGCGGATCGCCGCCGCCTGCGTGACATCATCACCGAACTCCAGATTCCGCGCGGCATGGCCATGATCGTGCGCACGGCGGGCGCCCAGCGCCCCCGCGCCGAGATCATGCGCGATTGCGAATACCTGCTGCGCCTGTGGGACGACATCCGCGAACACACGCTGGAATCGGTCGCGCCCGCGCTGATCTATGAAGAAGCAAGCCTGATCAAGCGCGCGATCCGCGACATCTATACCCGCGAGGTCGGTGAAATCCTGATCGACGGTGAGCAGGGCTGGAAGTCCGCACGGGAATTCATGCGCATGCTCATGCCCCAGAACGCGCAGAAGGTGCGCCTGTGGCAGGACCATGAACAGACGCTGTTCTCCCACTACAAGGTGGAGGGGCTGCTCGATTCCATGCTCTCGCCGTCGGTGCAGCTCAAATCCGGCGGTTACCTGGTCATCAACCAGACCGAGGCGCTGGTCGCGATCGACGTCAACTCCGGCCGTGCCACGCGTGAGCGCAACATCGAGGAAACGGCGCTGCGCACCAACCTCGAAGCTGCCGAGGAAGTGGCCCGCCAGCTCCGCCTGCGCGACCTTGCCGGCCTGATCGTCATCGACTTCATCGACATGGAAAGCCGCAAGCACAACGGCATGGTCGAGCGGAAGCTGAAGGACGCCCTGCGCACCGACCGCGCGCGTATCCAGGTTGGCCAGATCTCGCATTTCGGCCTGCTGGAAATGTCGCGCCAGCGCCTGCGTCCCTCCATTGCCGAATCCTCGTTCATGCCCTGCCCGCACTGTCAGGGCACGGGCATCATCCGCGGGATCGAAAGTGCGGCGCTGCATGTGCTGCGCGCGATCGAGGAAGAGGGCATGCAGCGCAAGGCCGCCGGGATTTCGGTCCAGGTCGCCCCGGAAATCGCGTTCTACATCCTCAACAACAAGCGCACCTGGCTGTCGGAAATCGAGACGCGGCACAAGATGCAGGTCGCCTTCGCCCCCGATGCCACCCTGCAGCCGCAGGAATGCACCATCGAGCGCGTCCGCCCGCAGACCGCACGTTTCGAGGCCCCGCAGGTCATCGAGCACGCCCCGGCTGACAACAGCCACGTGCGCGAAATCCAGATCCAGACCGAACCGCCCGTGGCCGAAGCCGAAGCCACACCCGAGGCCGCCCGCGCGCTGGAAGAGGATGAGGACATTGCATCGGGCACCGATCACCGCCGCCGCCGCCGCCGCCGTCGCCGCCGTGGTGGCAACGGGACACAGGCCACCCCGGCGCAGCAGGTAACCGAGACGCAGGAACAGGCCCCGGCGGAAGCCGTTGCCCCGGCCCCTGCCGTCACCCCGCGCGAGACCTATCGCGGCCCCACCCCGGCCGACCCGTATGGTGATGCGATCATCGACATCTTTGACGTGATCGAACAGACCACCGCACCGGCCGAAACCGTGGTGGATGAAGTAGTGGACGTGCCGCAGCCTGAACCCGCCGTGGTTGAGGTGACGGAGGAGGAAGTCGCCAAGCCGCGCCGTCCGCGCCGCCGCACCCGCCGCACCCGCACGCCGGTGGAAGAAAGCGTGACCGAAGCACCGGAAACGGTGGTGGAAGCCGAAGTGGTGCCCGCCCCCGCCCCCGTGACCGAAGCCAAGGCCGCGCCGGAGCCGGAAGCCACCCCGGCCGCAGCCGAAGTGGTCGAGGCGGAAGTGGTTGAGGAAGCTCCCAAGCCGCGCCGTCGCCGCGCCACGCGCAGCACGACGACACGCCGCAAGGCAGCCGAGGCCGAAACCGTGAAGGAAGCCGCACCGGCTCCCGAACCCGAGGCCCCGGTAGCGGAAGAACCCGCTGCCGAGGAACCGGCACCGGCCAAGCCTGTCCGCAAGCGTGCGACCCGCGCAACGGGCACCACGACCACCACGCGCCGCCGCACCACGCGCAAGACGGCCGCTGCCACGACCGAAGGGGAAGCCGTAGCGGAAACCCCGTCGGCCGAGCCGGAAGCCACGGCCACGGAAGAAGCCCCCAAGCCGCGCCGTACCACGCGCCGCAAGAAGGCTGAACCGGCTGCTGAACCCGCCCCCGAGGCAGAAGCCACGGCTGCGGAAGCGACCCCGGAAGTGGCCGCCAAGCCTGCACCCAGAAAGCGGGCCACGACGCGCAAGACCTCCACGACCACGACGGGCACGACCGCCACGCGCACCCGCCGCCGCCGCAAGGCGGAGGATGAGGCCGCAGCAGCGGATACGGCCGCCGAGGGCAAGGCGGAAACGCCGATCCAGCCGATTGATGTGGATGCCGCCCCGGCAGCGCCACGTCGCACCGGCTGGTGGAAGCGCTGATCGGCCCAGCCACAGGCTGAAATGAAAAAAACCTGCCTTCGCGAGAAGGCAGGTTTTTTTATTGCCGAAAACCGGGAAATGCAGATGACAGCGGAACTGTCCCGCACCAGCACAACCTGCCGATAAAAATAAAAGTTTTTGGGTGCTGCCTTTTTTCGGAAAGGCAGCGTTACCCGAAGCTTTTTGAAAAAAGCTTCACCAAAAACTTCTTTATAATTTTGGGTAAGTCATCAGGCCGGGATGTCGCTGCCATCGGGCATGGCGGGGGCGGTTTCCCAGCCCGGCCCGATAATGGCGGCAATGCGCCGTCCCAGCCCGTCATGGCGGAGCACGATCATATTCTGCTCCTCCAGATAGGTCAGTTGCCGCCGGGCGCGACCAAGTGAATGGGTGCCATAGGTCCGGGCAACGACACCATCCGTCGGGCAGGGCTGGCCCTGAATTGCCGCACGCGCAATGAGCAGGAAAATACCCTGCACATCATCAGGCAGCGCGCCCGCCATCTGCTCGGCCTGCTGCCACTGGCCGCTTTCCGCCGTTGTGGTGTCCACCCCGGCCTTGGCCACGGCCAGCAGGCGGCGGAATCGCGGCATGTCCAGCGCATCCCGGCCCATGCCCTCGATCCGGCAGCGCACCAGAAAATCCTGATACAGCACATGGGCGGGGCGAAAGCCCGCATCCTCATCACGCAGGATGTCGGTCAGGATCTCGATAAAACGCAGCCTCTGCGCGGCGGCGTCCACGGGGGGAACGTCCGGTTCCGTGGCCACGGGATCGACCATGGCGGTTTCGGCATGAGCGGCAAGCTGGGCAAGGATATCGGGGGGCGGGCTGAAATTCCGCGCGGGCCGTGCGGGAAGTTCACGCTCGGGCACCGGCGTCAGGATCAGTTCACGTATTTCATCGCCCACGGGCAGCGGCTCGAAGGGCATGAGGCTGGGACCGGCGGAGCGGCTTTCGGTCTCGACGGGACCGATCTTCACGGTCAGCGGCCTGCGGCACACCGCCGGACCAAGGGCCACGAAATACCCGCGTTCCAGATCTCGGAAGCTTTCGGCCTGCCGCCGCTCCATGCCCAGCAGGTCCGCCGCGCGCAGCATGTCGATATCAAGGAAGGTGCGGCCCATGAGGAAGTTCGAGGCCTCGGCCGCGACATTCTTGGCCAGCTTCGCAAGGCGCTGGGTGGCGATCACACCCGCAAGACCGCGCTTGCGGCCACGGCACATGAGGTTGGTCATGGCGCCAAGCGAGGCCCGGCGTGCCTCATCCGTCACCTCGCCCGCGGCGGCGGGGGCAAAAAGCTGGGCTTCATCCACCACCACCAGCACGGGATACCAGTAATCGCGCGGCACCTCGAACATACCTCCCAGAAAGGCGGCTGCACGGCGCATCTGAATATCCGCATCCACGCCCTCAAGGTTCAGCACGACCGAGGCGCGATGCATGCGCATGCGCTCACCCGCCGCCTGCAGGGCGGCTTCGGTATGTTCAGCGGCGTCAATGACCAGATGGCCAAAGCGTTCGGCCAGACTGACGAAATCCCCTTCCGGGTCGATGATCGCCTGCTGCACTGTCCTTGCCGACTGCTCCAGCAGGCGGCGCAACAGGTGGGACTTGCCCGAGCCGGAATTGCCCTGCACCAGCAGGCGGGTGGACAGCAGTTCGGCCAGGTCCATGGTTACCGGGGCATCCCCGGCAACCGCCCCGCGCCGTTCCCCGATCGTGATCGCAACACTCATGGCGCTGAGGGATACAGTCCCTGCCGCGAGTCACGCAACCACTGCCACGCGCCCTCGCCCGCCATGCGGCCCGTCGCCATGCAGCCCTGCAGCAGGAAGCCGCCGGTCGGGGCCTCCCAGTCCAGCATTTCACCCGCCGCGAAAACACCGGGGCGCGCACGCAGCATGAGATGGCGGTCCAGCGCCGACCAGGCGATCCCCCCCGCCACCGAAATGGCGCGGTCAAGTGCTGCGGGGGCGTGCAGCACCACCGGCACCGCCTTGACCAGCCGGGCCAGCGCCGCCGGGTCGCGCGGCGGTTGCCCCCCGGCACCTTCACGCAGCAGGGCGACGGATACAGGGGCCAGGCGCAGCGCCTTGCGCAGAGTGTTGGACAGGCTTTCCCGCGTGCGAACGCGGGCGATGCGGGTCGTGACTTCCGCCACATCAAGCGCGGGACGCAGGTCAAGCAGGATGCGTGCGTGCCCCGTGCGGGCAATGCGCTCCCGTATGGCGGCGGACAGGGCGTAGATCGCACCCCCCTCGATCCCCGCCTGCGTCACCATGGCCTCACCACGCGCCTGTTCGCCATCTTCCAGCCTGATGGCCACGCCACGCAACGGCGTACCCGCAAAGCGCGTGCGGAACGTCTCGCTCCATCCCGTGACAAACCCGCAATTCGCCGGTGCGAAGGGCGTGACCTCGATGCCCGAGGCCACAAGCCGCTCACGCCATGCGCCATCGGACCCCAGGCGCGCCCAGCTTGCGCCCCCCAGCGCCAGCACGGTGGCGTCCACCCGCCAGTGCACGCTGCCGCCGGGGCCGGACATGCACAGCCTGCCCTGCGCGTCCCATCCATCCCAGCGGTGGCGGGTCAGCAGCCGCACGCCGCGCGCGGCCAGCCGGGCCAGCCATGCCCGCAACAAGGGCGACGCCTTCATCACGCGCGGGAAGACCCGGCCGCTGCTGCCGGTAAAGCAGTCCTGCCCCAGCCCCTCGGCCCATTCCACCATATCCCGTGGGGAAAAGGCGGAAAGTGCAGTCTCCATCATGGGGCGTGCAGCACCATAGCGCGCGGCGAAGCGGTCGGCATTTTCGGAATGGGTCAGGTTGAGGCCGCCGCGCCCGGCCATGAGCAGCTTGCGGCCCATGGTGGGCATCTGTTCGGCCACGCTGACGGCGCAGCCATGTGCGGACAGGACCTCCGCCGCCGCAAGCCCGGCGGGGCCGCCGCCAATAACGGCGACATGCGGCCTCGAAACGAATTCAGTCATCAGATGATGTAATCAATGGGGGGCAGGGTCTGGTCCATGGTGAAGGCGGGCAGGCTGGAATGCCGTGTGCCCACGACGCGGGCGGGATTGCCGACAACGGTGGTATAGGGCGAGACGGATTCCAGAACAATGGACCCCGCGCCAACCTTCGCCCCCTCCCCGATCTCGATATTGCCCAGTATCTTGGCC
>NZ_QUWV01000117.1 GCF_003403295.1 Komagataeibacter melaceti | reverse complement strand
AGGGCGAGACGGATTCCAGAACAATGGACCCCGCGCCAACCTTCGCCCCCTCCCCGATCTCGATATTGCCCAGTATCTTGGCCCCCGCCCCGATCAGCACCCCACGGCGCACCTTGGGGTGGCGGTCCCCTATGTTCTTGCCCGTACCCCCAAGGGTCACGCCCTGCAGGAGCGAGACATCATCCTCCAGCACCGAAGTCTCGCCAATGACGATGCCGGTGCCATGGTCGAGCAGGATGCGCCGCCCCAGCCGGGCAGCGGGGTGGATGTCCACTGCAAAGAGTTCGGAGCACCGGCTCTGCAGGTGCAGCGCAAGGTAGCCGCGCCGGTTATGCCACAGCCAGTGCGCCACGCGGTGGCCCTGAACGGCGTGGTAGCCCTTGAAGAACAGGAAAGGCGTCACGTAATCCGCCGTGGCGGGATCGCGCTCACGTATGGCGACCAGATCCGCCGCCGCCGCGCGCACGATGTCGGGATCGGCCTCGAACACCTCCATCACCAGTTCGGCCAGCGCGTCATCCGCCACCGAACGGTCCCCCAGCTTGCGCCCGATCAGGGCGGCCAGCGCCCCGCGAAAGGATGAATGGTTGCGGATGCCCGTGGCCAGCAGCCCCTTGACCAGCGGGTCACAGCAGCCGCATGCGCCGTCCACGATTTCTTCCCACAGCCTGACCGGGTCAACCGGCCCCAGCGTGGTCGGGTTGGCGGGCTTTACGTGCCGCTTGTCGGGAATTGTGGCTGACTGCTTGTTGGACATGACGGTTCCGTTCCGGCCATGCGGCCCTGTGTTGACATATATATCCGCGCGCGCAGGCTACAGCCCCATGGCCTGCCGGGCAAAACCACGGCGCAGCGGCGTGATGCGGTTTATCGCCGCCAGCCCCACATCCCGCGCCACCCGCAGCACGGGGTTGTCGTTGCCGAACACGCGCTCGAGCATGTCGGTTGCCGCCAGCATCAGCAGGTTGGCGGGGCGGCAGCGCGCCTGATAGGCCCGCAGCACGTCCGGCGCGCCCACATCCCCGCCACGGGCATGGGCCTCGGTCACGATATCCACCAGGGCCACGATATCACGAAAGCCAAGGTTCAGCCCCTGCCCCGCGATGGGGTGCATCCCGTGGGCCGAATCTCCCACCAGCGCCAGGCGCGTATCAACATAACGCTGCGCGTACTGGGCGGAAAGCGGATAGACCCACCGCCGCCCCACCGGCGTAAGCGCGCCCAGCCAGTCATCACCCATGCGGCGGCGGATCTCGTGGGCAAAGGCTTCATGCGGCAGTTCGGCCTGCCGGTAGGCCACCTTTTCACTCTCGGTCCAGACCACGGCGGACAGGTTGGGGTAGTCCGGCGTGGGGGCCATGGGAAGCTGCGCGAACGGACCGGCGGGCAGAAAATGTTCCAGCGCCCGCCCCTCATGCGGGCGTTCATGGGCCACGGCGCATATGATGCCGCACTGGTTGTACGGCAGGCGGGTGACGGGAATGCGCGCCTGTTCACGCAGCGGGCTGCGCCGCCCCTCCGCCGCGATGACGAGGCGGGCATTGATCACCCGCCCGCTGGTGGTGCGGATTACCGCGCCATCGGCATTGCGGGTCACGCGGGCCTCATCGGGGGCGAAAACCGTTATGCCGGGGGTGGCGTACAGCGCCGCATTCAGGGCGACACGCAGGGCGCGGGCCTCGATCATCGCGCCGAAAGGCTCGTCGGCGTCATCCGGCCCGAATTCAAGGAACAGGCGCGAGGGCGGTCGCCCGGGGCGGCCATCGGTCACGCGGATTTCGCGGATGTCGCATGCCTGCATGGGCAGGCGCGCCCATATGCCCGCATCCTCCAGCAGGTGGCGCGAACCGGCACTAATGGCGTAGGCCCGGCCGTCAAAGGCCGGGTTTTCCATGGGCGGCAGGTCCGCGCGATCGATAATGACGATTTTCATGCCATGCTGGGCCAGACGGCAGGCCAGCGTCACCCCGACCGGCCCGGCCCCAACAATGCAGACATCTGCCTCAAGAGCCTCGGGCGCGGTGCTGGCTGTCGTGTTCGCGGTCATTTCGTTTCCTGTTCTGGCCCCTGCGGGCGGGGTGGCAAGCCCATCGGATTTACTCCCCCCTGCGGGGAACGCACAAGCGCGCTTACCATACCCGGCATACGAAGGCGGATGACATGCATCACCCAATCAGCGTATAGACGGAGCGGTTATATTATCCTTCACCCACGGTCAGCCCGGACCGGACAGAAAAATGGAGATATGGTGAGATGAAGCTTGTCACAGCCATCATCAAGCCTTTCAAGCTCGACGATGTGCGTGAGGCCCTGACCCCACTGGGGATTCAGGGGCTTACGGTATCGGAAGTCAAGGGATTCGGCCGCCAGAAGGGCCAGACCGAAATCTATCGCGGGGCGGAATACCATGTCAGCTTCCTGCCCAAGATCAAGATCGAGATCGCGGTAAGCGACGATCTGGTCGATCAGGCGGTGGAAACGATCCTGGAGGCCGCGCATACCGGCAAGATCGGGGATGGCAAGATTTTCATCTCCCCGCTTGAGGGCGTCATCCGCATCCGCACGCGCGAAACAGGTGACAGCGCGCTCTGAGCATGGCGTTTCCCCACATCATTTCAGGACAGACCAGACATATGGCGACATCATTCCGTCTCAAGACCGCAGGCATGGGCATGCTGGCCCTTGTACTTTCCGCCAGCGCGGGCCATGCGCGCGAAACCGCCAAGGCCTGCCATGAAAAATTCACGGCCGCCCGCACCGCCGGTACGCTGAACGACCAGTCCTACAAGGCGTTCAAGGCCAGCCAGTGCGATACCGGGGCCACGGCCACCACCGCGCCCACGGCCCCCGTGGGCGAACATGCCGCCGCCACCAGCCCTGCGGCACCCGCGGCAGCACCCGTCGCGGCCGCGCCCGCTGCCGCCACACCGGCTGCAGCCACGCCTCGGCCCGCCATGTCCACCAGCGCCGTGATGCCTGTCGCCATTTCCCCCAAATACGCGCAGGAATCAGCGGGCAAGGCCCGCATGCACACCTGCCTCGACCAGTACAACGCCAACAAGGCCACCAACGCCAATGGCGGCCTGCGCTGGATCCAGCATGGCGGTGGCTATTACAGCCAGTGCAACGCGAAGCTGAAAGGCTGACCCCGGCGGGTTGCCGCATTACCGCACCCGATCCTGAAAAAGCAGGCCAGTCCAGCCGGACGGCCTGCTTTTTTTACGCCTATCCGCCCGGACGCCGCGCGGGGCGGACAAAGGCCTGATTGGTGGCGTAGGATATCCATACGCGGTGGCTGGCGAACCAGTCCGACCCCAGCAGCATTTCCAGGTGTTCACGCAGGGGGGCCACGGTCAGCGTGACATTGCGCTCAAGTTCATGCCCGACCTGAAGGCTGTCGAAACGGTGCCAGTGATAGATGTCCTGATGCCCGTCCACGCCCGCCGTCACCCCACCGGGATCACGCTCCAGACGGGACTGGCTGACACCTGCGCGCCGGGCGACCTCCGGCGAGACGATGCGTGAGCGCGCCCCGCTGTCCAGCAGCGCCGTGACCGGCCTGCCATCCAGCGCGACCTGCAGCAGGAAGCGGTTGTCCTGCCGGGTCAGGGGCAGGGTCTCGTACGGGCCGTCCCATACCGGTGGGGGCGCGCAGGCCAGCGCCCCGTGCCGGATGTTCCACAGCGTCAGCGTGCCGCCGGGCACATCCATGTCCAGATCGAAGCGCGAGAGGATATCCCCCCCCAGCAGCCCCGCCACGGGCGGGCGGATCATCGGCTTGCCCGGCAGTTCACCCACCGGCACGGACCGCGCGCCAAAATCCACGCCGCCCACCCGCAGGTCCGGAATGAGTGCGTTGGGCGTGGCCTGCGCCACCCCGCCCGTGCCATGGACGACGGTTTCATGGTCGGGGTCCAGCCGCAGCCGCAGGTAGCCCACCATATCAGGGGTCAGCAGCCCACCGTCGGAGCCGGTATCAACCAGCGCGCTCAGCTCATACCCCGCAATGCTGACCACAATGGACAGGTAGCCCCCGTCATCCCGCAGCGGCACCTGGGCCACGCGCTCATGGTTGCACAGGCGCGCGACCTCCTGCGCCCGCGCGCCACCCGGCCCGCAGGCCACCATGGCAGCCAGCAGGCAGGCCGCGAGGCGGGGGGCTACTGCCACTACGCCAGGCGCTCCGCCATGGCGTCGGTCGCATCAAGCAGGGCGGTCTGGATGCCGGGCTCTGTCATGGCATGGCCCGCGATGTCAATGACCCGGAAATCCGCCTCCGGCCATGCGCGGTGCAGGTCCCATGCCGTGCGCATGGGGGTGGCCACGTCGTAGCGCCCCTGCACGATCACGGCGGGAATGTGCCGGATGCGCCCCACATTGCGGATCAACTGGCCTTCTTCCAGCCACCCGCCATGGACGAAATAGTGGTTTTCTATGCGCGAGAAGGCCAGCGCGTAGCGCGGGTCCGTATGCTGGGCCACGGTCTGCGGGGCGGGGCACAGGGTTATGGTCCGTCCCTCCCACACGCTCCATGCCAGGGCGGCCTGCATCCGCGCCGTCTCGTCCGGGCCGGTCAGCCGCCGGTGATAGGCGGCCATGATGTCCGTGCGCTCGGCGGGGGGAATGGGGGCCAAAAACTGTTCCCACAGGTCCGGGAACAGCCATGATGCGCCCTCCTGATAATACCAGAGCAGTTCGGCCCGGCGCAGGGTGAAGATGCCGCGCATGACCAGCGCGCTGACACGCTGCGGGTGCGCCTGCGCATAGGCCAGCGCCAGCGCCGACCCCCATGACCCGCCGAACACCATCCATGTCTCGGCCCCCGTCATGACGCGCAGGCGCTCCATGTCGGCCACCAGGTGCCATGTGGTGTTGTTTTCCAGCGATGCATGCGGCGTGGAGCGCCCGCAGCCACGCTGGTCGAACAGGAGGATACGGTAGCGCGCGGGATCGAACATCCGCCGCTGGTAGGGCGAACACCCCCCACCGGGCCCGCCATGCACGAACACCACCGGAATCCCGGCGGGATTGCCACAGAGTTCCCAGTATATCCGGTGCCCCTCACCCGTATCGAGCCAGCCATGGTCGTAGGGGTCAATGGGGGGATAGGCTAACCGCTCTGGCATGGGCATTCCTGTTTCAAGGGACCGTATCGGTGGCATGGGGATGGGCACGTGTCCAGACATCCATGAGGCGGGCCTCATCCGCAAGGGTATAGCGCTGCGTGGTGGACAGGCTGGCATGGCCCAGCAGGTCCTGTATCACGCGCAGGTCGGCCCCGCCCTCCATCAGGTGGGTGGCGAATGAATGCCGCAGCGCGTGCGGGGTTGCATGCTCGGGCAGGCCCGCCATGTGCCGCCACGTCCGCATGGCCCGCTGCGCGATCCCGGCCTGCAGGCGACCCCCGCGCACCCCCACGAACAGGGGGGCGTCGGGCTGGGGCAGCGGGTGGGCGTGGCGCCAGCGCCGCAGGGCCTGCATCACCTGCGGCAGGACCGGCACCATGCGCTCCTTGCCCCCCTTGCCGCGGATGCGCAGCACGCCATCGCCCGCCACGGGGTTGCCCATGGCCGCCGCCTGTTCAAGGTCACGCACGTCCAGCGCCAGTGCCTCGGAAATACGCAGCCCGCAGCCATACAGCAGCATGAACAGGGCCGCGTCACGTGACTGCGCCATGGACGTGTGGGCAAGGTCGGACACGCCTTCGGGCACCTCGAGCGCCTGCGGGCCGGATAGCGGGCGGGGCAGCGGGCGGCGGGTGCGCGGCGTGGCCAGAAGGCCGGGGGCGGGGTTGTCCACGCCATGGTGGCGCGCCAGATAACGGAAGAACGACCGCAGCGCCGAGACCCGCCGCGCCCGCGTGCGCGCCGCGCGGTCCTGCGTGGTGGGGCGGCGCGCGTTCAGGGCCACGCCATGCTCATGCGCCAGCCATGCCCGCAGGTCCGCCAGCGACAGGCCAGCCAGCGCCGCAAGATCAGGCTCGGCCCCCAGATGGCCGGTCAGGAACACCAGAAAACGCTCGAGATCCCCACGATAGGCCGTAACCGTCAGGGGGGAGGCCCGGCGTTCGGTCTCCATCCACTGCAAAAACGCATCCCTTGCCGCGCCCGCCATCATGCCGCATGCCCTTTCGCTCTACCCGCCCGGACGATGGACAAGACACGGGCGGTGGATAACGGTAGAAAAACCCATGCCGCATCGCAATCCTTCGCAGGCAGAGCTGCTACCCACCCCCACCGGGCGGCGGGTGCGGGTCATGCTGACACTGCCCTTCGCCGGGCCGCTTGACTACCTGCTCCCCGCCCGGCTGGCCGGTGCGGGGCCGGGCGATATCGTAACCGTGCCGCTGGGCCGCCGCACGGAAACCGGCGTGATATGGGATGATGAACCCCATCTTCCGCCCGAATTCATGCCCCCACCGCAAAAGGAGGTCGCCGCCAGCCGCCTCAAGCCCGTCACCGCGCGCGCGGACCTGCCGCCCCTGCCCGCGCAGCTACGCCAGTTCGTGGACTGGGTGGCCGCCTATACCCTCTCGCCACCGGGCATGGTGCTGGCCATGGCGTTGCGCGCCAATGCGCTGGCCCCACTGCCCCGCCCCGCCAGCGGGTGGATCGTGGCCAGCCCGCAACCCGCCGGGCTGCGGCTTACCCCCGCGCGCCAGAAGGTGCTGGACATCGCGGCC
>NZ_QUWV01000116.1 GCF_003403295.1 Komagataeibacter melaceti | reverse complement strand
GCCCTATGCCCAGCATTACGGCGTCGTGCCCCCCCCGCCCCCGGATGGAAGCCTCGTGCTGGGGGCTGTCGGAGCCCGGCACGGTGCGGCACAGGCCGCCCTGGGCGAAATTACCGCGCTTGCCCGCACCCTGCCCGATCCTTACCTGATCAGCCGGGTGCTCGGCCGGCGCGAGGCGGTCAGCAGCTCCGCCCTCGAGGGCACGCACAGCACGCTCAGTGAACTCCTCGTCGTGGATGAAGACGATCACGGCGCCACGCAGGCCGTCCGGCAGGTCCGTGATTATGCCCGGGCCCTGGAGCATTTCCTGCCCCGTGCCGCGGAAAGCGGACGCGACCTGTTCCGGCGGGATCTTGTGCAAGCGCTCCACCGCGCCGTGGTCGCGCATGACCCGGGTTACAGGGACGTTCCGGGAAGACTGCGTCAGGGGAGCTGTCACGTTAACTGTAGTGTGTTGAGTAACGCTCTGCCGTGAAGTTTTCAGGCTGTCAGCTGGGTGGCCTTGTTCCATTGG
>NZ_QUWV01000115.1 GCF_003403295.1 Komagataeibacter melaceti | reverse complement strand
GGCGTGCTGTCATGGCAGGGGCGGGCGGTGTTTGCCCCCGGCGCGCTGTACATCGCCGCCGCGTGTCTGTGCTGGGGCATTGACAATAACCTTAGTGGGCGGCTCTCGGCAGCCGACCCGGTGCGTATCGCCATGATAAAGGGCATTGTGGCGGGAACGGTGAACCTGCTGGCCGCCCTGTGGTTCCAGCACGCGGGCTGGCCCGGCGCGGGCATTGTCGCCGCCGCGGGCGCGGTGGGGTTTCTGGGCTATGGGGTCAGCCTGGTGCTGTTCATGCTGGGGCTGCGGCATCTGGGGGCTGCGCGCACGGGGGCGTATTTTGCGCTGGCGCCGTTTGTGGGCGCGGTGGTGTCGGTTGTGCTGTTCCATGCGCATGACGTGGGCCGCCTGCTGGTGGCGGGCGTGCTGATGGGCGTGGGGCTGTGGCTGCACCTGAGCGAACGCCACGCCCACACCCATGAGCATGAGGAAATGGAGCACACCCACCGCCATGTGCATGACGCCCACCACCAGCACGCCCATGGCCCCGACGACCCGCCGGGCGAGCCACACACCCACCGCCACCGCCACACCCGGCTGGTGCATGCCCACCCCCATTACCCCGACCTGCACCACCGCCACACGCATGATGACGGGCACGGGCATGACCATGGTGGGCACGACCATGTGCATGTGGCGTAAGGCCGGGGTAGGCTGCGGTAGATAACGCTGCCTTTTTTGTAAAAAGGCGGCACCCGAAAACTTTTATCTGTAACCTGCTGGGGGATGGGGGCCATGGTGGCGTATCAGGATGGTAACGGGGCGGAGCCGCCCTGCTGGCTGGCAACACCGGCGCATGATTTCACCAAACTGGCGCATGCCCTGCTGCCACAGGCCGAAAGGCTGCTGGCCACGCAGGGGGTGTTCGCCCCGCAGGGCGCGGCCATGGACCTGCGCGGCGGGATCATTCCCGTCACCCCGCCCGTGACATCGGCCGATCCCGCCGCCCTGATGGCGCAGGTGCATGCGGCATTGCGGGCCGATGTGCGCGCCCGGCCCCGGCGCGCGGCGGCGGTGATTGCCAACTGCACGGTCATCCTGCCCGGTGCGGCGGGGCCGACGCAGGCGGCGGTTGTAAGCTGTGCCTATCGTGACGGCACGGGGGCGCAGGTTGCCTATCCCTACACGCTGGTGCATGGCCGGGTCACGTTCGGCCCGCCCGCGTGGGAGGAAGGGGGACAGGACATTTTCCCGCCCATAAGGCTGCGCCCCCATGTGCGCGCTGACGGCCCGCCACGCCCGGCGGGGCATGCCGTGGGGCTGTTCATGGTCCGTGGCGTCGCACCTGATGCACTCCTGCGCCACCTTGGCCTGACCACGGACGGGGCCGGGACCGACACCCCCGCCGCGCGGCTGTGCATGGCCGCGCTGCCGGATGGGTGGTGCGTGCTGTGGTGCAACGACATGGCGGACGCCCCCGGCCTGCGCCTGAAACTCGCCACGCAGGGGGCGGGGGTGGAGGTTATTTTCATCACCATTGATGAACATGCCTGCCGCACCCGCGCCACCGGCTACCATGGCGGGGTGGAGGTCTGGTCCGTCGCGCATGACGGGAGCGCCAGCGCGCATGACCTTGTAACCACGGGCCAGCCGCCCGCGTGCCTGCCCGGCCTTGTGGCGGATATGGAGCGTGAGGAAGTGGAAAGTGGCTACCCGCCCGGCGCGGTCGATTTTTACTTCGATATTCCGGTGGCCCTGGTCCATGCGCTGACCGGCTTCAGCTACTGGCAGCGCGCGGCGTTCACGCCGCTGGCCTGAAGTCATCAGAGTTTCCGGGCGTCGCCTTTTTTCAGGGGGGCGGCGTCATGCCGCCTGTGTTGTGGTTTTGGTGCCATCCGCATCCTGCCCGCCGGAAACGGGGGCACTCACGCTGTCCTGATCCGTGGGCTTCGTGCCGCTGGCGGTGGCACCGGAGCTGGAGGGCGAGGCAAACAGTTCATCGACAATTTCCCTGTCGAGCTGCGCGTTTATCCCGTCCATGCTGTTGAAATGGCCGGTAATAGCTGTGGTGTTGCCTTCGGGGGTGAAGCTGTAGGGCTGGGTGGTGTCCACGCTGGGGGTGGATGTGTTGTCCAACGCCTGCAGGGCATCGGTCGGCAGGATATTTTCCTGCCCCGAAAAGCCGGATGAGAGCGTGAAGCTGGTCTGTGACTCCGAAGCCGTCTGGGTCGTGGTTTCCTGTATGTTGATGGACAGGGAGGACGAACCCCATGCTTCCTCCTCCTGCGCGCGCTCCTCGGTCTGCTGCAGGTAGAGAAGGGACCTTTCCATCGGGATCGAAACCGCCTGGTTGTCGTCATAGGTCAGGTGTCGGCTGCTTATGTCCTGCAGCCCGGCGTTGATGGTCTGCATGAACGGCGTGTTCTCGGTTTCCTGGTCAAAGGCCGTTTCAATGCCGTTGGCCGCGTCGCCGCCATGCGCCTCGATTTCCGAGCGCATTTCGTCACTGGTCACATAGGCCGACCATTTCTGCGCATCGGACGTGGAGGAACTGGTGATGATCTGCGCGAGGGTGTCGTACACCTTCTGTATCGTGCTGGTGGAGCCGCCTATCTGCGTGCCCTGCGTACTCAGGTAGGTTGCCGCCGCGCTGGACAGGGAGAGCGCATCCGTGCCCGCTGAACCCGTGTCCGTGCCGGAGCTTTCGGATGCGTCACTGGCAACCGCGCTGCCGTGCTGGAGGGGGTCCTGCCCATTCTCATCAGCGGATGGAACCGCCCCCTGAAACCATGAGGCCGACCATGAAAGACTGGTTGTCGTTACGGTAGTCACAATTCACCCCGGTTTCCACGCTGGTAGAAAGACAGATCTGCTGGTGCAGCCACAGAACATTCAAACGGTAAGGAGAAGGTTAATTGCAGGATTTTTTATTCATTACCGGGAAAAGGCAGATATGCATTTGCCGCCTGCACGGTTTTTACGCATAAACATTCCATCATGACATAACCGCGCCCGGACCCGCAGGGAGGACCGCCATGCCGCACAACGCCGCCGCCCCGCAGGCGCGGCGCGGGGCCTATAGCCGCCGCGTGGCCGATGACATCTGCACCCGCCTGGCCGATGGGCAGAGCCTGCGCGCGATCTGTGCCGATGCCGGTATGCCGCACCGCGCCACCGTATTCCGCTGGCTGCGCGACAACCCCGCCTTTCGCGCGCTGTACGCCACCGCGCGTGAGGCCGCGGCCGACACCCTGGCCGAGGAGATCATCGCCATAGCCGACCGCGCCACCGGCCGTGACGACGTGCCCGCCATGAAACTGCGCATGGAGGCGCGGATGTGGGTCGCCACCCGCCTGCGCCCGCCCGCAACAGCCACCCGCGCCGAGAGCGGGGCAGGGGGCATTGCCATTACCATCACCACCGATGACGCGGCCCTGTGACGCGCAGCCCCCCGCCACCCCCTTCCGCCTGACGGATGACCAGCGCGCCGCCAACCGGCTGCTGGGCGGGGCGGCCACGCATATCCTGCTGCGTGGCGGCGCGCGGTCGGGCAAGACATTCGTGCTGGTGCGCGCGCTGGTCATACGCGCGCTCAGGGCGGCGGGCACGCGGCACGGCATATTCCGTCACCGGCTGAACGCGCTGCGCGCGACCGTGGTGGCCGATACGTTCCCCACCGTCATGCGCCGGTGCTTTCCCACCGTGCCGTGGGTGCTTTCGCGCACGGACTGGACGGTGGAGCTGCCCAATGGCTCGACCATCATGTTCGGCGGGCTGGATGATGAGGAACGGACCGAAAAGATACTGGGGCTGGAATTCGCCACCGTTTATTTGAACGAGGCCAGCCAGATCACCTATGGCGCGCGCAACATGCTGCTCACCCGCCTTGCGCAGAAATCGCCCCTGGCGCTGAAGGAGTATATCGACGCCAACCCCCCCACCACCGCGCACTGGCTCTACCGCGTGTTTGAAGACGGGGTGGAGCCGGCATCCGGCGCGCCGCTGCACCGCGCGGCCTATGCCACCATGCGGCTGAACCCCGATGGCAACCGCGCCAACCTGTCGGCCGGTTACCTGGCCGGGCTTGCCGCCCTGCCGGAGCGTGAACGCAGGCGCTTTTTATTGGGTGAATACCAGCAGGCGGTGGATGGCGCGCTGTGGCGGATGGAGGATTTTCACCGTGCCGCCCCCGTCACCCCCGCCACGCGCGCGGCCGTGGCGGGGCGGATGCGGCGCATTGTGGTGGCGGTTGACCCATCGGGCTGCGCGGGGCCGGAGGATACGCGCTCGGACGAGATCGGCATTGTCGTATGCGGCGTGGACGCGGCGGGGCAGGGCCATGTGCTGGCCGACCTGTCACGGCGCGACACGCCCGCGGGCTGGGCGCGCACGGCATTGCGCGCACATGCCGAATGGGGGGCCGAGCGCATCGTGGCCGAGCATAATTTTGGCGGCGCGCTGGTCGAGGCCACGCTGCGCGGCGTGAACCCGGCGGCCCCCCTGCGCATGGTCACGGCCAGCCGGGGCAAGGCCGCGCGGGCCGAACCGGTGGCGGCGCTGTATGAACAGGGGCGGGTGACGCACCACGGCACCTTTGGCGAGATGGAGGAACAGCTATGCCAGTTTTCCGCCGCCGGGTACCACGGCCCCCATTCCCCCGACCGGGCGGATGCACTGGTCTGGGCGCTAAGTGACCTCATGCTCTCCGCCCCGCCGCCCGCCCCGGCGCGGTGGGCCCCCACACGCTTCAACATCGGGCGTTAGCATCCCGGCGGGGCGAAGGGGTGCGTACATGCTGCCCTTCGCCGCCCGTGCATGGGGCGGGGTTTTGGCATCTGTCGGGCGAGGGTGAAGTTACCGGGCAGTTTCCGGCAGCCTGTCGGCACCCATAAGCCCCCCGCCACACCACCACGCATGGCGGAATGACCCGTTGGGATGATCGGGCGGGATTTGCAGGATTCCAGCTTTTTTAGATGAAAGCCGTGTTTCCGGGCGGCTTCCGACCATGTTTCACCACCCTTGCCCATGGCCCTGCCATATGCGCCGGGCGGGCAGGCCCCGCAGCCCCCCGCCACACCACCACGCATGGTGAAATGATCCGCTGGGACGATCGGGCAGATTTTGCAGGATTCCGGCTTTTTTTCAGGTGAGGGCGGTGTTGCCGGGCGTTTTGCCGGGCAGGCCCCGTAACCCTTCACGCACGCCCCGCCGCACTGGACCGCACGCATACCGGAGAGACCGCATGGACTGGCAGGAACTCAGGAAAACCTATCCCCGTGACCCGGACCTGCCCGCCCGCGCGCAGGCGCTGGCCGCGCTGGCGCGGGTGCGCGAGGGCACGCAGTACGACGCCATCCCCAACCCCTTCGGCACCGAATATAACGGCGCGGGCGAATACATCCCGCTGGCGTGCCGCAGGCCGTCGGTGCGCACCAATATGTGCCGCGCGGTGGTGGATGATGCGGTCTCGCTGGTGTTCGGGGCGTCGCACTGGCCCGCCACGGGCGCGCACGACCCCGCCGTGCCGGGCATACTGGCGCAGGTGGCCACCGAAACGGCGCTGCCCGCGCTGATGACGGATGCCGCCACGCGCGGCAGCATCGGCTCGGTCGCCGTGCTGGTCGAGGCAGTGGACCGCCGCCTGCGCATGCAGGTGCATGACACCATCTACCTGACCCCGCAATGGGATGCGTGCGGCGAACTGTCCAGCGTGACCGAACGCTACAAGGTGCCCGGCCACGTGCTGGCGGCGCAGGGCTGGCCCATCGGCGCGGAGGAAGCGGCCGCCGTGTTCTGGTGGCAGCGCGTATGGGACCGGGCGGACTGCCACGTTTACGTGCCCTGCCGTGTGGATGCGGGACCACCCGCGCGGGTGGACGCCGCGCGCGGCACGCATCACGGCCTGGGGTTCGTGCCGTGGGTGTGGATGGCCAACCTGGCCGCCCCCGGCGTGGTGGACGGGCCATGCACCTTCGCCCCGGCCATTGATACGGTGATCGAGTGTGACTACCTGCTCTCCCAGTCCGGGCGGGGGCTGAAATACAGCGCCGACCCGCGCCTTGTCATCCGCGCGGGGCCGGACCCGTATGCCGATGGCACGCCCGCCGCCACCGGCGGGGCGGCCAGCGCGCTGACCCTGCCGCTGGATGGTGATGCCAAACTGCTGGAAATAAATGGCGATGCGGCGGACGCCATGCGCGCCCATTACCGTGAGCTGCGCGCCAGCGTGATGGAGCAGATACACGGCAACCGCGCCCAGGCCGACAGCCTTGCCGCCCCCACATCGGGCCGGGCGATGGAGATGCTGTACCAGCCGCTGCTGTGGCTGGCGGACCGGATGCGCCTTTCCTACGGTGAATACGGGCTGCTGGCGCTGTACCGCATGGTGTGCCGGTTTTCCCATGTGCTGCATGGCGGGCTGCGCATTGGCGGGGTGGACCATGCGGGGCTTGATCCCGCCGGGCTGGCATTGCAGTGGCCGCCCTATTTTCCGGGCACGGAGGCCGAACTGGCGCAGCTTGCGCAGGGGCTGGATACCGCGGTGCGGGGCGGCTTCGTCTCGCGCCAGACGGCGTGCGCCATCTTTGCCGCCCGCGCGGGCGCGCCGTCGCCCCATGCGGAATGGGCGCGCATCGGCACCGAAAACCCGGCCTGACCCCTTTATCCGTTACGGAGCCATCCATGACCCGATCAAGCGTTCCCCATTCCCCAGACATGGACACCCTGCGCCGCGAGATGGACGCCCTGCGCGCCGAACGTGACGCCGCCGTACAGGCCCGCGCCGCGCTGGAGGGTGATCTTGCCCGCGCCAACGAACACGCCGCCACCGCGCGCACCCGCGCCAGCCGCGCCGTGATCCGTGCCGAGGCCCGCGCCATGGCCGCGCGCATGGGCGCGGTGGAACCGGCCGATGTGGTGCGGCTGGTGGACCTGTCCGCCGTCACCCTGGCCGAGGACGGCACCCCCCAGGGGCTGGACCACGTGCTGGAGGCCGCGCGTGAAAGCCGTGCTTACCTGTTCACCCCGCCGCAGCCGGCATCAGGTGCCGCCAGCGGCACCACCGCCGCAGGCCCCGCCCCACGCGCGGGCGATCCCACCCCGTTCGACGCCCGCACGGCGGGCGCGCGTGATGTCAAGGCGGCAGCCAGCGCGGCGGGCCTGCGCTGGCCGGTGGCGAATTAGGGCAGGGGAGTTTTCTGTCCGTTGCAATATGGGGGGTGGAGATTGTGGCCTGTCCAGTAGGAGGCGGGTATTGTTGGGCAATACCCGCGCCACCCATCCGTTTGTTATAATGACCGTTGGATGCAGGTTTCATTATATAGATACATGTCAGTAATATTATTAAATATAATTCATTTGGAAATAAAATATTTATAAGCGTCCTCTATATTATTCATTTCCATACGAATTTCTGTATTCATAAATTTCATATCACGAATCAAAATTATATACTTTTCGAACATTTCCTTTACGGTTTGTTCCTTATACTTATTATCAAGATAACCATCTGCAATAGTTGTAAAAATCTCTTCGTAAATTATTCTTAATTTATTTAATATATATTCAGAACAATCTTCGTCATATTTTGTTATATGCTTAAATTCTTTATTTCTATTATATCCTGCCATCATATTTTTAATTGATTCAATTTCAGCCTTCAAAAACTGAAACATATTTTCCTCGGAACTTCCTGATGTTTTCGGAAGCTCTGCGGCTCTTGATATTGATAAGAGACGGACGATGGAATTTATATTATCTCCGGAATCTTTATTTTCATAAGTCTCTCTCATGCAAGACACGATTTTCTTTTGCACAGGCAATACTGAATCATATCGCATGTTTTTATCGTAATCTATGCAGCGCATCGGTGATATATCAAATATGCGCCCGGTACCCTGTTCCTGAATCAGCACAACCGGCTTATCAAACGCCTGCCTTACACCCAATTCAAACATGACATTGGGATTTTTACCGCTCAGGTCACACACAACCATATCGGCATCCAGTAGATTGTTCAGAATATCAATATGGATCATACCGGCATTCTGGACTTCATCTGCGCGAATTGGCTTAAAGCCTGCCTGCTCACATGCCGGTTTAATAATGTTGGCATATACACGCCCAAAATGCCCCGGCTCATAACCCTGCATGTCGGCAATTGGCATCACGACGAAGCAGGTCTTGGGTTTTTCGGGGGGCGCAATGGCTTTCTGTTCTTCAGGCACGGCTAATTACTTTCATCAAATCATATCGGCAAAAACTAGCACCAAACAATTTTCCCTGTAAATTGCACAAGGCCCATGCTTCCGGCCATCTGATGGAACGGAGACACATGACATGCACGGATCAGTTAAAAGATACGCACAAAATATCCGTCCATTAATTCTGTCCGGCTTTACTGGTGGTTACATACTGCACAACCGGGGTCCGCATGGTTGCGCCGGACAGCCCCCTCATTCCACTATATGCAGGTGCATCAGGATCATGACAGGGGCGGGCATGTAATGCGGGGGTGGCGGAAGATGGTGTGGGCCGTGATGGGGGGCGTGCTGCTGGCG